>JACQYN010000001.1 GCA_016208235.1 Deltaproteobacteria bacterium
AGGAAGGGATGAATTGCTGGCCGTGCTTTCGGACCTGGCCGCGCAGGTGGCGCCCAAGCCGGGCCGGGGGATTTTTCGCCTGCCCATTGACCGGGTCTTCACCATCAAGGGTTTCGGCACGGTGGTCACCGGCACCGCGGGTTCCGGGTCCCTCAAGGTGGGGGACGCGGTCATGGTCTATCCCCCGGGCTACAAGGCTCGGGTGCGGGGGCTTCAGGTGCACGGGGAATCCGTGGAGGAGGCCCTGGCGGGCAACCGCGCGGCCATCAACCTCCAGGGCTTGGAGAAGGAAGAATTGGAGCGGGGCATGGTGGTGGCCCCTCAAGGCACCCTGATCCCCAGCCGCCGTCTGGACGCGTTTTTAGAAATTCTCGCCAGCGCGCCCCGGGCTTTGAAGCACCGCCAGGCGGTGCGGCTGCACACCGGCACCAGCGAATCCGTGGCCATGCCGCTTTTATTGGACGCGGATGAACTGCCTCCGGGGGGCGCGGGCAACGTGCAGTTTTTTCTCCGGGAACCCCTGGCGCTCAAACCCGGGGACCGCTTCGTGATCCGCAGTTTTTCTCCTGCCTTCACCTGGGGGGGCGGCCAGTTTCTCCACGTCCAGCCACCCCGGCACAAGCGCAATCAGGCCGCGGTCTTAGACGGCCTGAAGATTTTGCAGCAGGGCTCGCCGGAAGACACATTGCGCTTTCATCTCCAGGAAGCCGGGGCCGCGGGCCGCTCCCGGGACGAACTGCTGGCCCTCCTGCCCTGGGACGGGCAAGAATTGGATGTCCTGATCAATGCCCTCAAAGGTAAGGGGGAATGCCTCCCCTACGACCCGGAGAACCAACGCTTTCTGCTGACCAGCACGGCCAAGGAACTGGAAGAGGAAATCTGCCGTCACCTGTCGGCCTACCATAAGCAAAACCCGCTCAAATCCGGCCTCTCCAAGGAAGAGCTGGAGGAAATCTGCCGTCACCTGTCGGCCTACCATAAGCAAAACCCGCTCAAATCCGGCCTCTCCAAGGAAGAGCTGCGCAGGAAGCTCCCCCCCCAGATGGAGGTGCGCCTCTTCAATTACCTCCTGAACCGCCTGGTGGCGGGCAAACGCATCGCCCTGGAGCAGGACCTGGTGCGCCTGGCTGCGCACAAGGTACAGTTGGCGGGGGCCCAGGAAGACCTGTCCCAAAAAATGGAGGACCTCTACCGACGGGGGCAACTTTCCCCCCCCACCCTGAAGGAGGTGGAGGCCGCGCTCAATACGCCCCTCAAACAACTCCAGGCCCTCCTCCAGATGCTCACCCGCCAGGGCCGCCTGGTAAAGGTCAAAGAAGACCTCTACTTCCACCAGGAGGCCATCGCCGGGCTTAAAAGCGCGCTGGTGGATTTCCTGAAGAAAAACAAAGAAATCACCGTGGTCCAGTTCAAGGACCTGACCCAGGTCTCCCGGAAATTCACCATCCCGCTCCTGGAATATTTTGATACTACCCGGACCACGGTGCGGGTGGGGGAGACGCGGAGGTTAAGGGAAGGGGTGTAGGGGAGGGGGAAGGGGGAGGATGAAGATTGCGGGGGAGGGCCAGGAGACCAGTGAGCGGTGAGCAGTTGGCAGTGAGCAGCAAAAACCAGACCTATCGGGCCATTCTTTTTTCACTGCTTATTTTTCACTGCTTACGGCTAATACCAAGTTGCTGTCATAGAAGTAATATTGAGCTGTCATTCTGAACGGAGCGAAGCGGAGTGAAGAATCTCGTATTTTGAGATTCTTCGCTGCGCTCAGAATGACAATGTTACTTTTTTGACCGCAACTTGGTATAACTCCATCTGCCCTCTCCTGCACATCATCCCAACCCCTCACAGGGTGAAGAACCTGGGCTGGGAGCGGCAAGTCGCTTCCAGCCGGTTTTTTTAATTAAAAATGTTTGCTGCTGATCTGATTCGAGGCACAATGGCAGACCTGGAAGGGTAGAGAGGGGAAGGGAAGATATGGATAAAGTGATTTATGAAAAACACGGGAGGATAGCCTGGGTCACCCTGAATCGGCCGGAAGCCCTCAACGCCCTGGACGATGAGCTCAACGGGGAACTTTGGCAGGTCTGGAGCGACTTTAATCAGGATGATGCCCTGGATCTGGCCATCTTAACCGGGGCCGGGAGAGCTTTTTGCGCCGGGGCCGACCTAAGAACCTTTATCCCCAAGTGGGAACACGCCAACATGCTGGATATTCGCAAGAATGTCGCTACGGGTATCGGCGGCGGCCTTACCAGGGGGCAGCACCGGATCACCAAGCCCATAATTGCCGCGGTCAACGGCGCCGCCGTGGGCGGCGGGTTTGAACTGGCCCTGGCCTGTGACCTTCGCATTGCCTCGGAAAAAGCCAAATTCGGGGTTTACGAAGTTCGCCAAGGTTTGCACCAGGGAGACGGCGGCATCGTTCGCCTGGTGGCCATTGCCGGGATCGGCACGGCTTTGGATCTTACCTTAACCGGACGGCAGGTGGGGGCGGCAGAGGCCTATCGTTTGGGCCTGGTGCATCAAGTGGTGGCCCCTGAAAATCTCCTGGCTGCGGCTACGGAGTATGCCGGGATGATCTTGAAAAATGGGCAGCAGGCCATCCGTTCCGCCAAGGAGACGATCCTGGACATTATTGGCCGCCCCTTGGATGACGCCCTGCGGCTGGAAACCATCAATGGTTATTCCAGCCTGGGTGATTTCCAGGAAACCAAAGAACGCCTGGCCAAGTTCTTCGCGAAAGATAAAAAATAGGTAAAGGAATTTGCGGGGGAGGGCCAGAGGTCGAGGACCTCTGCCCTCTCCGCACCCCCTCCCCAACCCCTTATATGGATGGTGGGGCGGGCCTCCGTGCCCGCCTCAAGTTTGGCGGGCACGGAGGCCCGCCCCACTACAAAGCCGGTAGTACAGGCTTTCCAGCCTGTGCCCTTCCTCCCACCCATTACTCGTTCCCAAGCTCCCGCTTGGGAACGCAATTGGGAGCGAAGCTCCTGCTTCGCTTAACCGGGCTTCGGTGAAGGAGGTGAAAAAGCAGGAGCTTTTTCCTCCATCCGGGTCCCCAAGCGGAGCTTGGGAACCAGAAGATAAAGTCTTTTTGGTGGCACAGGCGTCTCGCCTGTGCCGGAACCAGCTTCATCAGTCCCTCCTATTAACCACACGTCTTTTTCACAGCAAAGGTGGACGCCTGCCTCCAAAAAATATAAAATAAATCAAGGAAATGCCTGTCGAACCTAACTAAAAAATGTAAGGGGTTGGGGGATGGGGTTTGGGGAAGGGATTGTAAGCGGCCCGCGGCCCCTGGCCCCCTTCCCCAAAAACTCACCCACAAAATATGCCACACATTCGCAACTTCAGCATTATTGCCCATATTGACCACGGCAAGTCCACCTTGGCGGACCGCCTTATCCAGTGGACCGGCATGGTGGGGGAGCGCCAGTTCCGGGACCAGCTCCTGGACACCATGGACATCGAGCGGGAGCGGGGCATCACCATCAAGAGCAACACCATCACCCTGCCTTATACCGGGGATAACGGCGAAGAATATGAGCTCAACCTCATCGACACCCCGGGGCACGTGGATTTTTCCTATGAGGTCTCCCGGGCCCTGGCCTCCTGCGAAGGGGTGCTGCTGCTGGTGGACGCTTCCCAGGGGGTGGAGGCCCAGACCGTGGCCAACCTCTACCTGGCCATGGAGCACGACCTGACCATCATCCCGGTGATCAACAAGATCGATCTCCCCCAGGCGGACGTGGAGGGGACCAAGGCCCAGATCGAACGGGAACTGGGGCTGGACCCGGACCAGGCTATTTTGTGTTCCGCCAAGGAGGGGATCGGCGTGGACGAGGTCCTGGAGGCCATTGCCCACCGCATTCCCGCGCCCACAGGGAGCGTGGATCAGCCGCTCTCCGCCCTGATCTTCGACGCCCAGTACGACTCCTTCCGGGGGGCCATCATTTCCTGCCGGGTCTTTGACGGAGAAGTGAAGCCCGGGGACCTGATCCGTTTTATGTACAACAACTCCACCCATAAGGTGGAAGAGGTGGGCATCTTCGGGCTGCAGCGGGATCCCCGGAAGAAGCTCAGCGCGGGGATGGTGGGCTATATCATCGCGGGTATTAAGACCGTGAGCGACACCCGCATCGGCGACACCATCACCCTGGAGGAGCGGCCCGCGGCCCAACCGTTGCCGGGTTTTAAAGAAGTCAAACCCGTGGTCTTCGCGTCCATCTATCCGGTCTCCGCGGACGATTACCAGGCCCTGGCCGAGGCCCTGGAAAAATACAAACTGAACGACGCGGCCCTGATTTACCAGAAAGACTCCTCCGCGGCCCTGGGCCAGGGGTTCCGCTGCGGCTTCCTGGGGCTGCTGCACCTGGAGATCGTCCAGGAGCGCCTGGAAAGGGAGTTCGGCCAAAGCATCATCATGACCGTGCCCGGGGTGCAGTACCGCTTCACCCTGGCGGACGGCCAGACCATCACCGTGGACAACCCCATGCACTACCCGGACCCCACCCGCATCAAGGGCTCCCAGGAGCCCTTCATCCGGGCCGCCATCCTGGTGCCGGAGCGCTACCTGGGCGCGGTCTTGAAGATGTGCCTGGAGCGCCGGGGAGTCAATTCCCGCATCAGCTATCCCACCCCGGGGCGGGTGGAGGTCACCTTTGAGATACCCCTGGCGGAGGTGATCATCGATTTCTACGACCGCCTGAAGACCATCACCCAGGGCTACGGCTCCTTTGATTACGAACTCCTGGACTACCGGGACAGCGACCTGGTGAAGCTGGACATCCTGGTGAACAGCGAAAAACTGGACGCCCTGTCCATGATCGTCCATCGCACCAGGGCCCGGGACTGGGGGGTCAGGGTGTGCGACCGCTTAAAAGACGAAATTCCCCGGCAGATGTTCAAGATCGCCATCCAGGGGGCCATCGGCGGCCAGGTCATTTCCCGCTCCACCATCTCCGCGTTCAGGAAGGACGTCACCGCCAAGTGCTACGGCGGGGACATCACCCGCAAACGCAAACTCCTGGAAAGGCAGAAAGCGGGCAAGAAACGCATGAAGATGGTGGGTCAGGTGATGATCCCCCAGGGGGCGTTCGTGGCGGTTTTGAAGACAGAAAATGAATAAACGACAGTTTTCGGTTAGATGCAAATGGCTCTGGCTGCTCCTCATCGGTAGCCTGCTCTGCCTGTCAGTGCCGCCGGCCCAAGCGGAGGTACGCGAGATCAAGCCCCTGAAGGAATGGCGGGGGCGGGTTGATAATGCCATCGGTGAAAAAGCTCCGGCCCGGGGCTATGTTGCGAGCCAGGGAGAATTGGACAAGCTGTGGGCGGCCTGGCAGATCCCCGGA
>JACQYN010000053.1 GCA_016208235.1 Deltaproteobacteria bacterium
TGGTGCAGGTGGAGCAGGTAGATCTGGCCCCGGCCGAAATAAAACAGGGGGCTCTCCGGGGCCAACTTGATGGCCGCGCTGAAATCGGCCACAGCTTCCGGATATTTCCCCTGGCAGAAGTAACCCATGCCCCTCTTAAAAAAGAGCCAGGGGTCCTTGGGGGCCAGGGCCGCGGCCTGGTCATAATCCTTCTGGGCCTCATCGAAGCGGCCTTCCTGTGCCAGGTTTTCCCCGCGCTCCTTCAAGGCCTCCACGTTTTTGGGGTCCGAGGCGAGAACCTTGGAAAACGCGGTAATGGCTTCATTCCGCCGCTCCAGCCCGGCCAGAATGCCCCCCTGGGCCAGGAGAAGACCGGAATCTTTGGGATGCGCCGCCAGGCCCCGGTTCACCTCCTCCAGGGCTTCAGTCTTGCGGTCCAGGGCCGCCAAAGCCAGGGCCAGGCCCCGCCGGGCCGCGGTCGCGTCCGGGTGGTCCTTAAGATATTTGCCTAGAAGTTCCACGGCCTGCTCATTCTTTCCGGCTTTTTGGGCCTCCAGGCCTTGGGACAGCAGATCTGCGCCTGAGGCTGCAAAGGTTAGAAGGATCAAGCAAAGAGGAATAATTATGCTTATTAACCTATTTCTCATGGTCAGTCTCTTCAACCCAGACCTCCCTTATCGGTAGAATCTTTTAATATATGCGGGTTGGGGAGGGGGTGTGGGGCATAAGCGCTAACATAAGGCTTCTTTGTCATTCTGAGCGCAGCGAAGAATCTCTCATTTCCTTTGGAAAATAGAGATTCTTCACTCCGCTTCGCTCCGTTCAGAATGACAAACATTGTTCAAGTTAGCGCCTATGGGGGTGTGAGGGGAGGGGCAGCTGAAGTGAGCAGTGAGCAGTAAGCAGTGAAAAAAATAGCCCGACATGTCTTGTTTTGCCTGCTCACTGCTCACTGCTCACCGCTCACTATTATCCCGGCCCTTCCCCCCACTATCCCTTCATCAATAGCTGCGCATGGCCCGAAGGCGGGCGATCCGTTCCTCGATGGGCGGGTGGGTGCTGAAGAGGTGAAGAATGCCGCTCCCGGTTAAGGGGTTGACGATGAACATGTGCGCGGTGGCCGGGCTGGCCTGCATGGGAGTGGTATCCGCGCCCCGGGCCAGCTTGCCCAGAGCCGAAGCCAGCGACTGAGGATTGTGGGCCAGGCGCGCGCCGGTTTCGTCCGCCAGGTACTCCCGGGACCGGGAGATGGCCATCTGAATGAGCATGGCGGCGATGGGCGCGACGATGGACATGACGATCACCCCCAGAATCCCGCCGCCTTCCTCATCATCCCGGCCTCCGAAGATGGCCGCGAACCGGGCCATATCCGCCAGGATCATGATGGCCCCGGCCATGGTGGCGGCAATGGTGGAGATCAAGATGTCCCGGTTGCGCACGTGCCCGATTTCATGGGCCAACACCCCTTTCAGCTCTTCCGGGGTGAGGATGCGCATGATGCCCTGAGTCGCGGCCACGGCCGCGTGCTCCGGGTTGCGGCCGGTGGCGAAGGCGTTGGGGGAATCATCGGGAATGATGTACACCTTGGGCTTGGGGATGCCCGCTTCCCGGCTCAGATCGTCCACCATGCGGTGGAGTTCCGGGGCCTCAGCCACGCTAACTTCCTGGGCCCCGTACATCCTGAGCACGATCTTGTCGGAGAACCAGTAGCTGAAAAAGTTCATGCCGAGCGCCAGGATAAAGGCGATGTACATGCCGCTGCGGCCGCCGATGACCTTGCCCATGAAGATCAGAAAGAGCGTCAGGCCGCCCAACAACAGAAAGGTTTTTATCTTGTTTTCCATAGATTTGCTCCATCAAAGGTATGGTATTTATTTGCGAAAAAGAGCGCTGGGGCCCCAGAAGTTTTCCTTCCCCCCTTTTCTAAAGGGGGGTCAGGGGGGATTATAATCGCGCCCGAATAATCCCCCTAGATCCCCCTTTAGGAAAGGGGGACTTTAAGGCTCTCGACCTTTGAATGCTCCCCTTAAAATTAGCGCTGATTTTCGCGGTTAAGTACCGAACGTCGTTATATTTAGACAACTCACTGTGATTAATATTAAAGAGGACCGCGGCCTTTGTCAATAGGCTTTCGGCCCTCGGCAGGAGCGATAAGATATAGAAAATATTCCTGATTCCCCTTGGGGCCCTTCAGAGGGGAGGGGTAGGCGGGGCTAACCTGCAGCCCTAAAGACCGGGCGGCACGGGCCACTTTTTCCACCGCGTCCTGCTGCATCTTGGGGTCCCGCACCACCCCCCCCTTCCCCACCTGGCCTTTGCCCACCTCGAATTGGGGCTTCACCAGGGCCAGGATCTCGCCGCCGGGGCGCAGAAACTCCAGGACCTTTGGGAGCACCAGAGTTAAAGAGATGAACGAGAGGTCCAGGGTAATGAGGTCCACCTGCTCCGGCACGTCTTCCGGGGGGAGATGGCGGATGTTGCGGCGCTCCAGGACCACCACCCGGGGGTCCTGGCGCAGCGACGCGTCCAACTGGCCGTAACCCACGTCCACCGCATAGACCTTGCCCACTCCTTGGGTAAGCAGGCAATGGGTGAAGCCGCCGGTGGACGCGCCCACGTCCATGGCCACCTTGCCCGCAAGATTCACCTGAAAGTGGGCCAAGGCCCCGGCCAGCTTCTCCCCGCCCCGGCTGACGTATTGGTGGGGCGCGGCCTTAAGGACGATTACCGCGTCCCCGGGCACCAGGGTCCCGGCCTTGTTGACCACCGCGCCGGCCACTTCCACCCGCCCGGCCAGGATCAGGGCCTGGGCCCGGGAGCGGGTCTCGGCCAGGCCCCGGTCCACCAGGAGGGTATCCAGGCGCTCTTTGGAAGGCCGGTTTTCGGTTTTCTGTTTTCTGTTTTCTGTATTGATGGACAAGATCAGTGGGTAGGGTGCGTCCCACGCACCAAAAGAGGCTATGTATTCTGATTCACTTTTTCTCCTGGTTCCCAAGCTCCTGCTTGGGAACCGGAATGGAAGAAAAAGCTCCTGCTTTTTCACCAAATTGGGAGAACTGTTTAATGCGAAGCAGGAGCTTCGCCCAACAATGGCGTTCCCAAGCGGAGCTTGGGAACGAGATAAATCCTTATCCTTTAAAGCCGCCCCAAACCACCTTTTTGGGCTGGGCGGGTTGGTCCAGGAGTTCCAGCGCGCCTTTGAGGATACCCGCAGCGTCCAGGCCGTATTTCTTCCTGAGGATATCCGGCTTGCCGTGCTCCATGAATTGATCCGGGACGGCCAGCCGTTTCACCGGAATGCCGCTCAGGCCGCGGTCGGAAAGGAGTTCCAGGACCGCGCTGCCAAAGCCCCCTTGGGCCACGTTTTCCTCCACGGTGAGAACCCGCCCGCATTTGGCCGCCAGCGTGAGGATGAGTTGCTCGTCCAGGGGTTTGACAAACCGGGCGTTGACCACCGTGGCCTTGAAACCTTTCTCCTCCAGTTGCCGGGCCGCGTCCAGGGCGTGGTGCACCGAAGCGCCCAAAGCCAGGATCAGCAGGTCTTCCCCTTCTTCCAGGACTTCGGCCTTGCCGATGGGGATTTTGCGCAGGGTGGAGGTAAAATGAACGCCCACCCCCTGCCCCCGGGGATAGCGGACGGCAACGGGGCCCGGATGCTCCACCGCGGTATAGAGCATGTGCCGCAGTTCATCTTCGTCCTTGGGAGCCATGACCACCAAATTTGGCAAGTGGCGCAGGTACGAGAGATCAAAGAGCCCCTGGTGGGTCTCCCCGTCATCGCCGACGATGCCCCCCCGGTCCAGGGCGAAGACCACCGGCAGGTTCTGGAGGCAGACGTCGTGGAGCACCTGGTCGTAGGCCCGCTGCAGGAAGGTGGAATAGATGGCGGCCACGGGCCGCAGGCCCTCCACGGCCAGGCCCGCGGCAAAAGTGACCGCGTGCTGCTCGCAGATGCCCACGTCAAAGAAGCGCTCCTTAAACTGGTTCCGGAAGTCCACCAACCCGGTGCCGTCGGGCATGGCCGCGGTGATGGCCACGATCTTTTTGTTTTCCCGGGCCAGGCGCACCATGGTGTCCCCGAACACTTCCGTATAGGAGGGCACTTCGCTGACGCTCTTCGTGGCGATGCCGGTATCGGGATCGAAGCGGCCCAAACCGTGAAAACCCGTGGGGTCGGTTTCCGCGGGCTCATAGCCCTTCCCCTTGGTGGTGAGCACGTGCACCAGGATGGGGCCTTTCAGATTTTGAATATTATTAAAGGTCTCGATCAGGTGGTCCAGGCGGTGGCCCTTGACCGGCCCCAGGTAGTTGAATTTCAGGGCCTCAAAGAGCATGCCCGGGGTGAAGAAGGCCTTCAGGGACTCCTCGCTCTTTTTGGCCCAGAGCAGTAGGTCCTCGCCGATGCCCGGGAAGGAGCCGATCAGGTGCTCCACCTGCCTCTTCAGGAAGACCATGGTGCGGCCCGTGAGCTTGCGGCTGAAGAAGGAGGAGAGCGCGCCCACGTTCTGGGCGATGGACATGCCGTTGTCGTTTAAGATCACGATCAGGTTTTTGTTCAGGTCGCCGGCGTTGTTCAGCCCTTCGAAGGCCAGGCCCGCGGTCATGGAGCCGTCGCCGATCACCGCGATGACCCGCCCGGTTTCCCGCTTCAGGCAGCGGGCCGAGGCCATGCCTAATCCCGCAGAGATAGAGGTGGAGCTGTGGCCGGTATCGAACGCGTCGTGGGGGCTTTCACTGCGTTTGGGAAAGCCGCTAAGCCCCTGGTATTGCCGCAGGGTATGGAAGCGGTCCAGGCGGCCGGTGAGGATTTTGTGGGTATAGGCCTGGTGGCCCACGTCCCAGATGATTTTGTCCCGGGGCGAGTCAAAGACGTAGTGCAGGGCGATGGTCAATTCCACCGTCCCCAGGCTGGGGGCCAGGTGCCCGCCGGTGTGGGACACGGTGGAGATAATCACCTCCCGCACTTCCTGGGCCAGAGGCGCCAGAAGCTCCGGGGACAATTTTTTCAAGTCCTGGGGACTTTTGATGGTGTCCAACAAGCGGTTGATATCCTGACCCGTCCGTGGACCCTGACGTTTCTCCATGTTTATCAATCCTCCCATCAGGAGCGGCGCACCAACAGATAGCGCGCGATTTCCCGCAGCGGCTCGGCCTTCTCCCCGAAATCCTCCAGATCTGCAACGGCCGTGTCCACCAGGCGCTGCGCCCATTTCTTAGCCTCTTCCTGTCCCAGCACCCCCGGGTACGTGGCCTTGCGGCGCTGCGCGTCCATCCCCGTGGCCTTGCCCATCTCCGCGGCCTCCCCTTCCACATCTAGGAGATCATCGGTAACTTGGAAGGCCAACCCAAATTTCTCCCCATAACTGGTCAACGCGGTTACCTCCGCCCGGGTTCCCCCGGCCATCATCGCGCCGGAGCGCACCGACGCGGTGAGCAGCGCCCCGGTCTTCAGGCGGTGGATGGTCTCCAACTCCTTGAGAGTAACCTCCCGGCCTTCGGCCATCAGATCCAGCATCTGGCCGCCCACCATGCCCTGGTAACCCGCGGCCGCGGCGATGAGCTGGATGACGGCAAGCAAGTCGGTCTCCCGGCCCTCATAACGGGACGCGGCCTCCGTCATAATGTTGAAGGCCGCGGTGAGCAGGCCATCTCCCGCCAGGATGGCCGTGGCTTCATCAAACTTTTTGTGGCAGGTGGGCTGCCCCCGGCGCAAGTCGTCGTCATCCATGGCCGGCAGATCGTCGTGGATCAGGGAATAAGTGTGGATCATCTCCAGGGCGCAGGCCACCGGCAGGACCTCACCGGCGTCGCCCCCCACCGCCTCCGCCCCGGCCAGGCAGAGAATGGGCCTGAGCCTCTTGCCCCCGGCAAAGAGACTGTAGTGCATGGCCTGGACCACCCGGAAGGCCGGCCCCCGCACTGCGGGCAGATAGGCCTCCAGGGACCGATTGACTAAGCCCCGTCGTTCTTCTAAGTATGCTTTGAGGTCCATAATGATTTTACCACAAAGACACAAAGGACACAGAGATACACAGAGAAATGAAATTTTTTATTTTTGGCGCTTCCAGCGCCAAAAATAAAAAAATGTCTTCACTCTGTGGCCCTTTGTGTCTTTGTGTCTTTGTGGTGAAATTCTTTTTAATTTCCTTCCCCTTCTTCCTCGGCAAAAGGCCGGGTGAAAAATTTGCCCGCGTCATCCTTGAGCAGCAACTCCACCCGCTTTTCCACCTCGTCCAATTTCTGCTGGCAGAACTTGACCAGGCGCACCCCTTCCTCAAACGCAGCCAGAGATTCCTCCAGGGGCAGATCGCCGTGCTCTAGAGATTCCAGGACCCCTTCCAGACGCTTCAGGGCCGCTTCAAAGGTGGCGGGTGGTTGTTCTTTCTTAGCCATTTTAAAAACAGTTTTCGGTTTTCGGTTTTCGGTTTATGGTCTTTGGTCTTCGGTCTTCGGTAATTTTGCTCTCTTGCCTCGTTCCCAAGCTGTGCTTGGGAACGCTATGGGCATCCGTTGTCGTTCCCAAGTGCAACTTGGGAACGAGAGAAATCCTTAATCTTTTTACCGAAAACCGAAAACTGAAAACCGAAAACCGTCTTTTAAGCCACTTCTTTCACTTCGCAATCCATCCGTCCCCGGGCGACTCTGACCCGGATGGCCGCGCCCACCGGCGCCTGGCTCGCATCCCGGATAATGACGCCTTCCGGCAGCTTTGTCGCCACCGCGTAGCCCCGCTCCAGGATGGCCAGGGGGCTGAGTTGTTGCAGGTGGCTCTGGAGATAATCCAGGTGCCGCCGCTGTTCTTTCATTTTTACGTGCCAGTGTTGACCCAAGGTCTGTCCCACCTGCTCCACCCTCTGCCGGGTCAGGGTCAGGCTCCGCCGGGGGCTGAGCAAAAAAACCCGGGAATGGGCAAGACGCGTCTGTTGGCGGCAGCCCTCCAGGCGGCGCCGGGCGCGCCGGGCCAGGGTCTCGGCCTTGTCGTCCACCCGGACGCGCAGGTCTGTCAAGCGGCGACGCAGGTCCGGGAGCAGCCGGGAA
>JACQYN010000054.1 GCA_016208235.1 Deltaproteobacteria bacterium
GGCCTCCTTTTTCCGTTTGATGGCTTGCCACAAGCTCAGGAGATAATCCCGCTCCCGGGCCAGTCTTTCCGGACTTTGGCCCTCGCTGGCGGTGCGGGCGATGAGCCCGCCTTCCGGAGTTTTCAGATCCTCCAGGACGGCCTTGAGACGGGTCCGCTCCCCTTCATCCGCAATCCGCCGGGAAACTCCCAGATGGGCAAGATTGGGGATGAACACCAGGAAATGACCCGGCAGACTGATATGGGTAGTCAGCCGCGCCCCTTTATCTCCCATGGGGCCCCGAAATACCTGAACCACTATTTCCTGGCCCTCGTGCAGGAGGTCCTCGATGGGAGCGGGGGGCAGACGCCGGGCTGGAGTTTCCGGGGTTTCCGGAGACTCCTTCTGCTCCTTTAACCAAAAATTGAAAAAATCATCGTAGCGGTCGGACACTTCCTCCACAAACAGATAACCCGGACGGCTTAATCCCACGTCCACAAAGGCCGCGCCCAAACCGGGGAGCACTCTGGTTACCCGGCCTTTATAGATATTGCCGTTGGGATCACTCTGGGATTGGCGCTCCAGAAAAAACTCCGCCAACCGCCCTTCCTCCAACAGGGCCACCCGGGTATCGCACTCCGCCACACTGATAAGCAATGAATTGGCCATGAAGAATCTGCACTAGGGGAAGGGGGCGGATATTCAGTAGACATTAGCCAGTTGTCAGTTGTTTTTCACTGGCCACTGACCACTGGCCACTGACCACTGCTTCCCCCGGTCCTTCCCTCAAATACTCTTTAATTTCAAAATCTGCAAGTCCCTGGTTTGATCTTCGTTTAAATGGAAGATGGCGGCCAGGGTATCGGTCACTTTCAGGTTGTCTCTTTCCTGAAAACGCATGGTCAGTTGCAAGTTATGGGGGTCCGCCAATTCCAGGCGGGCCACCAAGGTGCGCAGGTTTACGGTCCGCTCTTCTTTGGGACGCTTCCGGGTCACCGGGACTTCCTCCCGGTTTAGGAAATCGGCGGCCGCCTGGGGGTCGAACAGGGGCTCCGGGCTTTCCACCTGATAGATCGCGGTCTCCGGGCGGGGCGGGGGCAGCCGCCGGGCCAAACGCTGCGCCTGCAGGACTCTCAACCCTGGAGGCAGGGCCCGGTTCAGGGTCTCCACCAGCTTACCGGTATCCATGGAGGCGGCCAGTTCCACGTCCAGGGTTTCGGCCAGGCTCTCCACCCCTACGGGTAGGGCCCCATGAAAGGAGACCCGGGGCAGGGGATGGAAGCCGTCGCTGAAGGACAAAGGGAGCTGCGAGCGGCGCAGGCTGCGATAAAACGCGGAGACCAGCTCCAGGTGGCTGAGCCAGCGGGCCTCGTCCATTTTGCTGAAGGAGAGGCGGTACCAGACCGGCTGGGAGCCGGGAGCCGCAGGAGGGCGCGGTTGGGACGGGGTCTCCCCAGGGGCGTCGTGGAGGTCTAAAGCCGCGTTTTCCGAATCGCACACGCCGCAATCCTGGCACTCTGCCCGGCGGCAATCCGGGGTTTCTATCCCCTGGTAGGCCCGGTCCCGTTCCTGGGCCAAAAATTCCCGGCTGACCCCGGAATCCAGGTGATCCCAGGGCAGCACCTCGTCCGCTTCCCTTTCCCGCAGATAAAAATCCGGATTAACCCCCGCGTCTTGGAAGGCCTCCCTCCAGGGCTCCAGGCGCAGGTGTTCGCTCCAGGCGTCCAGGCGGCAGCCCCGGCGGTGCGCGGCCAGGAGCACCGGGGCCACGCGGCGGTCCCCCCGGGAAAATACTCCCTCCAGCCAGCTTTGGGCCGCGGAATTCCACTTGGCCTGCACCTGGGGGTGGCGCAGGCGGTCCTTCACGGCGTGGAGGCGGCCGCGGCTCTCTTCCAGGTTCGCCATGCCCTCCCACTGGAAAGGCGTATGGGCCTTGGGAATAAAGGTGGACAGGCTCAGGTTGATGCGGCCCCGGCGGCCCTTGGGCGCGCTTTTCAGGATCTGCCGGGTGAGCGTGCCGATGGCCTCCAGGTCCTCTGGGGTCTCCCCGGGCAGACCGATCATAAAATAGAGCTTCAAAAGCTGCCACCCGGCGTTAAAGGCCCGGGCCGCGGAAGCTATGATCGTCTCTTCAGTCAGGTTCTTATTGATCATCCGGCGCAGGCGATCGCTGCCCGCCTCCGGGGCCAGGGTCAGGCCGGTGCGCCGCACCCTTTTAATCTGGCCCATCATCTCCGGGGTCAGGGTGTCGGCCCGGAGCGACGGCAGTGACAGGGCCACCTTCCGGGGGGCCAGCCGGTCCATGAGTCGGGCCAGCAGCCAGGACAGGGGCCCGTAATCACCCGCGCTCAAAGAAAGCAGGGAGACGTCTTCATAGCCTGTGGCGTCCAGGGCCTTTTCCACCCAGGCCACCACCTGGGCCGGATCCCGCTCCCGCACCGGCCGGTAGAGCATGCCCGCCTGGCAGTAGCGGCAGCCCCGGCTGCAGCCCCGGGCGATCTCCAGTTGCAGGCGGTCATGGACGATCTGGCAATAAGGGACCAGGGGCCGGGGCGAAATCTCGATGCGGTTAAGATCGCTCAGTACCCTTTTCCGGATCACACTCCGGCGGCCCCTGGGGATGATCTCCCGGAGGCGCCCGGTCTCATCAAATGTGGGCTCGAAAAAGGCAGGGACATAAACCCCATCGATCTCCTCCAGGGCCTGCCACAGCTCCCGGCGGGTGCCTTTGGCAGCTTTCCAGGCTTTGATGGCTGCGGCCAGCTCCAGAATTACTTCCTCGCCGTCCCCCAGCACCAGGGCATCGAAAAAGGGAGCCACCGGCTCCGGGTTGCAACAAGCCGGACCGCCGCCGATGACCACCGCATCGCCGGGACCCCGGTCCGCGGCCAAAAGCGGGATGCCCCCCAGGTCCAGCATATTCAGGAGGTTGGTATAGCTCAGCTCATACTGGAGGCTGATGCCCACCAGGTCGAATTCCTGTAAAGGCGCGCCGGACTCCAGGCTGGTCAGAGGCAGCCCGCGACCACGCAGTTCCGCTTCCAGGTCCGGGGCCGGCGCGTAGGCCCGCTCCGCCCAGACGTCTTCCTGCCGGTTCAAAATATCGTAGAGCAGGCCCAGGCCCAGGTGGGACATGCCCACTTCGTAGAGGTCGGGAAAAAGGAGCGCCACCCGCAGGGCCACGGCCCTGGGGTCCTTATAGGCTGCGTTGATTTCCCGGCCCCCGTAGCGGCTGGGGCGCTGGATCCGGCTGAGGTAGGAGCGGTCAGTCAAGGTGTTTACCGGCTTGGGCCAGCCTGAGGGCTTCAGGCAACTGGAAGATGCCGTCGTACAAGGCCCGGCCGATGATCACCCCCACCACCCCCAGGGGCTCCAGGGGCAGGAGGGCCTCGATGTCCGCCAGGGAGCTCACCCCGCCGGAGGCGATCACCGGCAGGTCCACGGCCTGGGCCAGGGCCTTGGTGGCTTCGACATTGACGCCCTTTTTCACCCCGTCCCGGGAGATGTCGGTGTAGATCAGGGCCGCGGGTTTCAGGGGAACCAATTTTTGCGCCACTGCCAGCACGTTTTGGGTGCTGGTTTCGGTCCAGCCCTCCACGGCCACCAGGCCGTCCCGGGCGTCCAGGCCCACGGCGATGCGGCCGGGATAAGTAGAGCAGGCCTTGGCCACCAGGTCCGGGTCCTTGAGGACCGCGGTGCCCAGAATCAGGCGGTCGATGCCCAGGTCAATATATAGCGCCAGGGTCTCCAGGGTGCGTAAGCCCCCCCCCAACTGGATGGGGATGGTCAGCGCCCGGCGCAGGCCCCGGATGGACTCCAGGTTTTGGGGGCGGGAGCTGAACGCGCCGTCCAGGTCCACCACGTGCAGCCACTGGGCCCCCAAGTCCTGCCACTTGCGGCCCATGGCCACCGGGTCGTCGCTGAAAACGGTTTCGTCTTCCTTCTTCCCCTGGCGCAGACGCACACACTTGCCGCCCTTCAGGTCAATCGCGGGAAAAATTAGCATAACTAAAATTTTATCCAAGAATGGGTTAACTGACAATCCCTGGGGCGGGATAATTACCGGCCTCGGCGAATCCCCTTGAAAAATCGGAAACTTGTTGGATAATATTCATGAAGTTTAACTGGTTCCCAAGCTGTGCTTGGGAACCCCTTGTCTGCAAAGCTTAGCTTTGCCACCATGCCCTCCAGGATAACATATTCCTTGATATATAAGATTGCCCAAGCAGAGCTTGGGGAAAATTCCGTTCCCAAGCGCAGCTTGGGAACGAGGGGAAAAATGCTCCCATTCAATAAAAATCTAAAAAACCTCGCCAGGGCACTCAGAAGTAGTATGACAGATGCGGAGCGAAATTTATGGGCAAAAATCAGAGGGAAACAATTGAAGGACAAACAATTCTATAGACAGAAAAACATCGGCAATTATATCGTTGATTTTTACTGTCCGGCGGCCAAATTGATTATCGAATTAGATGGGGGCCAGCATTATTCAGATGAGGGTAAGAAAAAGGACGGAATTAGAGATAGTTATTTAAAGCACCAGGGGTTCAGGGTCTTGAGGTTCTCCGATCGGGATGTGCTTAAGAATATCGAAGGAGTTCTCGAAAGGATATATGAATGTCTGTGAATCTGGGACGCTTCTCATCATCGAAAAGGCTAATTAGAAGCCAGCCCTTAAAGTCCCCCTTTTTTAAAGGGGGATTTAGGGGGATTTTGCTGTTTATCCAGGCGCTTAAAATCCCCCCTAACCCCCCTTTAGAAAAGGGGGGAATTAAAAACAAATCTCCTGAGTCTAAGGCCTCCATTGGACAAAACGGGGGCTGATGGATAAAGGCAGGAAGAAATTAATGAGCATTTATTCAGATGAATACCGCCGCAAGCTCACCACCACGGAGGAGGCGGTTGCAGAAATTGCCCACGGGGCCACTCTGGTCCACGGGATGGCCATCGGCGAGCCCCCGGCCTTGCTGGCGGCCATTGCCCAGCGGGTTAGGAAAGGAGACCTGGAGGACCTCAAGGTCTTTTCCCTGCTACCTATGGAACACGCGGCCAAGACCATCCTGGCCCCGGACCTGGCCGGAAAGATCCACCCCTTTTGCTGGTTTCTCAGCCCCTCCGACCGGGATTTGGTCAAAGCCGGGCTGAACTACTTCGTGCCCAACGAATTTCACCAAATCCCCCGGCTCATCCGGGACTTCATGGAAATCGACGTCACCGTCACCACCGTGAGCCCCATGGACCGGGCCGGGTTTTTCAGCTTCGGCACGGTGAACGACTACATCTCCACCGCCGCCCGACACTGCCGGCAACTTATCGTCGAGGTCAACCCCCACATGCCCCGGGTCTTCGGGGACGCCCTGCTCCACGTCTCCGAAGTGGATGCCATCGTGGAAAACGCCGTGCCCCTCCTGGAGGTCACCCCCGCGGCGCCCAAGCCCGAGGCCGAGACCATCGGCCGCCTCATCGCCGAAATGATCCCGGACGGCGCCACCCTCCAATTGGGCATCGGCGGCATCCCCAACGCGGTCTGCCTCTTTCTGGAAAACCACCAGGATTTAGGCATCCACACCGAACTCATGTGTCCCGGCATGGTGCAGCTCATCAAGAAGGGGGCGGTCACCGGCAGGAAGAAGACCCTGCACTCCTTAAAGCACGTCTTCACCAACGCCATCGGCGACCGGGAGATGTACGCGTTCATGCACGACAACCCCAGCATGGAGAGCTACCCGGTCTCCTACACCAACGCGCCGGAGGTCATCGCCAAAAACGACCGCATGATCTCCATCAATTCCACCATCGAGGTGGACCTCCTGGGCCAGTGCAACTCCGAGTACCTGGGGGGCTCGGAATTCAGCGGCACCGGCGGCCAGTTGGATTACGTCCGGGGCGCGTTTAACGCCAAAGAAGGTAAGTCCATCATCGCCTTTTACGCCACGGCCCACAGCGGCGAGGTCTCCCGGGTGGTGCCCCGCTTTCAGAGCGGCACGGTGGTCACCACCCCCCGCATGGACACCCATTACCTGGCCACCGAATACGGGGTGGTCAACCTGAAGGGCAAGTCCACCCGGGACCGGGCCCTGGATATCATCAGCCTGGCCCACCCCCGGTTCCGGGACGATTTGTTGAAAGAGGCGCAGAGCTTGCGCTTGTTGTGAGTTGCAAGAAATTCTGCTAGAGGTGCGGACATGTCCGACCTGTCCCGTTTTTTGATGATTGCCGGCGCAATTTTGTTGGCCCTCGGCCTGGTTTTATGGCTGGGCCCGAAAATCCCCTGGCTGGGGAAGCTCCCCGGGGACATCACCTACAAACGGGATAATTTCACCTTTTACTTCCCCCTGGGGACCTGTATTCTCCTCAGCCTGATCCTGACCCTGATACTTTATCTGTTCCGCAAATAGCCGCTTTTACTAAGGAGGTCGGGGGTGCTGGATGAAAAGGGTTATAGAATTTGATTTTTCTCTTCCCCTTTTCCCCCATTTATTGTCCCTGTCCCCCAAAATTTCGCTCACACCCCTTGTCAGTCAAATCCCTGGATAGCCCCATCTATGGTTAATCTCTTGCAAAATTTCCCTGGGAAAAATATACTGGGAGCATCCGCCTGTCTTCGCCAGCAGCCGCGGTCCTGGTTTGCGGCCCGCAGTCCCATTCCTCCGAGACAGGGAAGGAGAGTAGATGCCGGAATTACGTAAAGACCCCATCATCGGCCGTTGGGTGATCATTTCCACGGAAAGGGGCAAGCGCCCCCACGACTTTGTGGTGGAGCCGGAGGTGAGTAAAGGCGGCTTCTGCCCCTTCGACCAGGGAAACGAACATACCACCCCGCCGGAGATTATGGCCTATCGGGAGCCGGGCACCGCGCCCAATTCCCCGGGTTGGCGGCTCAGGGTAGTGGGCAACAAATTCCCGGCCTTGGTCATGGAAGGCCAACTGAACCGCGCGGGGGAAGGCATGTTCGACAAGATGAACGGCATCGGCGCCCACGAGGTCATTATTGAAACTCCGGATCATCATGCCACCCTCACCACCGTTCCCCTGGAAGTTTTCATGGATGTGCTTTCGGCCTACCAGGGTGGTCTTCAAGAACTTTGGCCGGGCCGCGGGCGCTTCCCTGGAGCACACCCACAGCCAGCTCATCGGCTTACCCATCGTCCCGGAACTGGTCCAGGAGGAATTGGCCGGTTCCAAGTTTTATTACAATTACAAGGAGCGCTGCGTCTTTTGCGACATGATCCGCCAGGAACTGCAGAGCCAGGTGCGGGTGTTGTTGGAAAATGAGGAATTTTTGGCCGTCTGTCCTTTCGCGCCCCGCTCTCCTTTCGAGGTCTGGATTCTCCCCAAAAACCATTATTCTTCCTATGCGGATCTGACCAAGGATTCTTGCCGCCTCCTGGCCCAGGTCTTCCAGGAAACTTTGCAGCGCCTGGAAAAGGTCATCGGCAAGGCCCCCTATAATTTCATTCTCCATACCGCTCCCTTCCGGGAGCCGGAGCTCACCTATTATCACTGGCATTTCGAGATCATGCCCAAACTTACGCTCATGGCCGGTTTTGAGTGGGGGTCAGGCTTTTTCATCAACCCCACCCCGCCGGAGGACGCGGCGCAATATCTAAGGGAGGCGCAACTTTAGCCCCAAGAAGGGAATCCTATGCATATCCTGATGGTGACTCCGGAAGCCAACCCTTTTGCCCGCAGCGGCGGGTTGGCGGAAGGGATTAACGCTCTTTCCTGGGCCTTGGTGCGATTGGGACATCGGCTAACCGTGGTCCTGCCCTTATATCGGCAGGTGCGGGAATCAGGCCACCCCGTCTCCTTTACCGGCCAAACCCTTTCCATTCCCATCTCCTGGAAAACCGTGCCCGCGGAAATCCACAAGGCCGAGATGGATCATGGCCTTACCTTTTACTTCATCGGCCAGGACGCGCTCTTCAACCGGGAGGGCCTCTACGGCACCGCGTACGGCGCGTTCGAAGACAACGCGGAGCGCTTCATCTTCTTCAGCCGGGCGGTGGTGGAGATGATCGAAGCCCTGGAGCTGGAGGCCGATATCTGTCACTGCCATGAATGGCAGACGGGCCTGGTGCCCGTCTATCTCCGCACCCTGTATAATGATCGCCCCCGCTTGCAAAAGCTGGCCGTGGTCTATACCGTCCACAATGTGGGTTATCAGGGCCTTTTTTCCTCCTTCGACATGCCTCTCACCGGCCTGGGCTGGGAGCTCCTCTCCCCCAAGGGGCTGGAATTTTACGGTAAAATGAATCTAATGAAAGGCGGCCTGGTCTTTGCGGATCTGCTCAGCACGGTGAGCGCCAAGTACCGGGAAGAGATCCTCACGCCGGAGTACGGCTTCGGCCTGGAAGGGTTGTTCCAGGAACGGGCCCCGGAGCTTTACGGCATCTTCGAGGGGGTGGATAATAACCGCTGGGATCCTGCCCGGGATCCTTATCTGGCGGCTCCTTACGCCCCGGAGAACCTGGAGGGGAAAAAGGCCTGCAAGGCCGCCCTGATCCAACAATTCAACCTGAACCTGCCCCTGGAACGCCCCCTCATCGGCTTGACCACCCGCTTTTTTGAACGCAAGGGCATCGACCTGCTGGAAAACAGTCTGGATGATCTGATGGGGCTGGGAGTGGGCTTTGTCCTCCAGGGCACCGGGGAGGAACGCCATCAATATCTCCTGCAGGAGATCAGCCAGCGCTATGCCGGGCAGATGGGCCTGAATATCGGTTACACGGATGAACTGTCCCACCAGATCATCGCCGGGTCCGACATCTTTCTCATGCCCTCCCGCTATGAGCCTTGCGGCCTCGACCAGCTCTACTGCCTGCGTTACGGGACGGTCCCTGTGGTGCGGGGTACCGGGGGGTTGGATGAGACCATCCAGGAATATGATCCCAATACCCTCCAGGGCAATGGTTTCAAGTTCACCGGCTATACCCCTGTGGAACTTCTGGGCGCAGTGCAACGCAGCCTGGCGGTTTATCAAGATCAAGCCGCCTGGCAGTCCCTGATGCGCAGAAACATGGCCCTGGACTTTTCCTGGGACACCGTGGCTCCCAAATACGTGGAGTTATACCAGCGGGCCCGGGATAAGCGGCTCAGCCTTGTGGGGGGATGACGCTTAATGGCCACGGAGCGCATTGCCTTCCTGACCCAAATGGTGGAGGTATTCACTTCCACCGTCAGCTTCGGGGAGCGCCTCAACAACCTGGTCCATCTTCTGGCCCGCTACCTGAAGGTGGATCTCGCCCTTTACTTCGGACTGGACAAGGCCAAGGAGACTCTCGTTCTCAATCTCAGCAGCCAGGGACCCGTGCCGCCCCATCTGCGGGTGGAGTTCCCCCTGGGACAGGGGCTGGTGGGGGAAGTGGCCAAAACCAGGAAAATGAAGACGGTTCAACGTTCCCAGCCGGGGGTGTTGGCCGCCAACCGGTCTCTGGAAAAGTTGCATCCCGCGTTTGCGACCCTGGCCGGCTTTCCGGTGGCCGATGATAATTTCTTTTACGGCGTCCTGATCCTGGTGGACCGGCAGGAGCGTCACTTCACCCCGGCTGAACGCCAGAACGTGCAACTGGCCAGCCTGCTGCTGGCCGGCACTCTGCGCCAGGCCCTCCTCCAGGAAGAAGCTAAAAAGCGCATCGCCGAGCTCTCCGTCCTTTTCGAAGTAGGCAAGGCCCTCAGCTCCACCGTGGAACTGGATGTGCTCCTGGAGCGGGTAGTTACCACCACCGCCAAGGTGATCACCGCCCGGGGCGCGGCTTTGCAGATCATCGACGGGGTCACCAAGGAGGTGCGGGTCTCTTCCCAATACGGCGAAATCCCCATGAGCTGCCCCTCCCCCGCGGTGATCCTGGCCACCCCCACCGCTGCCGGGGAACTTCCCTATTTACAGGGCCAAGAAATAAACGCCGCAGGTCGCACCCACTTTTTCCTGGCAGTGCCCCTCGCCTTTAAAGGCCAGCTCCAGGGGACCATCTGCGTTTACGATAAGTTCGCCCCCAATGGCGAGTATCTGCCCTTTGACCCGGAAAACCGCCAGCTGCTGTACACCATGGCCGGACTGATCGTCAACGCCATTGAAAATGCCCTCACCTTCAAACAGGTGGAGACCCTGGCGGAAAAAAATGAGCGCATGGTGCGCAATCTCACCGTCCTGCAAGTTTTATCCCGGGCCCTGTTGACCACCGTGCAGGAAGAGCGGCTGCTGGAAATCATTCTCCAGGGCCTCACCCTGGACCAGGGGTTGGGGTTCGACCGGGCGGTGGTACTGTTGGTGGATGAAGCCACCCAAACGTTAAAGGGCGTTAAAGGCGCGCAGCGCTCCCCCAAGCTCCGGGGCCGGCCCTTGTTTGAGGCCTTGGTGGCGCCTCTGGCCGAGGAGGTGCCGGTCCAGGACTGGCAGATTCCCCTGCGCCCCGACCAGGGGGCCCTGGCCCTGACGGTGCTCCAGAAGCGCCCTTATCATGTGCTGAGTTCTTCTCCGGAATCCATCCGGTCCCCGGCCTTGCCGCCGCAATTCGCCGCGCCGGAATTTTTCGTGGCGCCCCTGGTGGTCAAAGACCGGGCCACCGGCGTCATCATGGTGGACAACCGAGCATCCGGCCGTCCCCTGGAAGAGGAACCCCTCCATGTCCTGCAGATGTTCTCCACCCAGGCCGGGTTGGTGGTGGAAAACGCCCACCTCTATTCCACCATCGAAGCCAACAACCGGGAATTGTTGCTCATCCGGGAAAGGATGCTGGAATCCGACCGCCTCGCGGCCCTGAGCAGCCTGGCCTCCGGCATGGCCCACGAAATCCGCAATCCCCTGGTCTCCATCGGCGGCTTTGCCCGGCGCATCGCCAAGTTGGTGGAGGAGACTTCTCCCTTGCGGGGCTATGTGGAGGTAATCCAGGAAGAAGTAACCCGGTTGGAAAAACTCCTCCGGGAAATCCTGGACTTCACCGGCGAAAACTTGAGTTTTTACGGCGACCACGACCTGAACAAACTTCTGGAGGACACCCTCCTCCTGGTGCAGCGGGACCTGGAAGCCTGTAAGATCACCGTCGTCAAGGAACTCCCCCCGTTGCCCCGGCTCCATTGCGACGACCGGCAGATCAAGCAGGTCTTTTACAATCTGTTTCAAAACGCCTGCCAGGCCATGCACCAGGGAGGCACCCTGACCATCCGCTCTTACCCCCTGGAAAAGGAAGACGGTTTGTACGAGGCGGTGGCCATCACTGATACCGGCGGCGGCATCCCCCTGGAAGTCTTACATAATATCTTCAATCCCTTTTTCTCTACTAAAGATTACGGCACCGGCCTGGGTCTGGCCATTGCCCAGCGCATCGTCTCCCGCCATTACGGGCAGATGGAAGTGAACAACGAGCTGGGCAAAGGGGTGACCTTCATCGTCTCCCTGCCGGTGGCCAAATATTGTCTGGTAAAGGAGCCTGGCCATGGCGCCGCCCTGGCCAGCACGCTGAAGGCCCCAAAAGGAGGAGAGCGATGAAAAAAATCCTGGTGGCAGACGACGAAATGAGCATTCGCCTCCTTTATAGCGAAGAACTCAAAGAGGAGGGCTACGAAGTCTACCTGGCCGCCAACGGCAAAGAAGCCCTGGAAATTGTGGGCAAGGTCCCTCTGGATCTGGTCATTCTGGACATCAAGATGCCGGAGATGGACGGCATTGAAGCTTTAAGGCAGATTAAGGAAAAACAACCGGATCTGCCGGTGCTCCTCAGCACCGCTTATGGGGAATACCGGCAAGACTTTGCCACCTGGGCTTCGGATGAGTACCTGGTCAAATCCTCCGACCTGGAGGATTTGAAATCCGCGGTCAAACGCTACTTGAAAGAATAAGATTTCCCAAGGTGCGGCATGACTAAACTCAAAGCTCTGCTCTTCCTGCTGTTGGGCGCGCTCCTGGTGGATTTTGCCCTGGAGAACGCCCTTTCTTCGCCAACTCTGAAGCTGTTTCGGTTCGACCTGGTAAAACTGCCCATCTTCCTCCTGGTTTATGGCAGCTTGGGCTTTGGCTTCCTGGGCGGTTGGTTGGCCCATATCCTGCGCGTGAAAAAAAAGAAACGGGCCGCGGCCTTAGCCCAGGAGAAGCCGGAATCCCCAGAGGCTCCCCAGGAGCAGCACTACCAATAAGACCTGGAGCACCAGGGACAGGCACAAGACCCCCAGGGCCCGCCAGGAAGACAGGCCCAGGACTTTTTGCAACCCCCGGTAATAGAGGACCAGGGTCCACAGACCGGCCACCGGCCCCCCCAGAAGGGGCAGAAACCCCGCCACCATCGCCCCCTGGGCGTAGCAAGTAATCCGCCAGACCGGGGAAAAAACCGACCAGGGCCCGCCGGTCAGCCCCACCGCCCCCCATAACCCCAGGCTGCTGACGATCAAATTAGCCAGCATAACTACCGGAGTCAGCAGCATCATAGGGATTAGCGCCCATTCCACCCGGCTGAACAAGCAAGGCATGGCGCGCATTACCCCCACGGCGCGGCTGAGTCCCAGATAGAGGAGCAGTTGCCAGTATAGGCAGGCCAGCATGCCCGCGGTGCCCACGATCAGGGCAAAGGCCAGGGCCTCGGCCCACCCTTCCCGGGGCATGGTCCGGAAGAAATCTCCGGGGTGAAAGAGCACCTGCCCCAAGGTGCGGCCCAGGCCCTGAAAGCGGTTAAGCCCAGCATCCTCCCAGGGCACCGGGTGGGTGGCGGCCGGCGCCGCCTCCGGTTCCTGACTCGGGGCAGACGGGGCAGCTTCTGGTTCCATTCCTTCGTCCGTCATCGGCCCCTTTCCTCGATCACGGCCTTAACCGCCTTGGGGTCCGCCAGGCCGAACCAGAACAACCCCGGGCCCCCGGACTTGTCCCGGATAATCACGTTCCCTACCCGGAGGATGGTCTGGGTCAACCCCCGACGCACCAAGACCTCCTCCAGATTTTCCCAGGGGATTTCCTGCCGCCTGCCGGTCCAGCGCCAGACCTTGCTCACCCCCTGGAGAGTCACCTGGTACTCCTGGCCCCAGCGCATGTACACCACCGCGGCCACCAGGATCAGTCCCAAGACCATGCCCAACCAAACGGGCAGGCCCACCTCCGGGTTGATCCGGGGCCCCAGGAAGCAGATGGCGATGGCCACATAGTGGACGAAAAAGGCCCGGCCGCAGGGGCGGAATACGAGGGTCGATTCGGTGCCTTTCCCTGCTTTTTCAGTCATATTTCTTTCCTAAATAAATAGTTTGAGATCTCTGAACCAGTCCTGTTTGTCATCCTGAGCGAAGCGAAGGATCTCGTATTTCGTTGGGAAATTAGAGATTCTTCACTCCGCTTCGCTCCGTTCAGAATGACAAATATTGTTTAAGTTAGCGCCTGTGCTCCAGGGGGAAAGGGTGTTATTGGTTTCTCTCGGTAATTAATAGAAGCATTTTCGGCGTTCCATCTTTATCCCCTCTCCCCCAATGGGCTCAACATTACCCACAAGTTTTTCTAACTGGTGGCACAGCCTTCCAGGCTGTGCCGAAAATCCCGCACAGGCTGAAGCCTGCGGCTACGGTCTTCCCTCGTCTTCAATCCTCGGCCAATCTCTGGATAATCCCGGGAATAACCGCCGCGGCCACCTGGTGCAGAGACCCTCCCCCCAGCACTACCTGCATCGCTATCCCCATTTCCCCCGTCAGGGAAACCAGCAGGTCGCAAACCGCCAGGTAGTCAACTTCCGTCAGGCCCAGGGAAGAGTATTCATCCCGATGGGCATTGAAGCCGCAGTACCAGACCAGCAGGTCAGGCCGGAATTCCTTCACCCGGGGTAAGTGGCTGCGCACCTGCTCCAGGTAACGGCCGGGGTCTGCCTGCTCCCGGGGCTGAAAGACGTTGACCTCCACGGCCAGGCCGTCCAAAGAGCAATAGTCGCTCCGGCAAAAGCAGAGGTGCAGCACATCCTGGTCGTCATCCAGAAGCTGGAGAGTGCCGCCCGCGTGCAGGGCGTCGGTGTCAATAATGGCAAAACGGCGGAGCGGGCTGACCTCCCGCACTTGGGTGAGGGCGATGACCACGTCGTTGAAGCAGGACGAATCCCAGAATTCCCGGCGCCCCGCGTGGTGGCCGCCGGTGCCCGTAAAGCAAAAAGCCCGGTCCAGTTCCCCCCGGGCCAGGGCCTCCATGGCCGCCACCACCCCGCCCACGGATTCGTACGCGGTGCGGCATTCGTCTTCCAGGTCCACCATGGCCACCATCTCCCACGGGTGGACCTTAAGGATCATCTCCCGGGACCCCCGGGGGCATTCAAAGAGAGTGACATTGGGCCTTTGCAGCACCGCGTCCAAGGCCCCGGGAAAATCCAGCAACCGCGGCCGCAGGGTCAGATAGCCCTGGGTCTTAAAAACCGGATGGTAAAAGACGCCGACTTTTTTCATGGTTTTTCCGCCGCTTTCCCCTTCCAAAGGCCGTTTTCCCCTCGTTCCCAAGCTCCCGCTTGGGAACGCTATTACGGGCGAAGCTCCTGCTTCGCCTAAAACAGATTCACTCTAATTTGGTAAAAAAGCAGGAGCTTGGGAACCAGGATACAGGGGGGCCCGTGGCCGCCGTAATTCGGCGTGCACGGCACGCCCTATAGTTCTGGCCACTGGCCACTGACCACTAAGCAGTCCCTGGCCCCCTCCCTCAACATCACTTCCCCTCACCCTCCCCTCTGGCGCCGGGCCCGGAGCTTTTCCTGGGCCATCTCCCGCATCACCGCGTGCATGGAGATGTTCAAACCGATGCGGTATTGCTGGGTCAGGGGCTGAGTCATAAAACCCACCATGTAGGCGGTGGGCTGCCGGTTCTTATTGATGTCGGGAGAGGAAATGGGAATGGCAATGGGCAGGAGGCTCGAGAAGCCGCCGAAGATGTTTTGATTATCCTGGCCCAGGGACGTCAGGGTCCAGTTCTCCAGGACCAGAACTTCGAAGACGGGGAAACGCCGGGTGCGCACCGCGGCCAGTAGATGGTCCGACTTGGAGACGTCCAGGACGGCGTTCTGCACCAGCCGGTTTTCCCGCAGAGCGGTATCCACCGCGTCTTCCAGGGTAAGGACTTGGCGCGCTGGGGTCTTGCCAGACTGGGCCAGGGCCGGCGAGATCAGGACCAGCAGAAGCCACAGGAGGAATATCCACATCGGGCGACTTCTCCCACAAGGATTCGTCGCATTGTGGAGCATCCAGGGTTTCTTATCAAGCCCCCACCGGCATTATTTTGTAACTATTCAATAAAGTTATAACAAATCGGCATGTTCGGGAACTGGACGGGATCAGGAAAGGGTAACGCATGTTCGGGGACATGGGTAACAGTTTAAAATGACGTATCCCGGCGACCAAGTCCAACGCCACTATAATTTCAATTCTATGCGGACCACACCCTCAGCCATCCGCTTTAAGTGGAAGCCCGCTTTCTTGGCCATCTCCAACATGGGTTTGTTTTGGGCCAGGACATCGCCATAGAGGAGTTGCAGACCTTGATCCCGGGCGACGGCGATCAACTGTTCCAACAATTTCGGGCCCAGGCCCTTTCCTTGCCAGGGATCGCCGACGATCACCGCGAATTCCCCTTTTTGTCTGTCCGCATCCATGACCAGGCGAGTGACCCCCAGCATTACTTCAGGGCTTGGAGGTTGCGCGATGGCCATTAACCCCATTTCCCGATCATAATCGTTCTGGGTAAAGCGGATGAGCATCTCGTGGGTCCAATTCTTGATCAACCGGAAATAGCGGAAGTAGATGGTCTCATCCGAACATTTATTAAGAAAATCAAAGACCAGGGGTTCATCTTCGGGCTTCATGGGACGCAGGAGGATGGGCGTGCCGTCCCGGAGCAGCCAGTGGCTTTCGTACTGGTTGGGATAGGGGCTGATGATCAGGTGCCGGGGGGCCGCCACCGTGCTGGGTTCAACGGTGATCCGGGCGTCCACGGCCACCACCCGGTTGCCGATGAGCAACAGGGGGTTGATGTCCAGCTCCACAATTTCCGGGAAGTCCGTTACCAGTTGGGAAATCCGCACCAGGAGTTCCACCAGGAGGTCCAGGTTGGAGGCGGGGAGATGGCGATACCCCTGGAGCACCCGAAAGATCCGGGTTCTTTTCATCAGACTTTGGGCCAGATGCACGTTTAACGGCGGCAAATCAATGGCGTAATCCTCCATGATTTCCGTGAAAGCCCCTCCCAGGCCAAACAGGATCAGGGGGCCAAAATCCGGGTCCCGCTTGCTGCCGATGAACAATTGGCAATCAGGTTCCCGCTCCTGGGACTCCACCGTCACCCCCAGGATATTGGCCTCGGGATGGCCCATGGCCACTTCCCCCACTATCTGGTCGAACGCGGCCTCCACCTCCTTCTCAGTGCGGAGATAGAAACGCGCCCCTCCCTCCATGGTTTTGGGGTTAAAATCCGGGGAATGGATCTTCAGCACCACCGGGAAGCCGATATCCCGGGCGGCCCTGGCGGCTTCGGTGCGGGAAGCCGCGGCTAGGGTGGGATTAATGGGGATGCCATACGCAGACAAAATGGCTTTCGATTCCAGGGGGGTCAGTATCCTCGCCCGGCCCTCCAGGCGTTGCTCGATAAAGGCCCGGGCCTGGGGGGTATTGACCTGGAATTCCTTGGGCAGGCGAGGGGGGGTCTGCTGCAGGAGTTCCAGATTCCGGGAATAGGAATACATCTCCAAGAAGGTCTCCACCGCGGGCTCCGGGGTCTCAAAAGTGGGGATGCCCGCCTCATTCAAGATCCTGGTGCCCGCGGTCACGTCTTCCCCGCCCATCCAGACCGCAAAAACGGGCCGGGCCTGGCCTTGGACCGCGGCGACGACGGCCTGGGCCACCCCGGTGGAGTCGGTCAAGGCCTGGGGGGAGAGGATGATCACCAATCCCGAGAGTTCCGGGGCCTCCATGCCGATCTGCACCGCGCGGGCATATCTCTCCGGGGTGGCATCCCCCAGGAGATTGATGGGATTGCCCGGGATCCGGTAAGGCGGCAAAATTTCCCGCACTTTCTCGAGGGTCTCCGGGGCCAGCACCCCGGGTTTCACCTGCCAGCGGGTGAGGGTGTCAACCGCCATCACCCCCGGCCCCCCGGCATTGGTGATGATGCCCAGGTTATTGCCCAAAGGCCGTTGGACCTTCTCCAAGGCCTCCGCACAGTCAAAAAGCTGCCCGAAGGTATCCACCCTGATGATCCCGGCCCGGCGAAAAGCCGCGGTGTAGGCCGTATCCTTGCCTTGCCAGATGCCCCCGGAGGGGGTGACCCCTCTGGCCCCGGCCCAGGTCCGGCCCGCCTTGATGACGATGATGGGTTTCACCCGGGACACGGAGCGGGCCGCGCTCATGAACTTCCGGTGCCGGGTGAGTTTCTCCATATAAATGATGATGCTGCGGGTCTTATCATCGTTGCCGAGATAATCGATGAGATCGGCGAAATCCAGGTCTGCTTTGGAGCCGAGACTGAGGAAGTGACTGAAACCGATATTCTTGAGCGCGGCCCAGCCGATGATGGAACTGCACAAGGCGCCGCTCTGGGAGATGAACGCCAGGCTGCCGGGCCGGGGAAAATGGGGGGCGAAGGTGGCATGGAGGCGGCTGAGAGGACAGATTACCCCCCAGCAATTGGGTCCCAGATAGCGAATTCCCCATTTCAACGCCTCTTGATGGATGGCTGCTTCGATTTTCTCTCCCTCGGCTCCGGTTTCCCTGCCCCCCGCGGAAATGATCACCGCGGTCCTGACTCCGGCTTCCCCGCACTCCTGCATCACCCGGGGGACATCCTGGATGGGAATGGCAATAACGGCCAAATCAATGGGCGCCTGGACCTTAAGCACGGAAGAGAAGGCCTGCAGGCCCAGTATCTGCGAATACCTGGGATTTATTGGATAAATAGTTCCAGGAAAACCCGCTTTCTGGAGATTCTGCACCAGGGACCGCCCGATGCTGGGGTCTTTCTCGCTGGCCCCGATAACGGCCACCGCCTCGGGATTAAACAGATTATCGAGATCGCGTCTTTCCATAGGTTTTTATCCGCATGGTAGTGGTTGGCAGGCAGGGTTGGGGCTAAGCGTAATATAATTTATTCTGGCCCCGATAACGGCCACCGCCTCGGGATTAAACAGATTATCGAGATCGCGTCTTTCCATAGGTTTTTATCCGCATGGTAGTGGTTGGCAGGCAGGGTTGGGGCTAAGCGTAATATAATTTATTTATCATTTCTTTACCATTAGTTATCAGACCGATTAACTCTTCCTGAATGTCATACCAACCTTTGCACCGGGTGTTCCAGGAGCCGCAGAGCCGGGCCAGGGTGCAATCCCAGGAAGAGCACAGGCAGACCCAGGAGGACGAGGCCTCTTTAACCCGGTCAATCTCTTCCCGCTTTAAATTCATATTGTTATTCTTGTCAATTCCCCGAGCGATGATCCGGAAACTTTCCATGGCAGCTTGAGAATTTGTTCTTTACAGATTATTATTAATGAAAAACATTGGTTGAGGGCTTAGAAACCGTCAACCAGCTCCGACCGCCGGTTTATGCCTGACATTAGGGCCACCAACAAACCGTTGCCGATAAACATCGCTGGCTTCCTGGCAGCCTGTCTTTTTCTCTTCCTGGCCATGGGTGCTGCCGGCTGCAGCGGAGAGCCGGACCAGGTCTCGGTGGATTTTTCCAAGACCCTGCCCTTGGCCCGCCCCCCCCACCACGCCAACGAGGCGGGTACCCTCCGGGGGGCGGTGGCGGCCATGATCTCCCCCCGGGAAACCTTTATCCACTATCGGCAACTCCTGGCCTATGTGGCCCGCAAGTCGGGAAAAGACCTGGAATTCGTACAACGTAAGACCTATGAAGAAATCAATGAGCTTTTGGGGAAAGGGGAGATCGACCTGGCGTTCATCTGCTCGGGCCCCTATGCCTTAACTAAAGACCGTTACGGCTTCGTTCCCTTGGCCGTCCCGGAGGTCCAGGGGAGCACCTCCTACCGGGCGTATTTGATTGTCAACCGGAACAGCCCCTTTCAAAAGCTTCAGGACCTTAAGGGTCAGACCTTTGCTTTTACCGATCCCGACTCCAACACCGGGAAACTCGTCCCCACCTTCTGGCTGGCGGAACTTAACCAGCGGCCTGAAACCTTTTTCCAGCAAATCATTTACACCTATAGCCATGATAACTCTATCCTGGCGGTGGCCCGGGGCCTGGTGGCGGCCGCGGCAGTGGACGGGCTGGTGTGGGAATATTATCAGGCCACCAACCCCGTTTTCACTTCTAAAACCCGAATCATCAAGAAGTCTGAGTCATACGGCATCCCGCCCCTGGTGGCATCCCGGCGCTTGCCCGCGGCAGAGCGGGAACGGCTTGAGCAAACCCTCTTAACCATGCACCAGGACCCGGAAGGCAAGAAAATCCTGACCGGGCTTCTGATTGACCGCTTCCTGCCCCTTAAAGAAGAGTGGTATGAGCCCATCCGCTCCATGAACCGCCGTCTGGCCCACCTCAAGGAACAGCCGCATGCTGCTAAGCCTTAAGAGCAAGCTCCTGGCCACCATTTCGGCCATCGTGATTGTGACCGGCCTGGCCATCGCCGGCATCGTCACCCAGAGATACAGCGGCGTCCTGCGCCAGGAGATGATGGGCCAGTCGAAGGACCTGGCCCACAGCATCGCCCTGGATGCCGCGGATCGGATTCTCATCAACGACCTGGTGGGTCTCCAGAAGATGCTGGACCAACAGCGCCGCATTCATCCTGCCCTGGCCTATCTGTTCGTATTCAAAGACGGTCGGGTTTTGGCCCACACTTTCGACCAGGGCGTGCCTGCCGACTTGCTGGAAGTCAACCAGCCGGTCTCCCCGGTTCAGCCCGGCTTTCGACGGATCGTCGCTCAAAAGGGGGACCGCTACCTGGATACCGCCTGGCCCATCTTCGAAGGCAAGGGGGGAATTTTACGGCTAGGATTTTCCGAAAACCGCTACCGGAGTCAATTGGTCAAGCTTTGGGGGGAGATCGGTTTAATAACTCTGGGGCTGCTGGTATTGGCGTTATTGGGCGGTCTTTTATTGGTGCGGCGCATTACCAGGCCCCTGGCGGCGCTGGTGGCGGCCACGCAGGAGATTGACCGGGGAGAGCCGAACGTTCGCGTGGAAGTTAAAGGCCAGGATGAAATTGCCGCCTTGTCGGCTTCCTTTAATCAGATGGTATCCCGCCAGGAAGAGTATACCCGTCGTCTGGAAGAGCAGACCCTGGAACTGGAACGGGCTTACGGACAGGCCCGGACCGCCTGCCAGATCGTCCAGGAAGTGGGGGCTCTTTACACCTTAAAGGAGATGGGCGCCTTCTTGTTGCAAAAGCTGCGGGAGGCCCTCCTTTGCCCCCACATTGCCTTGATGGTCCTGAATGGCGCCCAGGATACGGTCTTTGTGTTGTCCGAGAGGGAAGGCGTCACCATGTTCAGAGATCCCCCGGTGGTCCAGGCGGCCCGGGACGCCCTGAAGGGCCTGACTAGCGGCAGTCTTCCCCCGGAACTGGCTCAAAAACTGCCGGTTATCACCCCCGATTTTGTCACTTCGGAGCATCAGGCTCTCGTTACCTTCACCGACAATCACATCCGGGGCGCGGCGATTATCGCCTGCCCGGACTGTTTCCACGGCAACTCCGAGCAGATTCAGTGGGTGGGGCTGGTCCTGAAACAGAACGCCGGGGCCTTGGGAAGGGCCATTTTACATGAAGAAGAGATGGGCAGCCTTAAAGGCCGGGTGGAGGCCCAGGCCGGTTTCGGTGAGATCATCGGCAAAGACCCCAAGATGCAGGTGGTATATAAACTTATCGAAGACGTGGCCTCCTCCGACGCCACCGTCCTGATTCAAGGCGAAAGCGGCACCGGCAAGGAACTGGTGGCCCGGGCCATCCACAACCTGAGCCCTCGCCAGGCCAGGCCCTTCGTGGTGATCAACTGTTCGGCCTACCCTGCCACTTTGCTGGAAAGCGAACTCTTCGGACACGAAAAGGGGGCTTTTACCGGCGCCACGCGGCAAAAGCCGGGACGCTTTGAACAGGCCGACGGCGGTACGGTCTTTCTGGATGAGATCGGTGATATCCCCCCGACTGCCCAGATCAAACTGCTGCGGGTGTTGCAGACCCGCAAGTTTGAGCGGGTGGGGGGAGAAAAGACCATCAGCGTGGACGTGCGCATCCTGGCGGCCACCAACAAAGACCTGATGCTGGAGGTCAAACGGGGCGGTTTCCGGGAAGACCTGTTCTTCCGGCTCAACGTTATCCCCATAACTTTGCCGCCCCTCAGGGAACGCGTGAACGATATTCCTCTCCTGGCCCATCACTTCTTGCGGCTCTTTGCGGCCGAGCGAGGCAAAGAGGTCCGGGAGATCGGTTCCCCGGCCATGCGGGTCCTGCTGGATTACCCCTGGCCCGGGAACGTCCGCGAACTGGAGAACTCCATCGAACATGCAGTGGTTCTGGCCAAAGGGTGGCAGTTGGAGACCTGGGACCTCCCCGGCTCCTTACCTCAAGCCCTTTCGGGTTCCTCCAACACCATGGCGGAACGGGAGCTGAAGCTCTTGCTGGAAATCTTGGAAGAAAGCGGCTGGAACAAAAAGCTGGCTGCCCGGCGCCTGGGGATAAGCCGCAGCACCGTATACGCCATTCTCAAGAAACACAATATCTCCCGGTCCGGCCCCACGCGACATTAATCCCCTGGAAGAACAATTAATGCAGCCGTGGGGAGAATTCTGTCCGATTCGCCTGGACATGTGTATGATTTTCCTACACGGTTAACTTTCTGATTTCAAATATAAAATAATATTTTGTCTTATGAGTGTCTTAGGCCTGGCCTGAAGGGAGTTACGCCTGCTTGACTATATTTGCCTAAAAATTAAAATAGTTACCCTAATTCCACTTTAAGTTATTCCCTCCCGACAATTCCCTCAACCAACAGGGATGTCTGATTACCCTAAAATTCAAGATACTTGCATCTACGGCACAAAACTTGCCTTAGCTGTTCAGCAAAATAACTGCAAAACGATGCCAACAATTCCGAGGCTTATGGCGAAGGAACCAGAGGGAAAAAAACCCAAGGTGGTGGTGATTGACGCCGATAAGAAACAGGGCCGGGAGTTCTGCGCCCTGCTCCAGGGGTTGAACTATCGCGTCACCCTGATCAATTCCCTGGAGGGATTAGCCGGACAACTGCAGAAAAGCTCGGAGATGGCAGTAATTCTAGACCTTGATACCGTCCCCCTAGAAAAACAGTCTTTTCGCGCCTTTAGAAAAACGTATCCCGACCTCCATATCCTGGGAGTCTCAGCCCTCAAGTACCACCCCGGTCTGGAAGAGGTCATTGCCACCCTCTGTGCCTGTTTAACCAAACCCCTGGATATGGAAGAATTACACTTTTGGCTGGCGAGTATTGCAGAAAACTTATCCAATCCTATCTTGAAAACAGAAATATAAACCAATTAACCCTCTGAGGGCTGAGGAGGAAAGCCAGTCATGAAAAAACTTGTCGTTTTAGGGCATGGGACGGGCGGCACCATCATCGCCACCAAGATGCGCCAGAAACTGCCCGAGTCCCAATGGGAGATCACCGTCATCGACCGTGACTGGCAGCATCACTACCAGCCGGGGTGGCTTTTTATTCCCTTCGGCATCTACACGAAGGAAGACTGCATCAAACCCAGGACCAAGTTCGTCCCTCCCGGGGTCAACTTGGTGCTGGACGATATCGTCGGCATCGACCCTGAGAAAAAGCAGGTCAACACCAAACGGGAGACGTTTCCCTACGACTTTCTGGTGATCGCCACCGGTTGCCGCATCGTTCCCGAAGAAGTGGAAGGCCTGATCGACGGCTGGGGTAAAGACATCCACAATTTCTACACCCTGGAAGGCGCGCTGGCCCTTCATGAGAAGATGAAATACTTCGATAAGGGCCGGGTGGTGGTGAACATCGCCGAACTGCCCTTCAAGTGCCCGGTGGCCCCCCTGGAGTTCTCGTTCATGTCGGACTGGTTTTTCGGCATCAACGGCGTCCGGGACAAGATTGAAATTGAGCTGGTGACGCCGCTTTCCGCGGCTTTCACCAAACCGGTGGCCGCGGAAATCCTGGGCAATATTTGCAAAGAAAAGAACATCAAGGTGACGCCCAACTTCCAGTTAGCCCAGGTGGATTCGGAGAAAAAGGTCATCAAGTCTTACGGCGGCGAAGAAGTTCCTTATGACCTCCTGGTCTCCATCCCCCCCAATTTCGGGGCCCAATGCATCATCGACAGCGGCATGGGCGACCCCATGGGCTATATGGACACCGATAATTTTACCCTGAAGGCCAAAAAATACGAGGCCATCTATGTCATCGGCGACGCGGCCAACGTCCCCACCTCCAAGGCCGGGGCCGTGGCCCATTACGAGGCCGACGTGGTGGCGGACAACCTGATGCGGGAGATCGACGGGCAGCCACCCCGGCCGGACTACGACGGCCACGCCACCTGAATGGTGGTGACCGGTTACGAGAAGGGGTCCCTTCTCGACTTTAATTACAAAATCGAACCGCTGCCGGGCAAATTCCCCTTCCCGGGTATCGGCCCTCTCGACCTCCTGGGGGTCAGTTTCTCTAATTACGTGGGCAAGATGATGTTCCGCTGGGTCTATTACAACTTGATGCTCAAGGGGAGCCACCTGCCCCTGGAGTCCCAGTTCGTCCTGGCCGGCAAGGTGCGGGGCATCCTCTCGCCGGATATTGAAATGCCGCTCCGGCAAAGGAGGCGGCCATGAGTGGGGAGGAGCAAATCCTGGAGCGTCTGGCTAGAATCGAGGAAAAGCTGGACCGGGTCTCGGACTTCGAGGAGCAGTGGCGAAATTTTGGCCGGACCTGGGAAAGCGTGAGCGATCTGGGGCGGGACCTGTCCCTCTTGATGGGTCCCGGGGCCCGTCTGCTCACCGAAGGACTGGCCGAAGTGGAGACGGGGTTCCAACTGGAAGATGTCCTTCATCTCTTGAAAAGGCTCCTCCTCAGCTTCCGGCATATTGCCTGGTCCCTGGAGCAACTGGAGAACCTCATCGATTGGTGGCAGGACATGGAACCCCTGTTGAAGATTGCAGTGCCCCATCTGGTGGACAAACTGGACGACCTGGAGCAGAAGGGGATCTTCCGCATCAACTCGGCCATCCTCAACATGTACGCCAAGCTCGCGTCGGCCTATACAACCGAAGATATAGAGGTGATCGGCGACGGCTTCGTGCGCATGCACGGCATCGTCAGGAAGTTCGCCGACCCCGTGGTCATTCAATCTCTGGAGGCCGTGGTGGATATGTACGCCAAGCTCGCCTCGGTTTATACCCCTGAAGATATCGACTCCATCGGCGACGGCTTCGTGCGCATGCACGGCATCGTTAAGAAATTTGGGGACCCGCGGGTGGTCGATTTTCTCGACCGTCTTACGGACGTGCCGGCCAAGGCGAACCTGGACGCGGCAAGGCCCGTGGGCCCATTCGGGATGCCGTTCCGAATGCTGAGCAAAGAATGCAAGCAGGGGTTGGGAGTGGCCCTGGAACTAACCCGGGCCCTGGGAATGGTCAAGACCGGCAACGGCCAGCCAAGCAGCGAAGGCAGTTAGAAGTTTTCAGGTAATAATAAGGAGGCCCTCATACCATGAGATTTGTCCTGGGAAGCCTTCTTGATCCGCAGGCCGCGGGACGCCCGAGGGATCGGTCGCACCCCTACCAGCGTCAGCTCCGGGACTCCGGTACTGGTTAAGAAGCATCTGGGAAAACCCGTCGCAGGCGCCGGGGGCTCCTGATTGATAACCAAAAATTTTTCAAAGTTCCGATTAATAAAGATGGAGGTGTGGGTATGAAAAAACTTGGCAAGGACATGGATCGCCGGGAATTTCTCCGCGGTCTGGGCACCACGGCGGCCGCCCTGGGAGCGGGCGCGGTGCTCATCCAGGCGGGAGACCTGGTCCAGGCGGCCACGCCCCTCAAAAAGTACAGCATGGTCATCGATACCAACCGCTGTATCGGTTGCCACGGCTGTACCATCGCCTGCAAAAGTGAGAACAACGTTCCGGAAGGGGTTTTCCGCAGTTGGGTCAAGCAAATTATCAAAGGGAAATACCCCCACGTCAAAAACCATCTGCTCCCCCGGTTGTGCAACAATTGCGAGGACGCCCCCTGCCTGAATGACTGTCCCACCGGGGCCACCTACCGGACTCCGGAAGACGGGGTGGTCCACGTCAATCGGGACAAATGCGTGGGCTGCCACACCTGCGTGCTGGCCTGTCCCTACAATTCCCGGTTCATTAACCCCCTCACCGGCACCGCCGACAAGTGCGATTTCTGCTATCACCGCATCACCAAGGGCCTGGAGCCGGCCTGTGTGGATGCCTGCACCGGCCGGGCCCGCATCTTTGGGGACCTGAACGACCCCCAAAGCGAAGTTTCTCTATATCTGAGTAAATACCCCGTCCAGGGACTGAGAACCTACCTGGACACTAAACCCAAGGTCCACTACGTCTATGCCGACGAAGCCATCCTGGACCTGGACTACTCCTTCTTATCCCGGAGGTAATCATGAACGGCTCTATTCAATGGATATCCTGGGTCAAGCATGGGGTGGTCTTCGGCTATCTCATCGCCATGTACATGTTCCTCATCAGCATGGCCGTGGGCGCCCACCTGGTCACCCTGTTTGCCAAGGCCTACTATCGAGATGAGGATTTCCTGCCCCTGGAGAAAGTGGGGACCTTCCTGCCCCTGCTCATCCTGCTCCTGATGCCTTTCTTGCTGCTGGTGGACATGACCCACCCGGAGCGCTCCTACACCATGTATTACCACTGGAACTGGACCGCGACGGTGGCCTGGGGTGCCTATATTATGCCACTGTGCGTCATCTCTTACGCCCTCCATTCCTTTTACCTCTTCCGGCCGGAAATGATGGTGGCAGTCCGAGAAGGCCGCCCCGGCGCCGGGTTCTACCGGGTGCTGCTGCGGGACCGGATCGAAGCGGGCAGCGCCGCCGAGATTCGGCAGCGCCAACAGAAAGCCGAGCGCCTGTGGGCCAACCTGACCATCGTGTTTTCCTTTCTGGCCTTGATCTACGTGGGCATGCGGCTGTCTGCCTTCAAGGGCCGGGTGATGGTGCACTCCCTGGCCATGGTCTTTATCTTTATGAGCCTGGCGGCTTCTTCGGGAACAGGCTTCATGATCCTGCTGGGCCGCCTCAAAACTGCCATCGTCCCGCTGACGCAACCGGCCCTCATCAAGCGAAATCGTTTCCTGGTGGACTTCGGGGTCATCTTAAAGTACGCCCTGGTGGCCCAATTGGTCATTTGGGTCCTCTACTTAATACAACTCAACTTCACCGGCACGGGAGGCAAACTGGCCGCCTACATCTTTCTGGGTGGTCCGCGAGCCATGCAATTCTGGATTTTACAGGTGGCCATCGGCCTCATCCTGCCCTTTGCCCTGGTGCTGTTCCAATCCCTGCGAGAGAACTCCCTGGCCTCTCTGGTGGCGGGGGCGGCCACTATGCTGGGGGTCTTTTTCGCGGTGGCTAACCTTTCCATCGGCAGCCAGCTCATCCCCTTGACCCACCTGGAATGGGAAAAAATGGCGCCGGAACCTTTTAGGACGGCCTTCGGCATCATCGTCATGGTTATCTTGTTTCTGCTCTTTCTGGCCAGTTACAAGATTTTGCCTTATGAAACTCCAGTTTCTCAGAAAAGTGAGGCGTAAGATGGACGACTCCCGGAGAAAATTCATTCAAGGGGCGCTGGCCCTGGGAGCCCTGGCGGCCACCGCCGGCTGTATGGGCTCGAGCGAGAAACCGGCCCGCTGGATCAGCGGGGGTCCGGACGTGGACCCTGTATCCGGACCCAAGGTAAAGTTCGTACGCACGGTCTGCCTGGGCTGCCACAGCGCCTGCGGCCTGCAATGTAAAGTGGTTGACGGCGTCCTGGCGAAGATAGACGGCAACCCCTATCACCCCAACAACATGGAACCGCACCTGCCCTTCAAAACCGACCCCAAAGAGGCTGAAAAGGTGAACGGCACAGTGTGCGCCAAGGGCGGCGCCACCATGCAGACGCTCTACGATCCCTTCCGCCTGCAACATCCCTTGAAACGCGTCGGGCCCCGGGGCTCGGGCCAATGGAAGACCATTACCTGGGACCAGGCCTATGAGGAGATCATCAAGGGCGGCAACCTCTTCGGCGAGGGCCACGTGGACGGCCTGGCGGCGTGCCGGGATCTGAAGACGCCCATTGATCCCGAAGCACCGGAGTTGGGCCCCAAGGCCAACCAGGTGGTCTTTATGCCCGGGCGCATCGAACACGGCAAAAAAGAATTCACCGACCGGTTTTTTAGGGACGCCTACGGCACCATCAACTTCCGCATGGACCACACTTCCATCTGTGAAGTCTCACACCACGTGGGCTTGAAACTCTGCACCGACGGCAGAAGCCACATCAAACCGGACATCATGAGCGCCCGGTACATCATCTTCTTCGGGACCACCCCCTATGAGGCCAACTTTCCCATGCAGGCCCTGGCCAGAAAGCTCAACTTCTTCCGGGAGCGGGGCGGTAAGATGGTCATTGTCGATCCCCGGTTCTCCAACTCCGCGGCCAAGGCCTCGGAGTGGATTCCCATTCTCCCCGGCACCGATGCGGCCTTTGCCCTGGGCATGATGCGCTGGATGATGGATCACGACCGGGTGGATAAGCGTTATCTCTCCTTTCCCAACCAGAAGGCCGCGGGGGCCGACGGCCATCTCACCTGGAGCGACGCCTCCTATCTGGTGCGCCAGGATAGCCGCAAGCTTCTGCGTCCCGCCGACGCCAAGATCCCCGGCGACGACAAGGGCTTGGTGGTCTGGAAAGACGGCGCACCCCATGATAACCGGACGGTAGCTACCGCGGACCTGGAATACGCCGGCACGGTGGCCGGTATTCCCGTCAAAACCGTGTACACCATGCTCAAAGAACGGGTCGGTGGACGCACGGTGAAGGAGTACGCCGCCATCTGCGGCCTCGACCCCCAGATCATCGAGCGGACCGCGGCGGATTTCACTTCCTTCGGCCGGCAGGCGGTGGCCGATTTCTACCGCGGAGCGGTGCAGCACACCAACGGCACTTACAACGCCCGGACCCTGGCAACTCTGAACTTTCTCATCGGCAATGTCTCCTGGAAAGGTGGCTGTGAGGCCCACGGCGGCTCCCACTGGCACGAAATGGGCGGCAAGCCCGGCAACCCCTATAACCTGGCCAAGCTCCATCCGGGCAAAGTCAAGGTCACCGGCGTTCCCGTGGACCGCAACAAGCATAACTACGAGGACAGCACCGAGTTTAAAAAGAAGGGCTATCCGGCCAAGCGCCCCTGGTATCCCTTTGGCTACGATTTTGTCTACCAGGAGGTTTTCCCCAGCATCGGGGCCAAGTATCCTTACCAGACCAAAATCCTCATCACTTACTGGAACAACGTCGTCTATGCGGCGCCGGCCGGCACCAAACTGGCCGCGGCGGTTAAGGACCCCAAGGTCCTGCCCTTGTTCATCGCCATTGACGCGGTGATGGGAGAGACTTCATCACTGGCCGACTACATCCTGCCCACGCGCCACTTCCTCGAGGACTATGCCACGGAGCATGTGGCGCCCACCATCCTGACCCAAACCAGCGGGCTACGCGTGCCCGTAGTGGAGCCGGTGCACAAGGACAGCAAGCTCCTGGAGGAGATCTGCATCGACCTGGGCGTCAAAATGGGCCTGCCCGGCTTTGGCAAGGACGGCTTCGGTCCCGGCGACCCCCTCCTTAGTGCCTGGGATTGGTACAAGAAACTGTTCGCCAATATCGCTTACGGCGATAAGGAAAACGACGCGGTGCCCGGGGCCACCGAGGCGGAGAAGCTCAAGTACATCATGGACCGGGGCGGCCGCTTCGAGGATTACGGCAAGGCCTACAAAGGGGATCACACTAATCATGCCTACAAGAAAATCTGTCTGATCTACAATGAAAAGCTGGCCACCACCAAACACTCCATGACCGGGGAATATTTCGACGGCCTGCCTTATTACGAACCCATTCGGGATTCCTTGGGCCGGCCGCTGGTCCGCGATGAGAATAAGTATCCTTTCCTGCTGAACACTTATAAGCCATCTTATCACGCCCAGGCGCGTACCGCGGCGTCCCCCTGGCTCATGGAGATCACCCCGGAGGAATGGGTCCAAATCTACGCCGGAGACGCCGCCAAATTGGGAATCAAGAACGGCGACCTGGTGGTGGTCTTCTCCCAGGACAACCCGGAAGGCGTCAAGGCCAAGGCCCTGGTCACCGAGGGCATGCGGCCGGGGATCGTCACCATCCCCCACTCCTTGGGGCGCTGGGAGTACGGGGCCAAGTCCTTCAAATTGGATGGCAAGGACACGCCGACCCGGAAGTGGATCGGCCGGGGCGCTTCCGCCAACCCCGTCATGACCGTGGACCCTCACCTTAAAGACGTCTGCATGACGGACCCCATCGGCGGCAGCGCCTCTTTTTATGACAGCCGCGTCGGGGTGAGAAAGGCCTGAGGGGCCGGGAGACTATGATGACCAATGCCGAGCAAATCCAATGGGAAGAGGCCAGGAGCGCGGTCTACGGCTTTTTCAGCCAGGCCTTCATCCGGGGACCCAGCCGGCAGTTCCTGGGGGCGCTGATTTCGGATGAAGGGACGGCGAACTTGAGGGAAATTTTCCCGGATGCCGCCTACCGACAGGAACTGGCCCAGGTGCGACTCGATGCCCAGGAAGGCAGGTTGACCCTGGAAGGGGCCGTCCTGGATTTCGAGGCCCTGTTCCGGGTCCCCGGCCCCCGCTACTTGAGCCCCTATGAGTCGGTCTACCGGTCGCAAACTGCCAGCGGTTGGGGCTGTCTGTGCGGTCCGGAGACCGCGGCCGTGGAGCGGCTCTACCTAAAGGAAGGTCTGGGGCCCAACGCCGAATTCAGCGAGCTTCCCGACCATGTGGGGGTAGAGCTGGAATTCATGGCTTTTCTCTGCCTTAAAGCCGTAGAGGCCATGCATGCAGGCGATGCTGCCGCCGCGCAGGAATATCATCACCAACAATACTGCTTTTTCATGGAACATGTGGGGCCGTGGGTAAGACTTCTGGCCGAGCGCCTGGCTTCCCAGGCCCAAACCAGTCTCTACCGGTTCCTGGGCAATTTCTTGAACCTCTTTCTGGAGATGGAAGGTAATCTCCATTTCCGGCCGGGAGGTGAGCAGCCGGTGGGTAGAGCCACCGACGCCTCCCTGCAACAAGGAGTGGGGCAGTGAACCGGGATGGAGCGGCGCCATTTGAAGAACTGTTGGCCGGTTCGGTAGCCGCCCACGGCCATCTCTGTCCGGGGCAGATCGTGGGGGTGCGCATGGCCATGCTGGGCCTGCGGCTCCTGGATTTTGAGGCCCCGCCGACGTATCCCCAACTGAAGCAGCTCATCGTCTTTATCGAGATGGACCGCTGCACCGGCGACGCGGTGGCTTTTGTGACCAATGCCAAGCTGGGACGGCGGTCCCTCAAGTTCATGGATTACGGCATTATGGCGGCCACTTTCCTTAACCTGGAAAGCGGTAAGGCGTTTCGGGTCATCTCCACCGAGGAGTCTCGAGATCTGGCGCAAATGTATGTCCCCCAAGAGACGGATAAACGTCAAGCCCAATTGGAATCCTACCGGATTATGCCGGACAGCGTCATGTTCCGGGTCCAAAGGGTGAAGGTTGACCTCACTCCCTTTGATCTCCCCGGCCCGACCCGCCGGAAAGCCACCTGTAGGAAGTGCGGACAGGTGGTGCGGGATGGCCGGGAGGTGATACGGGACGGCCAGACGTATTGCCGCCCCTGCGCCCGGGGCGCTTATTTCACTGAGGCCCAGGAGATCGCCTGGGAGGAAATGAACTGGTCGCCGTTCTTAACGATACCGGGAAAAGATTTTGCAGCGAGGCAAGGAGAGCCGGCAACGTAAGAATCGCCAGACACCGTGACGGCGTCCTCCATCATCTGGGGTTGGCCGATCTACTAGGAACCAGAGACTATGACAGGTGTTGGAAGTTTCCGAGGGAATAGAGATGATTAAAACCGTGAAGCTTGAAGAAGCCGTAGGGACCAAGCTGGCGCACGACATCACCGAGATCCGGCCAGGGGAATTCAAGGGTCCCGCCTTCCGAAAGGGCCATACCGTCTGCCAGGAAGACATCTGCCGCATGCAACGCCTGGGAAAAAATCACCTCTATGTCATCGATCTAGAGGCAGATGAAATCCACGAAAACGAGGCCGCGGCCATCCTGGCAGACGCCTTGGCCGGGGAGGGAGTGGTCTGGGAGAATAATCCCCGGGAAGGGAAAATTAACCTGTATGCCGGACGAGATGGCCTGCTCCAGGTGAGCACTCAATCTCTGGCCGCTTTTAATCTGGTGGACGAGGTGATGTGCGCTACCCTCCATAGCCATACCTTGGTAAAGACAGGCGAGCTCATCGGCGCCACCAGGGCCATTCCTCTCATCATGAAGCGGGCCATAATCGAGCGGGCCGCGGCCATCGCCCGGCAGAACCGCGGGGTGCTGACGGTGCGGCCCTTGCGCCGCGCCCGGGCCGGGCTGATCATCACCGGCAATGAAGTCTATCATGGCCTCATTCAGGATCGCTTTGCGCCCGTCCTGTCGTCAAAGATTCAATCCCTGGGATCGGAGATGGCCGCCCTGGCCTTTGCCCCGGATGACGCGGAGACCATTACCCGGGCGATTCTCTCCCACTTGGAACAGGGCTGCGACTTGTTGCTGCTGAGCGGCGGCATGAGCGTGGACCCGGACGACGTCACCCGCCACGCCATCCACCGGGCCGGAGCCACCGAGATTCATTATGGATCTGCGGTCCTTCCCGGGGCCATGTTCCTGGTGGCTTACCTGGGAGAGGTGCCCCTGCTGGGAGTGCCCGCCTGCGCCTTGCACCATCCGGTTACCACCCTGGACCTGGTTTTGCCCCGAATCCTGGCGGGAGAAAGAATCGGCAAATTGGAGCTGGCCCTGCTGGGCCACGGGGGTCTCTGCCGGGACTGCCAGGAATGCGCCTATCCCGCCTGCCCCTTTGGAAAAGGCGCCTAATAGGGACGAAAAAGAATCTACCATGGAACCGTTACCCTTCATCAACTATTTGCGGCTGTCGATCACGGACCGCTGTCAGCTCCGCTGTTCCTACTGCACCTACTGGCGGGAGTGGCGTCAACTGCCTGCTCCAGAAATCCTCAGTTATGAAGAGTTGCTGCGGATTGCCGGCGCGGCCGCGGCGGTGGGCATCCGCAAGATCAGGATAACCGGGGGGGAGCCCCTGGTGCGCCGGGGGGTGGTGGATTTTGTCAGGAAGCTGCACCATGTTCCCGGGCTCACTCAAGTCTGCCTGACCACCAACGGCGTGCTCCTGGGAGAATTGGCGGAACCGCTTTATGAGGCAGGTCTGCGCCATTTGAACCTGAGTCTGGATACCCTGAGGCGGGACCGCTACCGGCAGATCACCGGCCGCGACAATTTCCAGGAAGTCTGGAGGGGCCTGGAACGAGCCCTGGACTTGGGCTTCCACCCCTTAAAAATCAACTGTGTGGTGTTAAAAGGCATCAACGACGATGAACTGGTGGATCTGGCCCTTCTGGCCCGGGATCATCCTGTCCAGGTCCGTTTCATAGAACTTATGCCGACGTTTTTCCGGAGATGGTGGGACCATCATTTTCTACCCATGGACGCGGTGCGCCGGCGCCTGGCCGGGCTAGGGCCTCTTAGGCCCAGGAGTAGAAGCGCCACTGCTGGTCCGGCCCGAATTTTCCGGGCGCCGGGGTTTAAGGGGGAATTGGGGTTTATCAGTCCCATGAGCAAGCATCACTGCGGCTCCTGCAACCGTCTCCGCCTCACCGCCTCGGGCCGGTTGCGCCCCTGCCTCTTTGGGGAAACCGAGTTGGATTTGAAAACCCCTCTGCGCCAAGGCGCCTCCAGCGATTTGTTGGAATCTTTCTTTGAAATGGCCATCAGCCGAAAATCTAGGAGTTCTCCTTTTCCCACCAGCGATCTTTCTCTGCGCGGTCCGTCTATGGTCAGTATCGGCGGCTGATGGGGACTCGCGGCTAGACGAACCTGGTGTTCGCCCCGGATGGTGGGCGAACACCAGGTTCGCCGCTATGAAAAAATATACCTTTCTAGGGCGGGAGTTCGCCCCGTACACCTGGGCATTTGCCTGGTCAAAACTACCCGGATTCATACCAAGTCGCAATCAAACGACAATTTTCTTGTAGGGGCGGACCCATGTGTCCGCCCTAATGCGGGCGCACACGCGGGTGCGCCCCTACAATTCCGTGCCCTTTGATTGCGACTTGGTATCTTCCTCAACCGGCGAAAAGAATATCTTGGAGAAGGCGATCCTTCAAGAGATCCACTCCCACACCGGAGCAGATAATCATCCCGCCTTTCAAAAAATATGCGCTTTCCGCGATATTTAAGACCCGGCGGATATGCTGGCCCGAAATCAATAAGGTGACGCCTGATCGCCGGAGATCCCGGAAAGAATTGCAAAATCTGGTAACCAACTTGGGGCTGAGGCCCATGAAGGGTTCATCCAGGAGCAATAAGCGGGGTTCCGACATGAGGCCCCGCGCCAGGGTGACCATGCGTTGCTGGCCGCCGCTCAACCTCCCGGCCTGAAAATTGATTTTATCCTGCAGTTCCGGGAACACCTGGAAAACCAGATGCAGGCGGTCGGCCAAGCCCTGCCGCTTCAAGTAGGCTCCCACCTCCAGGTTTTCCAGAACGCTCATTTGCGGAAATACCCGCATCCCTTCCGGAACGTAGACAATCCCCAGTTTTACTACCTCCCAGGGGGGCAGGGTCTCTATGGCCTCTCCCTCGAAGAAAATCTTCCCGGAGACTTCCCGGATCAAACCGCTTATAGCCTTAAGAAGCGTGGTCTTGCCGGCGCCGTCGGCTCCGGCAATGGCGGTAATCTGATGGCGAAAGACCGTGAGGTCGATGTCCATCAGCACCGGGGTCCCCGCAGGGGCATAGGACAGATGCCGGATCTCCAACATAGGCCCGGAGGAGTCATGCGGTTCCATATTCTTCATACCAATTCGTTATCAAAGGAAAATTTTTCGTAGGGGCGAACCTTGTGTTCACCCAGCGTCCAGGGCGAACACAAGGTTCGCCCCTACGGGGTGTTACCTTTTGACTGCAACTCGGCATCAGCCCTCCTCGCCGGCCGCGCCCCTCACCCCCAGGTAAGCAGATTCCACCTCAGGGTTTTGAATCAAATCCTGGGGTGAGCCTTCGGCGATGATCTCCCCCTGGTCCAACGCCAGGAGACGATCGGAAACGGGCATGATGAGATGGAGGAGATGATCGGTGAGCAGGAGGGTCAAGCCCTGGGTTCGCAACCGGAGAATCAAGTTGGACAAGCATTTCACCGCTTTCAGACTGAGTCCGGCGGCAACTTCGTCCAGGAGCAGCAGTTTGGGCCGGGTAGCCAGGGCGCGGGCCAACTCCAGCAGCCGCTGCTGCATCAGGCTTAATTCCCGGGCCGGCGTGGCTTCCTTCGCTGCCAGTTCCACCAACCCCAGGAGTTCCCGTGATTGATCCCGGGCCTGAGCCGCGGATGGACGAGATTGCTGGCCGAACCAGGCCCCCGTCATGACGTTTTCCAGGACGCTCATCTCCGGGAAAACCTGGGGAATCTGGAAAGTGCGGGCCATCCCCCCCCGGCAGAGACGATCAGGCGTCCAGTCAGTAGTCTTTTCCCCCAGAAAGACCACCTCCCCCCCGGAAGGGGGGACCCAGCCGGTGATGATATTGAACAGGGTAGTCTTGCCGGCCCCGTTGGGTCCGATGATTCCCAGGATCTCTCCTTCTTGCAGGGAAAAAGATATATCCCGGAGGACTTGCTGACCCCCGTAACGCTTGCTCAGGCGACTAACTTTTAGGCAGATTTGCGGGCGGTTATCCATGCGGCGATGCCCCGGGGGAAGAAGAGGATGGTCAGAATGATCACCAGCCCGTAAACCGCGGCGTGGCCGCTGGGAAATAGAGGCTGAAACACCAGTTGCTCCAGGGGGTAGAGGAGCAGGGCCCCCAGGACGGGGCCGAAGAAAAGGGTCCGGCCACCAAAGATAGTGAAAATCAGGGGCAAAGCCGAGACATGCAAACTGAAAACCAGGGCCGGCTCGATAAGTCCCAAAATATGGGCGTAGAGAGCCCCGCAGACTCCGGTCAGGTAAGAACTGCAAAGCAGGGCCTTGGTCCTTTCCCGGTTTACCCTGATACCCATCATGGTGGCCGCGGTTTCATTTTCCCGCACCGCCCGCAATGCCCACCCCCACCTGGACCCCATGGCCAGTTTATAGAGAATCGTGGCCCCGATAACCACCGTCAGGAGCAGGTAATATTGGGCCTTGAGGTCTGAACCGAAAGCCAATTGCCAACTGCCCAGGCTCAGGGTGGGAAGCTTGCCCAATCCCGTCATGCCCATGGAGCCGTAAGTCACCGCGTCCCAATTGTCGATGATAACCCTGGGTATTTCCACCGCGGCCAGGGAAGCCAAGCCCAGGTAAACCCCCCGGAGGCGGCGGAAGAAAAGGCTCCAGAGAAGGCCGAAGGACACGCTGGCCAGGGAACCCAGAAAGATGGTGAGAAACGGCGACCAGTGCCAGTAATGGTTGAGCAAGGCCGAGCCGTAGGCCCCTAAACCGAAAAAGGCCGCGTGACCCAGGGAAATCGCGCCGGAAAGGGCATAGATACTCCAGGCCAAGGCCAGGGTCCCATAAAGGCAGGCCATACCCAAAACCTGAAAGTAAAGGAAAGCGTCCGGGAAAAAGAGGGGCCAGGCCGCCAGGCCCAAGGCCGCGGCCGTCGCCAGGATGGAAGAATGGTAAGGTTTCAACTTCAAGGAGTTACCTGAGAGGCGTTATCCTGGTTTTCGGAAAGAAATCCCTTCGGGCCGGAAGTAAAGCAGGGTGACCAGGACCGCGGCACTGACCAATTCCCGCCACTTGCTGCCGACGGTGAAAATAGCCGCCGACTCCATCAAACCCAGAAGCCACCCGCCGAGAAGGAGGGTGCGAATGCGGCCGACCCCGGCAAAGATAGTGATGATAATGGCAATCAAGGTGGCCTCGGTGCCCGCGGTAGGATAAAGATACATGTTTTGGCCATAGAGCGGCCCTGCCAGGCCAATGAGCATCCCGCCCATGCCGAAAGCGATGAATGACATTAATTTTACGTTGATCCCCGCCATTTGGGCGGCTTCCCAATCCTGGATGGTGGCCCTGAGGGCCTTTCCCAGGAAAGTGTGGTGCAAAACCAGATGGACCCCGGCGGTGGCCAGCAAGGACAACAGCAAGAGGACGCCCTGGTTCCAAGAAAAGGTGATGCCTATCCGGGGGATGGTGAAGGAAGTGAGCCCGGAATCCAGCAAACGGTAGTCAGCGGAAAACAGGACCAGCATGAGGTTTTGCAGCAACAAAGCCAGCCCAAAGGTGACCACCAGGGTGTTCAAGGCGTATGGCTCTTTGAGTCGCCGCAGCAAAAGATACAACGGCAGGGAGAGCCCGGCCATGGCCAGCAGGCACGGCGGCAGGGTCAAGAAGAAAGGCACCTGGTAGAATTTCCACAGGACAAAGGCGAGATAGCCTCCCAGAACAATCATCTCGCCATGGGCCAGATTAAAGGCCCGGGTGATGCCAAAAATAAGAGAAAAACCCAGGGCTACCAGGGCGTAAAAAGACCCCAGGGAGAAGCCGGAGGCAATAATTTGAAACCAGGGCCAGGCATTGAAGGACATGGTCGTTAATATTGATTACGGAAAATCCGCCCTACCGGGACAAAGGGTTTAACTCAGCGTAGGGCCGAAGAAAAGTCCACCTTACCGGTGGCGCGCGCCGGTGGATAGACCACCACCATCTTTTGTTTCTGAACCTGCACCACCACGTGTTCATAGTACTTGGGGTCGCCATGTTCGTCAAAGGCCAGCCGCTCCATGGGCAGTTGGAGATCCAACGATGCTAACGCCCGGCTGATGGCCTCCCCCGTGAGTTCGATTTTCTTTTCGAGCACCGCCTCCATGGCTGCCAGCAGGGCTCTGGCCGAGGTATAGCCGTGCATGGTGGTGGTATTGGGATCTTCACCGAACCGCTTCCGGAATCCTGCCACGAAGGCCTGGGACATCTTCTCCGTCCCCGGCTGAGTAATGCCGGGGTTCCAGGCGCAGGTGCCGAACAGCCCTTCAGCCCCTTGCCCCACCTCCCGGATGAAGCTGGGGTAAGCCAAACCCCAGGGGGCCACAAAGACTTTGAGACCCAGGTGGCGCTCCTGCACCTGCCGAACCAGGATCAAGTTATCGGCATAAAAACCCCCGGAGACCAAGACTTCTATTCCTGCCTGTTTGACTTTGAGCAAAAGGACCGAAAAATCGGGCCAGCCGGGCCGGAATTTCTCCAGGAGGGCCGCCACTTCCCCTGATTCCTCCAGGCAGGATTTGATGCTGGAGGCGAATTCGGTGGCCCCCGGGGTGGCTACATGCAGTACCGCCACCTTCTTCGCTTTGAAAGTGTGGCTAATGAACCGGCATAAAGGCCGGACAATGCCGTTTAGCCTGGAAACCCGGAAAAAGTACGGATTTTTCCGGGAAGTCAGACCACTCTGCAAACTGGCCGAGGCGACGAAGGGCACGCGATATCTGGAGGCCAACTCGCTGACGGGTCCCACCAGGGAATCAACATAGCCGCCCGTAAGACCAATCACATGTTCCCGGAGGATGAGATCCTGCACCTGATTGATGGCCACTTCCGGCTTGCTCTGGTCATCGCGGCTGATCAGCTTAACCCGATGCCCCGATATTCCCCCCCGGGAGTTAATCTCTTCCACCGCGTAAAGGATGCCCTGATGAATCTCCAGGCCATGCTGGGCCAGGTGGCCTGAAAGAGGATTGATTTCCCCGATACGAATCTCTTTACCGGCAAACGC
>JACQYN010000055.1 GCA_016208235.1 Deltaproteobacteria bacterium
CGTCAACCTGCCCCACCGCCACAAGGGCACCCACATGAGCCGCTTCATCGAAATTTTGAGCGAGTACCGCCGGGACATCAGCCTCAAGAAAATCGGGGCCATCCTGGAGGAGACCCGCCGCCGCCTCAACGCCCATTCCGCGCACATCGAGATGACCTTTCCCTACTTCATCGACAAGGCCGCGCCGGTGACCAAGGCCCGGGGGTTGATGGAATACATTTGCAGCTTTGCCGGGTCTCTGGACGAAGAAGGCCGCCTGGATTTGGTGGTGGGAATCACGGTCCCCATCACCACCCTCTGCCCCTGCTCCAAGGAGATAAGTAAGGTGGGGGCCCATAACCAGCGGGGGGAAGTGCGGATTCAGGTGAGATATAAAAAATTCTTCTGGATCGAAGACCTGATCCGCCTGGCAGAGGAATGCGCATCATGCGAGGTCTATGCCCTACTGAAACGCCAGGACGAGAAATACGTCACCGAAAAGGCCTACACCAACCCCATGTTCGTGGAGGACGTAGTCCGGGAGATCGCCCACCGCCTCAGCCAGGACGACAACTTCACCTGGTACGCGGTGGAATCGGAAAACTTCGAATCCATCCACAACCACTCGGCCTACGCCTACATCGAATCGAAGGGGAAGTAGGGGCGCACCCATGTGTGCGCCCCTGAGGGGGCAGACGCGGCTGCGCACCTAAGGGCGCACACACGGGTGCGCCCCTACTCCACCCGCACTTTCACCCGCCAGAATTCTTCCGGGGGTTTTTTCTCCCAGGGGCGATGGATGTTGATGATAATGTCGGTTTCGCCCCTGGCTTTTGCTTGCCACTCATAGTAGAGTTGTCCGAAGTCTCCGGGCCGTGGCGGTTTTTGGGGGTCAGGGGGGAGCTTCTTGAGGGCCGCCAATTCCAGGATGGCGGTATTGAAAGTAGGGGGATTGGTGTTATAACCGCCGGATGCGGGGTTGCGCAGGTAAAGGAGCAATTTCTGCCCCACCTGCAGATTGACGGTCCCACCCCGGTCTTTTTCCTGGAGGATTACCGGCCCAGGACCGGCAGAGTTGGCCGTAACCGTCCCGGTGGCCAGCAAAATCGCCAAGATGATAAAAACTCCCATAGTTTTCATATTCTCCGTTATCACCAGGCAAATTAATCTCGTTCACTTCGCCCCGGCTTTACCCCCAACCAACCCCTTCTCCCCCGGGTGCGGCTCCAGCCATTCCACCTTGCCGCTCTCGAGATCATAAATGGCGCCACTGACTTTCAGCTTTCCGGCCTTTACCAGGTCTTTGATGATCCGGCTTCTGGCGAACAGGTCGGCCAAGGCCTGCTGAACATTGGCCTTGATGGCCGCAGTGAGCAAAGCGTTGCCACTCAGATCCCGGTGGGCCATCCGGGTCTTGAACACCGCGGGTTTGATCTTAGCCGCCAGAGCCGGCAGGCTGCCGTGAAGACGGGCGTTTTCCACCACTGCGGTCACCGCCCCGCATTTACTGTGGCCCAAAACCACCAGCAAGGGGGTATGCAAATGCTCCCCGGCGTATTCCATGGACGCGATCTCGTCCGTACCGGCTACGTTCCCTGCCACCCGCACCACAAAAAGGTCACCCACCCCCTGGTCAAAAATAAGCTCCACCGGGGCCCGGGAATCCGAGCAGGAGAGGATGGTGGCAAAGGGGGCCTCGCCTTTCGTCGCGGTCAGCACCCGCCGCTCCTTATTCTGGTGGGGATATTTAGGCTTGCCGGCCACGAAACGGGCATTACCCTCTTTGAGCATGGTCAAGGCCGCGTCCGGCGACACCCCGGGTCCGGCAGCCAGGGCCGGAAGAGTCAGGGCCAACAGGATTATCAAGGTAAGAAGCGGCAAGGTCCTTCTTTTCATGATTATCTCCCGCGGGCAGGGGCTGGGGCTGTAGGCCCGGTTTTTTTCCCGGCCTCCTCTTCTCCTTTCATCATTTCTTTGGCGATTTCCATCATCTGGCGCAACTTCTGGTCCACCTTGAAGTTCACCGTCTCCGGTTCCCAGGTCCCGTCCGGGAGGCGCTTGCCCGCGGGCAGGCCGGTTAAGAGTTCCAGGGCCTCGTCAATATGGCCGATGGCCCAGACGTGGAACTTGCCGTCCTTGACCGCGTCCATCACTTCCTTTTTCAGCATCAGGTCCTGGACGTTGGCCTTGGGGATGATCACTCCCTGGGTGCCGTCCAGGCCCCGGGCCTTGCAGACTTTATAAAAACCTTCAATCTTCCAATTGACTCCGCCGATGGGCTGGGACTCGCCCCGTTGGCTCACTGAACCGGTGGTGGCGATGTTCTGGGCCAGGGGTACATCGGCCAGGGCGGAGAGCAGGGCCAGAAGCTCGGCGCCGGAGGCGCTGTCGCCTTCCACCATGCCGTAGCTCTGCTCGAAGCAGAGGCTGGCGGACAGGGTCAACGGCTTGTCCTGGGCAAAGCGGCTCTTCAGGTACCCGGCCAGGATCATCACCCCTTTGGTGTGGATGTTGCCGGAAAGCTGGGATTCCCGGTCGATGGCCACCACCCCTTCCCGGCCCAGGGCGATGCTGGCGGTGATGCGGCTGGGACGCCCGAACGCGTGGTCCCCCAGGGCATAGACGCTTAATCCGTTGACCTGGCCCACCACCTGGCCGCTGGTCTCGATGAAGAGCATGCCTTCGTCGATGAAGTCCTGCATCTTCTCTTCCGGCAGGTCGGAGCGGTAGATTTTCTCCTGGATGGCCTTCTCCACGTCGGTGCCGAAGATCACCTCGTGGGTGTTGTTCTTGGCCCAGTAATTGGCCTCTTTCAAGGCGTCCAGGACTTCCTTCATCTGCAGGGTGAGCTTTGCCTGGTGTCCGGCCAGCTCCCCGGCACCGGCATGAGCTTTCCTTCGGCGATATACCCGGCCACCGCCTCGCAGAACTTCTGCAAATGGTCCGGGGTCTTCTTCATCTCCCAATCGAAATGGGCCTTGATCTTGAAGAGCTTATGGAAATCTTCATCATAGATATAAAGAATCTGGTAGATGTAAGGATCGCCGATGAGGATGACCTTGACCTGCAAAGGTATGGGTTGGGGTTGCAGGGTGCGGGTGGAAATCAAGCCGAATTGTTCAGCCAGGTCCTCGATCTTGATCTGCCGGTTTTTGAGGCAGCGTTTCAAGGCTTCATAGGAATAATACCAGCGCAGGAGGTCCATGGCCTCCAAGATGAGGTAGCCCCCGTTGGCCCGATGCAGCGCGCCGGAGCGGATGAGGGTGAAGTCGGTCACCAGGGCGCCGAACTGGGCTCGACGGTCCACCGCGCCCAACAGGTTGGGATAGGTGGGATTGTTCTCCATGACCACCGGCGCCCCCTTGGTTTCGGAGTGGTCCACGAAGACGTTCACCTGGTACTGCACGAAGCTGGGCTCCGGCGTGGGAAAGGGAAAGGGCCCCGGGGCGCCGGGCCGGCGCTTCAGGTCCTCGATATTTTTCAGGATATCGTTCTGCACCTCCTGCAAGTATTCGGAAACCTGGGGGAGGTCCTTATACTTTTCCACCATTTCCTGGATGAGGTGGCCCACCACATAGAGGGCCACTTCCTGGTCCAGCTTCTTCTCCATTTCCTGGAATTCTTTTTCCATTTTGCGGATCTTGCGGATGACTTCATTCATCTCCGTATGGAGAGCGCTGGACTTCTGGCGCAGGGTTTCCCGCTCCTCGTCGTTGAGGGCCTTGAGATCCTCCTCGCTCATGGGTTTGCCGTCTTTCCCGGGGAAGATCATCAGGCCGGTCTGGGAAATGTTGAGGATAAAGCCCTCCTCACCGGCCTTGGCGTCCAATCCCTGGAGAGTTTCGTTGCGTTCATGGGCAAAGCGGTGCACCAAGGCTTCCCGGCGCTGGGTATAATCTTCGCTCTCAAAGACCTCCGGGATCTGCACCTTCAAAGTGGAGATCAACTCCTCCATATTGGCCTTGAGGGCCCGGCCCTTGCCCGCGGGCAGGCTTAAGGCCTTGGGCTGCTCCGGGTCCTTGAAATTATGGACATAGATATAATCCGGGGGCGCAGGCTCTGACGCGGCCAGCTCCGCCACGTAGGCCTTGATCATCTCCGTTTTCCCGGCCCGGGGTGGGCCGGCCACAAAGACGTTGTATTCCGGGTCCTTGACCCCCAGGCCGAACTCCAGGGCGTGCTTGGCCCTTTCCTGGCCCACCACCCTTTCTTTGGAGGGGGTTAAATCCAGGGTGGTTTCAAACCCCAGGCTGTCGGGATCGCAGACGGCGCGCAGGCTTTCCGGTTTCAATTCCCAGCGGTTCGGTGACATGGGTCCTCCTCGGGTTTAGGTCTTCTCACGGGATCCTCAGCGATGATTCCGGTTGATCAGTCCTTCCAAGCGGGTTAAAGGGCAGATCCGGGGATTATGGAACCCGGGCCCTTCGATCTGAATGGTGTTATGCTCCAATCCGAAACGATGCCGCAGCAGCTCTTCCAATTCCCAGGTGAGGCAGTCCCGGTCTTCGCTATTGCTGATGTTCACATGAACGCTAAGGGCATAGATGCCGGAAGCAATGGTCCAGATGTGCAGATCGTGCACTTTCTCCACCAGGGGATGGGCTTCCAGGGTCCCGGACACTTCATCCAGGTTGATGTGTTTGGGGGTGGCCTCCATCAGGATCTCCGTGGCCTCCCGGAGCAACTGCCAACTACCCAGGATGATCATCGCCGCGATCACCCCGCCGGCCAGGGGGTCGAACCAATACCAGCCTTTCCATAGGATGGCCGCACCCGCGACCATGGCGGCCAGGGACCCCAGGGAGTCCGCCAGAAGGTGGAGAAACGCGGAGCGGAGATTGATGTTGTGTTCCCGGGTGGGATAAAGGATATAGACCCCGAAGAGATTGATCAACAGCCCCAGGCTGGCGATGATGAGCATGGGGATGGTGTTGATCTGGGGCGGCTGATAGATACGGCCGTAGGCTTCATAAAAGATATATGCGGCCATGGCCCAGAGCGCCAGGCCGTTAAGCAGGGCCACCAGGATTTCCAGGCGGTGGTAACCGTAAGTCTTTTGGGAGGTGGGCGGTTTAGCGGTCCACCGCAGGGCCAACAGGCTCAAACCCAGGGCCCCCACGTCGCTGAACATGTGGCCCGCGTCCGCCAGCAGGGCCAAGCTGTTGGTGAGGAGCCCCCCCACCAATTCCACGATGAAAAAAATGCATTGCGTCCAGAAAGCCAGGGACAGACGCCAGGCGCTGCTCTGAAAACGATGCTCATGCGTCTGTTCCGCGTGGCTGAGGCTCATGTCTCTTCCATCCGGATGTCCAGGATGCGGTAGGACCGGAGACCGCCGGGGGTCTGGACCTGAAAGCATTCGCCCAGGCTCCGCCCCACCAAGGCCCGGCCCAGGGGCGAAGTGATGGACAATTGTCCCTGGCCGGCGTCGGCCTCCACCGCGCTCACCAGGATGAATTCCTGCTCCTGGCCGTGGTTCAGATTAAGGATGCGCACCCGGGAATTGAACCGCACCTTGGTGGGGGGCAAATTACTGCCCACCAGCACCTCGGCATTGGCCAGAATCTGCTGCAACTGTCTGATCCTCTTTTCCAACCGCAGCCGCTGCGCCAGGGCCGCCTGGAAATCCTGGTTCTTTTCCAGGCGCCCTTCCTGCGCGGCCTCCAGGAGTTCCCGGACGACCAGGGGGCGCTCTACCCGGCTGAGACTCTCCAATTCTCTGAGGATCTTCTCGTAACCGGCCCGGGTCATGAGGATCTTTTCCATAAACTGCGGAGGATTCTTCCTTTTTGCTTCCTAGGTCTCGAAATAATTGATATTTTTCTTTTCTGCCTCATTAATTTTTAACCCAAAAGGGAAAAGCGGTCAATTCCCAAAAGGTCATGGAATCGGGATCATTTGTGAACCAGACGTTAAGGGACTTTAAGCGAAACTATATTGATATTATTTAAGCACCACCATTATCACAAACAAGGGTGCGCTTCAAAAAGAGGAAAACCGCGTGCTGCTGCGATTACCAGGCCTGGCGCTTAAGTCTTCCTGGCGGCCTTACCGGGGCCGGCCCGGGGAGAGGGTCCTCACGATCCGGGCCAGGAAAGCCTTTCCCCCCAGCCATCCCACCACCCGGCTTTGCCTGGAACTGCTGGCGGAAACCAGGGCAACCCTTTCGGGGGTGCGCGTGTTGGACGTGGGCTGCGGTTCAGGCATCCTGGCCCTGGCCGGGGCCGCGCTGGGCGCGGGCCTGTGCGTGGGGGTGGACCTCTCCTGGCAGGCGGTTAAGATGTCCCGGGAAAATGCCCGGGATAACCGCCTGAGCGAAACGGTCCTCTTTGCCCGAGGCTCCACGGAATGCCTCCGGGGCGTCTTTCAGGTGCTGGTGGCCAATCTCCCGGCCCCGGTGCAGCTGACCAGAGTGGACGAGTTCACCCGGCTGGCCGCCCCCGGCGCCACCCTGATCCTCTCCGGCTTCCGGGACACCCAGGAGGAGGATTTAAAGAAACTGTACCGCGATGCGGGCTGGTCCATCCGCCGCCGCCTGACTCGGGACGAATGGTGCATTGAACTCCCCCCGGAAAAAAGCTTCACCTGGGCGGCCTGGTTATTGGATAGGCAATGATACGGAGTTGCGGTAAAAAGGTATTGAACTGTAGGGGCGAACCTTGTGTTCGCCCCGGTTGGTGGGCGAATACAAGATTCGCCCCTACCCCTCTTCCGGCCTGGCGGTGACGACTTCGGTTTGCCACAGGCTCTGTTGCCGGGTGTCGGCCTGGCGGTGTTGGCAGGGTTCGAAGCCGCAGATGGGGCAGATGGGCCTGGCGCAAGGGTCCACGTGGATAAGGATATCCGCGGTCTTGCCGAAATGGGCCTGGAAGATCTTCTCCAGGTCCTTAACCTCCCGGTGGCCCTCTTCCAGGGTGAGATCCCTGGGGAGAATCAGGTGAAAATCCAGGTGGATGATATCCCCGGACCGCCGGGCCCGCAACTGGTGCACGTCGATCCAGATGTTTTTCCGGTGTTTCTGGAGGATGCCCGAGATCTCTTGCAAAAGCTGGGGGTCGGAGGTGTCCATCAGCCCGGCAAAGGCTTGGCGCACCAATTTGGCCCCGGTGACGATGATGTTCAGCCCCACCAGGAAGGCCATGGCCCCATCCACCCAGTACCAGCCGGTAAGGAGCACCAGCCCCAGGCCAAGCAATACTCCCAGGGTGGTGTACACATCGGTGAGGATGTGCTTGCCGTCGGCGACGAGAACCAGGGAATGGGTGCGTTTGCCCACCAGCACCAGGCCCGCTCCCAGCATAAGGTTGACGACGTTGACCCCCGCCAGGATCAGAATCCCGCCGCCCAAGTGGGGGAGACCGTGGGGATGGAGGAGTTGCGGCCAGGCCTGATAGAAAATGCCGATGGCCGCCAGGATGATGAGCGCGCCCTCAAACCCCGCGGAAAAGAACTCGATCTTGCCATGACCATACGGGTGGCTGGGGTCCGGACTTCTGGCACCAAAGATGATGCTCCCCAGGGCAAAGGCGGAGGCTGCCACATTAATGATGGATTCCAGGGCGTCAGAAAGAA
>JACQYN010000056.1 GCA_016208235.1 Deltaproteobacteria bacterium
CCATCGACCCAGCGGTGGCAAACTTCCATAACCGATAGATTTATTTATTGAATTATCTTAATTTTTCCAGTGCCCGCGGCGGTAACTTCACCGATTAAGGCGGCGTGGGTCACGCCGTTCTCTTTTAAACGGGTCAGGAGTCTCTCGCCGTCTTGGGGGCCGATGGCGATAAGCAGGCCCCCGGAGGTCTGGGCATCGCTTAACAGGTCAACATCTATTTGGCTTACCTGGGAAGAGATGCTCAGATGTTTTTCACAGAAACGCCGGTTGGCGTGGCTGCCGGCGGGCAACAGCCCCAGGGCGGCATATTCCCGGGCCCAGGGCAAAACCGGCACCCGGCTGGTATAGATGGTCAACTCCGCCCGGCTGGCCAGGGCCATCTCCAGGCCGTGCCCCAGGAGGCCAAAGCCGGTGATGTCGGTGACGGCGTGGACCTCCAGCCCCTCAAGCGCCTCCGCCGCGGCCCGATTGAGTTGGCTCATAACCTGGATCATGACCTCCTCCGCCTCTGCAGATGCCAGATGTCCTTTCAGGGCGGTGGCGATGATCCCCGTACCCAGGGGTTTGGTGAGCACCAAAAGATCGCCGACTCTAGCCCCGGCCTTGGTGAAAATCCGCTCCGGATGCACCAGACCCGTCACCGCCAGGCCATATTTCAATTCCGGGTCTTCCACGCTGTGCCCCCCCACCAGCAGGGCCCCGGACTCGTGCACCTTGTCCAGGCCGCCCCGGAGAACGGCCTTGAGAATGTCCGGGGAGAGGGTCTTCAGGGGAAAACAGACGATGTTCATAGCCATCAGGGGCCGCCCCCCCATAGCATAGATATCGCTTAAGGCATTGGCCGCAGCGATGGCCCCGAACTGATAAGGGTCGTTGACGATGGGGGTAAAGAAATCCACCGTCTGGATCAAAGCCAACTCCGGGGTCAAGCGATAGACCCCGGCGTCGTCGGCGGCTTCCAAACCCACCAACAGATCAGGATGCGCCTGGACGGGCAGGCTCTTCAATACCTCCTCCAGGACCCCTGGAGGGATTTTGGAGGCGCAGCCCGCGGCCCGCACCTGCTCCGTTAAGGGAACTTGTGGTTCCTCTGTCAAACGTGACCTCTCTCGATGGATTTATGCCGCCAATTTCTCCACCTTCACCGCGCAGACTTTGAATTCCGGGATCTTGGCCACCGGGTCGCAGGCCGGGTTGGTGAGAATATTGGCCGCGGTTTCCGCGAAGTGGAAGGGAATAAAGACCACCCCCCGGTCCACCTTGCGGCTCACTTTCGCCTTAATTTTGATCTCGCCCCGGCGGGAGCTGACCTGAACCCGCTCCTCATCCTCAATCCCCAGGGCCAGGGCGTCTGCGGGATTAACCTCCACATAACCCTCCGGCAATTCATGGTGCAGGGAGGGAGAGACCCGGGTCATGGTGCCGGAATGGAAATGGACAAAGGAGCGCCCGGTGCTGAGGAGCAGAGGATATTCCCCGTCTTCCACTTCCGCCGGCGGCTTATAGTCGATGGCCTGAAATAGCCCCTTGCCCCGGGTAAAGCGGTCTTTGTGCAGATACGGCGTACCTGGATGGTCCAGGGTGGGGCAGGGCCATTGCAACCCCTGGACTTGGAGCCGTTCGTAAGTCATCCCCGCGTAGCTGGGGGTGAGTTGGCGGATTTCCTCAAAGATTTCTTCAGCTGAGGCATAATTCATGGGGTAGCCCAGGCGGGTGGCCAGGTCCTGGGTAATCTGCCAATCCGGCCGGGATTCACCCACTGGCTGGATGGCCTGGCGCACCAGCAGCACCCGCCTTTCCGTGTTGGTGAAAGTGCCGTTCTTCTCCGCAAAGGAAGCGCCCGGCAGGACCACCTGGGCCAGCTTCGCGGTCTGGGAGAGGAAGATGTCCTGGACCACCAGGACTTCCAGCTTTTTTAAGGCCGCTTCCGCATGGCGAAGGTCCGGCTCGGTCACCATGGGATTCTCACCTACGATATAGAGGGCCTTAATTTTCCCGCCCTCAATTGCGGGGAACATGTCTGTTAAGGTAAGTCCCGGTTGTTTGGAGAGGTCCCGCCCCCAGGCCTGGGAGAACTTGGCGTTGGCCGCTTCATCGGCCACCGGCTGGTAGCCGGAAAAGACGTTGGGCAGGGCCCCCATGTCGCAGGCCCCCTGGACGTTATTCTGGCCCCGCAGGGCATTCACCCCGCCCCCGGCTACCCCTAGGTTGCCGGGGCCCCCTGGACGTTATTCTGGCCCCGCAGGGCATTCACCCCGCCCCCGGCTACCCCTAGGTTGCCGGTGAGCATTGCCAGGTTAGCCAGAGACTTGACATTATCCACACCGGTAGTGTGCTGGGTGATGCCCATGGAATAGACGATGGCGGAGGGCTTGTGGGTGGCGTAGATCTCCGCCAGACGCCGCAGCTTGTCGGGGGAAACCCTCGTGATGGCCGCCACCTTGTCGGGAGTATATTCCTCCAGTTTGACCGCCAGGGCCTCAAAGCCCTCGGTGCGTTCGGCGACAAAGGCGCTATCGTGCCAGCCTTCTTTCACAATGATATGCATCAGGCCATTAATCAGGGCCACGTCGCTCCCCAGCCGCTGCTGCACTGCCAAATCCGCCATATCCGATAATTGAATCCACCGGGGATCGGCCACGAGCAGCTTGGCCCCCTTGGCCATGGCCCGAAAGATCCATTTGGCGGCGATGGGATGGCCCTCGGTGGTGTTGGAGCCGATGACCAGGATGGTTTTGGCGTTTTCCAGGTCCACGATGGAGTTGGTCATGGCCCCGGAACCGAAGGCCGCAGCCAGGCCCACCACGGTGGAGGCGTGGCAGAGGCGGGCGCAATGATCAATGTTGTTGGTGCCGAGGACCGCCCGGGCGAACTTGTTCAAGAGAAAATTCTCTTCATTGGTTACCTTGGCGGAAGCCAGCACCTGCACCGCGTCCGGCCCGTGCCGGTCCAGTACCCCCTTCAATCCCTGGGCCGCCGCGGTTAGGGCTTTATCCCAGCTCATCGGAACCAACTGGCCATTTTTACGGAGCAGCGGCTGCGTCAGGCGCTGCCGGCTCTCCACGAACTCATGGCTGCTCCAGCCTTTCAAGCACAGGCTCCCCTGGCTGACCGGGTGCGATTTCACCGGCCAGGAGCCGACAAGGCTCCCATCCAGCGCTTCCAGCAAAATGCCGCAGCCGCAACCGCAATAGGGACACGTGGTATGGGTGGTATGAAAATCCATAAAATCGCTCCTCCTAAACCGCGATGTCGGCCCTTGGCTGGGTTGCCAGCCAGGCGGCCCGGGCTTCTCGTTTCACCGGGTTGGGCCCCAGCTTGAGGGCCCGCTCATGCATCTCCGTACAGACCCCGGCAAATTTGGGACCCTCCCCGGAGCTGACATGGAACATTTCCAGGCGTTCCGGTTCGAGGCCCAGGGCCACCAGGTCTTTTTTTAGTTTGTTGACCCGCTTTTTTGCCTTGATATTGCCGGCCAGGTAGTGGCAATCTCCTTCGTGACAGCCGGAAAGGAATATCGTGTCGAACCCTAACTCAAAGGCCTTGAGGATATGCAGAATGTCCACCCGCCCGGTGCAAGGCACCATCATAATTCTGATTTCCGGAGGGTATTGCAGGCGCATGGCCCCCGCCAAATCTGCTCCGGCATACGAACACCAACGGCAACATATCCCCAGTATTCTGGGAAACTCTGGCTCTTTCATTTCTTCTCCTTCTGTTAATTTTTCAGGCTGCATTACCGGCAGCCGATCGTTGGTCCAGCCAGGCGGTCCGAACTTCCCGCCGCACCGGGTTGGGCCCTAATCGATAGGCCCGCTCGGTCATCTCCCGGGCGATGGCCGCGAATTGCGGCCCTTCCGAAGCGGACACATGGAACATTTCCACCCGCTCCGGCTCCAGGCCCACTTCTTTCAGAATTTCCTTCATCCTCTCCACCCTCTTGCGGGCGTAAAGGTTGCCGCTCACATAATGGCAGTCCCCTTCATGACAGCCCGAAACAAAGACTGCATCCGCCCCGGCCTCGAAGGCTTGCAGCAGGAAGAGAATGTCTATCTTCCCGGTACACGGCGCCATGATAATCCTGATTTCCGGCGGGTATTGGAGGCGCATGGCGCCCGCCAGGTCGGCGCCGGTATAGGAACACCAGCGACAGAGAAAACCGACAACCTTGGGAGAATATTCGGGGTTCATTGATCCTCCTTTCCGCTAAACGCCATCCCCTGACCTCACCTAGGCCAACGGGATGGTCAAAAGAGCCTTGGTTGCCCTGAGTGGCTGCCGACCATGACTCCAGATGATCGGACCTGCCCCCTTAGGTATTGGTGCGAAGACTCACATCGGCTTGGCCTCCAGGGTCGCATCCTCTCCCAGCACCTTCCAGGGGGAGGGACCGGCTCCGGGAGAGCCGACGTCGTAATCGAACAGGTCCTTCACCAGGGCGTTGGCCTTCTTGTACAGGACCCGTAAGGGGATGTCCGCGGGGCAGGTTTCTTCACACAGGCCGCAGTCAATGCAGCGTCCGGCCATGTGGATGGCCCGCACCAGTTGAAAGATGGTATCCGGCGGCAACTGGCCGGTGCTCATGAGGTCCTCGTGTTCCAGGGAGCATTCCTTGCAAAAACACATGGGGCAGACATCCCGGCAGCCGTAGCATTTGATGCAGCGTTTGAACGCGGCCAGCCACTCCTGAAAAGCGTCCTGCTCCGCCAAGGTGTCGATGCGTTCCACCCGCCGGCTCTTGGCCACCGGCAGGCATTTCTCTCCGTAATCGACCACCGAGGCCCAGGGACCGGGACATTCGCAGTAGTCGGCCTGGTTCTGGGTACAGGCGACCCCCACCGGCACCACCTTCTCCGGGTCCAGTTGCCCCCACTTGTACAGTTCGTTGAGCCCCCGTTCGTCGCAGCCCCTTACCTGGATGGCGAAGATGGCCTCGGGATAGCGACCTGCCAGGGCTATCAGGAGCTTATCCAGGGGATAGCGGGCGCTATCCGGGGCGACCATGGCCTGGTCTACCTCCGCCAGGTTCTCCTTGGTGAAGAAGTGAGGCAGGGGGTGGCCGTCCTTTATAAGGTAGCCGAGGTAACCGGCGACTTTGCCCTCAGTAAGAAGGCTTCGGACTTTTGCACGTAACTTATCCATGAGAATTATCCTTATCAGCCGGAGTCTGGCTGGTTAAGCCGCCTTAACCGCGGCGATCAGGCGGGAGGGGCCAATTTTCTTGATCTTTTCCGTAAAATCCCGCACCGTTTGGGCGAACTTGGGGCCTTCCGCGGCGGAGATCCATTCCAGGTGCAACCGGCCGGGTTCAAATCCGGTGAATTTCAGAAGGTCCTGGAGGAAGCGCATACGCTTGACGGTCATGTAATTGCCCCGGAGATAGTGGCAGTCGCCGATGTGGCAGCCGCCGATGAGCACGCCGTCCGCGCCTTTCTGGAAGGCGCGCAGCACGTGGTGGGGCGACACCGTGCCGGAACACATGACCCGGATGACGCGGATATTAGAAGGATACTGGAGACGGCTGACGCCGGCCAGATCGGCTCCGGCGTAAGTGCACCAGTTGCAGAAAAAGCCGATGATTTTCGGTTCGAAAGTGCTGTCGCTCATTTTCCTTATCCTTTGGCTGAATCCTCGCAATATTGCCGTCATAGGGGAGGGCGGTCGGCTCCCTGCCCCGTGAGCTTTGCCGTGAAAGCCAAAATCCCCCTAAATCCCCTTTATTAAAGGGGGACTTTTTAACTCCCCCTTTCTAAAAGGGGGTAGGGGGGATTTTTCATCCTCGGGGGTGTGTGACATTTATGGTTCATGAACTCTTAGCCCGCGGCCTCGGCTGCCATTTTCAGCTCGGCCAGGGCCTGATCTATCTGGGTGTAGATCTGCTTGTGGCTGAAGCCCAGGAGGGTGATGCACTCCGACGGGCAGTTGGCCGCGCAGGTGCCGCAGCCCTTGCACAAGGCCTGGTTCACCTCGCAGACCTTTTCCGTCTCTTTGTAATCGATGGCCCCGAAGGGGCAGACCCCCACGCAGGCCTGGCAGCCGGAGCACAGCGCCGGATCGATGCTGGCCACCACGCCCCCGGCCTTGATGGACTCCTGGCTCAAGACCACCGCAGCCCGGGCCGCCGCGGCCTTGGCCTGGGCGATGGCTTCATCCAGGGGTTTGGGATAGTGGGCCAAGCCGGCGACAAAGACGCCCTCGGTGGCGAAATCCACCGGCCGGAGTTTCATGTGGGCCTCCAGGAAGAAGCCTTCGTTGTTCAAGGGCACCTTGAACATCTTGGCCAGCTTCTCCTGTTCCTTGACGATGATAGCGCTGGCCAGGGTCAGGACGTCGGGCCGGATGGTGATGGGCAGGCCCAGGATAAGGTCTTTGACCGTGACCTGGAGGCCGCCGTCCGCGGTCTGAGCCACTTGGGGCCTGTCATCCGCGTGGAAGCGGATGAAGATGACCCCTTTCTCCCGGGCCTCCTTGTAGAGGTTTTCTCTCGGACCATAAGTGCGGAGGTCCCGGTAGAGGACGTACACGTCCATGTCCGGGTTGAGCTCTTTGAGCCGGATGGCGCTTTCCACGGAATGGGTGCAGCAGACCCGGCTGCAGTAGGGCCGCTCCGGTTCCCGGGACCCCACGCACTGGATGAAGGCCGCGCACTTGGCAGTGGTGACCAGGGGATTTTTCTCCCGGATGGCCTGGTCCATCTCCAGGGCCAGCAGCACCCGGGGATTTTCTTTATACAGGTACTCGTTGGGCTTGTAGGAGTGCGCGCCCGTGGCGATGATCGCGGCGCCGTGTTCCACCTCGACTTCGCGTCCTCTGGTGCTGAGGGTGCTGTGGAAATTGCCCACAAACCCCTGGACGTCGGTGACTTCCGAGTTTAGGTGGACTTCGATCTGCGGATGTTTGGTCACCCGCTGCACCAGGCCGTCCACATAGGGCTTCACCTGCTCCCCTCTCCAGGTATGGTTGAGCTTCAAGGCGTGGCCGCCCAGGAAGTCCTTTTTCTCCACCAGGTGCACCTTAAACCCCTGGTCCGCCAACCCCAGGGCCGCCTCCATCCCCGCCGCGCCGCCGCCGATGACCAATCCGGCCTTGGTGATGGGCAGGGTGAACTCTCGTAAGGGCTGTTGCAAACCCACCTTGGCCACGCCCATACGCACCTGGTCTTTGGCCCGCCTGGTAGCCCGCTCGGGCTCGTGCATGTGCACCCAGGACCCCTGGTCCCGGATATTGACCAGCTCAAAGAGGTATTTATTGAGGCCGGCCTCCTTGATGGTCTCCTGGAACAGGGGTTCGTGGGTCTTGGGAGTGCAGGAGGCCACCACGATGCGGTTTAAGTTGTGCTCCTTGATGCGCTCTTTGATGATCTCCTGGGTGTCCTGGGAGCAGGTGAAGAGGTTGTTCTCCACGTACTCCACAAAGGGGAGGGTCCCAGCATAATCCCGCACCGCCTCCACGTCGATCACCCCGGCGATGTTGATGCCGCAGTGGCAGACGAAGACGCCGATGCGGGGTGTTTCCTGGGAAATATCCCGCTCGGCGAATTCCGGCTTTTTCTTGGCCAGGGAGAAGCGGGCCGCAGCCAGCAGATCGCCGGCCGCGGAGGCGGAAGCCGAGGCTTCCATCACCGACTGGGGGATGTCCTTGGGGCCCTGGAAAGCGCCGCAGACGAAAATGCCGGGACGGGTGGCGGCCACCGGCGCAAAGGAGGACGTCTCGGCAAATTTATTGGCATTGAAGTCGATCCCCAGGATGCGGCCCGTCTCCAGCACCTCCGGGGCCACTTCCAGTCCCACGGACAAGACCAGCATATCGAAGGTCTCGGCCCTCAAGGTCCCGTCTTCATCGAGATAACGGATGCTGAGGTCGTCGGTGCCCGGCACCGGGTCCACGCTATGTATCCGGGTGCGGATGAACCGGACCCCCTGCTCATCCCGGGCCCGCCAGTAATACTTTTCGAAGTCCTTCCCCATGGTGCGCATATCCATGAAGAAGATGGCGGCCTCCAGGCCGTCCTTGCTGTGCTCCTTGGCAATGACCGCCTCCTTGATGGCGTACATGCAGCAGACCGCGGAGCAGTGGCTGTTGTCGCAATGGTTGAGGTCCCGGGAGCCGACGCACTGCAGCCAGGCGATCTTCTGGGGTTCCTTGTGGTCCGACGGCCTCACCAGGTGGCCCTGATAAGGGCCGGAAGCACTCAAGATGCGCTCAAACTCCATGCTGGTGACCACGTTGGGCAGCGAGGCGTAGTGATAGGCGGCGTACTTTGTGGGATCGTAGGGTTTGAAGCCCGGGGCCAGGACCACTGCGCCCACCTGGATGTCCCGGGGCTGGTCGGTTTGGGAGAAATCCACGGCCCCGGTGGGACAGAATTTCTCGCAAGCCTTGCACTTGCCCCCCTTCTTGAAGTAGAGGCAGTTAACGGGGTCAATGGCGTATTTCAGGGGAACCGCCTGGGGATAGAGAACATACGCGGCCTTGCGCGATATCAGCCCCTGGTTAAAGGCGTCCGGCACCTTCTTGGGGCACTTTTCGGCGCACAGGCCGCAGGCGATGCACTTGGCCATATCGATATACCGGGCCGCCTGGTTCACGGTGACGGTAAAATTGCCGGGCTCCCCAATGATCCCTTGCACCCGGGCCGGGGCCAGAATTTCAATATTCAAATGCCGCCCGCATTCCACCAGCTTGGGAGACAGAATGCACATGGAGCAGTCGTTGGTGGGGAAAGTCTTGTCCAACTGGGCCATGACCCCGCCGATGGCGGGTTTGGCTTCCACCACATAGACGTAAAAACCGGCGTCCGCCAGGTCCAGGGCCGCTTGCACCCCGGCGATGCCGGCGCCCACCACCATGACGGCGCCCACCGGATTGGTTCCCTGCTGCTGCGATTTCATAGGTTCACCTGTAGATCATGGATTGGGTTAAAAAGATTTATAAAATGAGGTCCAATACCTCGAGATATACCGGTCCTGAGACGCTGGAGGCCTTGGCCAGCTGCTGCGGGCAATCTTGCCCCATCACGCCGCCAAAACCTTCCAGGCGCGAGAAAACGCAGAAATACCTAAAGATTCAGGCGATTATCGAATCCAGGTCTAACAGGCTGGAGCTACTGCAGGGAGGTGGAAATTTGGGGAGGTTTCACCTTAAAGGAGGGAACGTAGTTCTTGCAAAGCTAACTACAATCAGACCCTGATCCCAGGTGATCCGCCCCGTCCCGTTCCAGCCTGATGGGTATCGAGAGCCTTGCCAAGGCTCCGCGGTCGCCTGAGCTTCAGGATTTCACCCTAATGGGAATTGTTGGCCGATACACCCGGAATCACCTCCTTTATGAAAATTTTCGCAATTATAAAACCATGCACCACAAGAATCAATTTTTTTCTCGCTTGCCCGGCTATAGACTAATATCTGCTCTCTATCCGCTGTTCAAATCAAAATAATTGGGATTCGATATACTTATCATCGCGTTATCTTAAGCACTTTTTATCCTTCCTGTTAACCTGGCCTCCACCCAGGCGGAAACGCTGGCGGAAATCACAGTCAACCTTGAAAATTAAGCGGGGATGTGGCCGGAGGAACTGGCGTTGTTTCCGGCTGCCTTCGTTATGCATCGGCAGGGGCGGTAGCTTTGCCCTTGACGGCAACAAGGGAGGACATCAATCCGGCGGGTTTTCTTGCTTGCCATTTTTCTTCCTTCTGTTTATCGTGTTTTCTTGTTTTCGTTTAATCGTGCTTTAACGAAAGACCAGGGTTCAACCATTCCGTCTGCGCTTCGGCCGCGTAGGTCGATTTGAAGAACCGTACGCCCGGCCATCATTTGTGGGCTTTCCGCAGGCCCAAACCTCGTCCCCGGCAATACTCTCCTCTTAGCGCCACAATAGACTTTTATCTGCCTCCCCTTGGCCTTGGCGCCGCAAACCGAGCACGTTTTGCCTCAGCCGGCTGCTTGCAGAGTTAACGGCTTGGCACCATCTTTTGAACCAATTCCAGACAGGCGGGAGCATTTTTATCGATTGTCGCTATAGGTCATTTTTCGGTTGGCCTTTTCATCCATAACCGGGACCCGAAGTTTGCCGTCCATAAACAGCATCAAGGGGGACTTACGCCGCGCTTGCATGACGGCGCGGCTCCAGGCCTCCAGCCCCATGACCTGCGGCACATATGCTACCTTGTTGCTCATGGACCATTACTCGCCGGTCTAGGTCCAGATGCAGGGACACCACTCTATTTCAAGGACAGCGGACATTTACAGGCATTGGATTTCGGAAAAAGGGAAGAAGAACTTTTGCAAGCCTTGCGGGGTCCGGTAGCCAAGCCGGACCGGACCCTATCAGTGGAGGAAGAATGAGCCGGGGAACTGACAAAAAGCCCGTCCCTCAGTCCCCCGGTCCCCCGGATAGGTACGGGAGTTTTGCCTTTTCACTAGGGGACAAGGGGGCTAATGGGGAACTGAGTTCCCCGCGTAACTAGTTGATATTACTACTAAATTAAGTTGGTGCCGAAGGCGGGATTTGCTAATTTCCTTATTAAATAAGCCACTTAACCGATATGACGGCCAATCCGACTTGTCAAAATAGATCATTTGAGGATTTTAAGGGTCAAAATATAAACCTGGAAAAATGACTTAACCATTACCCCTCACCCGTGGCATAATGCCTTTGTGAGGGCTTGATGAATCCCCTGGAAACCTACCTCAAGGAACTTTCGGAGATCCGCGCTGCCGGCGCCGGGGTCAAAGAAACCTCCTACTATGGGCCCCTGGCTAACCTCCTGAACGAGATCGGCAAGACCCTCAAGCCCAAGGTCAAATGCATCATCAACTTGCAGAATTTGGGGGCCGGTCTGCCTGACGGCGGTTTTTTCGTCCAGGAGCAATTTCAGAAATTTGCCGATGCCGCCCTTCTCCCCGGCCAGACCCCGGCCCGGGGGGTGATGGAAGTCAAGTCCACCAAAGACGACGCCTGGGTCACCGCGGCCGGGGAGCAGGTGACCCGGTATTGGGGCCGCTACCGGCAGGTACTGGTGACCAATTACCGGGATTTCGTCCTGGTGGGCCAGGACCCGTCCGGCCAGGCCGCCAAGCTGGAAACCTACCGCCTGGCTGAAAATGAAGCAGATTTTTGGAAGGCCGCCGCCCACCCCCAGAAAATGGCCAAGGCTCATGGGGAACGCCTCATTGAATACCTCAAGCGGGTGATGCTCCACGCCGCGCCTTTGACCCGCCCCGAAGACGTGGCCTGGTTCCTGGCCTCCTACGCCCGGGAGGCCAAGGCCCGTATGGAGGGCAAGGATCTCCCGGCCTTATCCGGGCTGCGGGCGGCCCTGGAAGAGGCCTTGGGCCTAAGGTTCGAGGGGACCAGACAAGACCCGGAGAAGGGTGAGCACTTCTTCCGCTCCACCCTGATCCAGACCCTCTTTTATGGCGTCTTTGCCGCTTGGGTTTTGTGGCATAAGAAAAACCCGATCCCAGACCCCAAAAAGCTTTTCGACTGGCGCCTCACCCCCTGGTTCCTTCACGTCCCCATGATCCGGGTGCTCTATGAACAGGTGGCCACCCCCACCAAGTTGGGGCCCCTGGGGTTAGAAGAGGTCCTGGATTGGACCGCCGCGGTCCTGAACCGGGTGGACCGGCCTTCCTTCTTCTCCCAATTCGATGAGGGCCACGCGGTCCAATATTTCTATGAACCCTTCCTGAAAGCCTTTGATCCCCAGCTTCGCAAGGACTTGGGGATTTGGTACACCCCGCCGGAGATCGTTCAATACATGGTGGCCCGGGTGGACACCGTGCTCCGGCAGGAACTGGGTATTGCCGACGGCCTGGCCGATCCCCGGGTTTACGTCCTGGACCCTTGCTGCGGTACCGGGGCTTACCTGGTGGAGGTCCTGAAACACATTTACGCCACTTTTAAAGCCAACCGGGATGACGCCCTGATCGCCCAAGACCTCAAGACCGCGGCCCGGGAGCGGGTCTTTGGCTTTGAGATTCTGCCCGCGCCCTTTGTGGTGGCCCACTTGCAATTGGGTCTGCTGTTGCAAAACCTGGGCGCGCCGTTGACAGAGGATAAGGCGGAAAGGGCGGGGGTCTTCCTCACCAATGCTCTGACCGGCTGGGAGCCCCCGGAAGGTCCCAAGAAGCAGCTCATGTTGCCGGAGTTTGCGGCAGAGCGGGACGCCGCGGAAGAAGTGAAGCAGGACAAGCCCATCCTGGTGATCCTGGGCAATCCTCCTTACAACGCCTTTGCCGGGGTGAGCGCCGAAGCGGAAAAGGTCCTGGTGGAACCTTACAAGGACGGGCTCATTACCAAGTGGGGCATCAAGAAGTTCAACCTGGATGATCTCTATGTGCGGTTCTTCGGCCTGGCGGAACGCCGCATTGCCGAGAAGACCGGGAAAGGGGTGGTCTGCTTCATCTCCAACTTTTCCTACCTGGGGGACCCCTCCTTTGTGGTCATGCGGGAACGGTTTCTCTCCGAGTTCGACGCCCTCTGGTTTGACTGCCTGAACGGCGACAGCCGGGAGACCGGGAAGATCACCCCGGAAGGCAAGCCCGACCCCAGCGTCTTTTCCACGGAATACAACCGGGAAGGTATCCGGACGGGCACGGCGATTTCCCTGATGGTAAGGAAGGAACATCGGGACACCGCCCCAGCTATCCGCTTCCGGGATTTTTGGGGAGTATCCAAGCGGACCGATCTGGTGGACAGCCTCCAAGCTCAGGACTTAGATGCTCAATACCAGGAAACCAGCCCGGATGATAACAACCGCTTCACCTTTCGGCCTTCGGGCGTTGCCGCCCATTATCTGGAATGGCCTAAGCTTGTGGATTTATGCTCAGAGTTACCGATAAGCGGACTACAAGAGATGCGCCATAGCGCGTTGATTGACATAGACAGAGATTCCCTTCAGAAAAGAATGCAGGTGTATTATGACCCTGAAGTAACTTGGGAAACACTAAAGGCCCTGAACACAGGGTTAACACAAGAGGCTGGAGGGTTTGACCCTAAATCATGCAGAGATCGAGTGCAAAAGTCAGAACCATTCGACGGCAAGAGGCTTATGCGTTATGCTCTTTATCCTTTTGACCTTCGCTGGTGCTACTATAGTCAAGCTCAGTCCCTTTGGAATAGAGCACGGCCTACCCTTGTGGCTCAAAAATGGCCTGGCAACAAGTTCATTATTACCCGAATGATGGCTGAGAGACCAAAAGAACAGATTGCCATCACCATCACCCCTGAGTTGCCAGATTATCACTTGCTAAGACCTAACGCTGTTGCCATTCCCATCTATCTCCGCCCGGATTCAGTTAAAGGAAAGAAAGAGTTTGAACACCCCAAGCTTATCGAAGAACCAAAAGCAGAAGAAAAAAGCCCCACGGCCAACCTCTCCACCGCCGCCCGGTCTTACCTGGCCGCCTTGGGCCTCCCGGCCCCCGACGCCAACCCCGGGACCGCGGGCCTCATCTGGATGCATGCCCTGGCCATCGGCTACGCCCCCGCCTACCTCACGGAAAACGCGGACGGCATCCGCCAGGACTGGCCCCGGATTCCCCTGCCGGACACCCGGGAAGCCCTGGAGCATTCCGCGGAGTTGGGCCGGCAACTGGCAGCCCTGCTGGACCCGGAAACCCCAGTCCCGGGAGTAACCGCGGGGACCATCCGGCCGGATTTGAAACCCCTGGCCGTGATCTCCAAGAAGGGGGGCGGGGCCTTGAACCCAGACGCGGGCGACCTGGCCCTTACCGTGGGGTGGGGCCATAGAGGGAAAGACGGGGTGACCATGCCCGGCAAAGGCAAGGTGGCCACCCGGGACTACACCCAGAAAGAACTAGCCGCCATCCGGGAAGGGGCCGGGGCCCTGGGCCTCACCCTGGAGCAAGCCCTTGAGCACCTCGGGGAGACCACCTGCGACATCTACCTTAACGAGTCGGCCTATTGGCGCAACGTCCCGGCCAAGGTCTGGAATTACTACATCGGCGGCTACCAGGTCGTCAAGAAGTGGCTCAGCTACCGGGAGCACGATCTCCTGGGCCGCTCTCTCACCCAGGGCGAAGCCCGGGAAGTCATGAACATGGCCCGGCGCCTGGCGGCCATTCTCTTGATGGAACCGGCTTTAAACGCCAACTACCAGACCGTAAAAGAGTCCTGTTATATCTCGTTAAGCTAACTTGCCACGAGGGAGACTTATCGGTAGATCAAGGAAAAATGCAGATATGGTCTGGATAGCTTGAACTTTCGGTGGGTCGATAAGTTTCAGGTCATAGCAGTAACCTTTCATTTGGATAACGCCGCGGTTCAGCGGCGGCGCGGCGGCGCCGTCGGCTGCAACCGCCGGTTAGCTGGAACGAAGATCTCGAGCACGCGGACCCGATGTACAGTTCCCAAGTGTCATTTTCGAGCGTCGTGCGGGGCTTGAATTCCCAGGGCGATCCGGAGGTTCCGGATGAGGTCGAAGACGCTGTTCATGCTGCCTTGATAGCAGAAACGGCTCTAACCGACAATGGCCCGTAAGTCCTTATACCAAGTCGCAATCAAAGGGCACGGAATTGTAGGGGCGCACCCGCGTGTGCGCCCGCATTAGGGCGGACACATGGGTCCGCCCCTACAAGAAAATTGTCGTTTGATTGCGACTTGGTATTAGGCACCACAGCGATCGAATTATTCGGGGGGGACAGGGCAAAAACTGCGGAAAATATCAAGCGATTTGCGCAAGGCGAACCGCTTCAAAACCTCGTTCACCTGGCCGAATCCTGAACCCGGGCCGTCTCGATCTCTTTCAACAGGTCCCGTGCCTTTGCTTCCTCCATTTGAAGCGAGCAATGGGAGGCGAGGGAGGAGGCCTGCCGCAGCAGTTTTGACGCGCCCTCCCAATCTTTCCGTCCGATGCGGACCCGACCCAGCGCAAGCGAAACGCGCGCAAGATCGAATTTGGCGCCAATGCTTTCCAGCAACGACAGGCTTCTTTCCAGATGAGCTTCGGCGTTTTTATGGTCTGGCGTGGGGCCGGCCGCGAGGGCATTGCCGATGGCGCTTTCGGACAAAGCCTCCGCAATGAGGCTGCCCGCTGCTTTGGCGATGGCCAGGGCTTCCTCTCCTTTTTTCAGGGCTGAAGGAATATCTCCTGCTCCAAGCAGGGTGTCGCTTTCGATGGCAGCCAGCCATTCACCGAGCAAAAGGCGGCCGCCCAAAGGCCGAGCGGCTTTATGAGCGGCGGACCAATGTTCAAGGGCGCGCTGATGCTCTCCCAATCCCGTCAGCGCCCATGCCATGAACGAATTGCTGGAGTAACAAAACATAGTGTCGCCGCTCTTCTCCGCAACCGCAAGCGCAGCCTGGGCGGCTCCCATGGCCTCATGGTATTTGCCGGCGACGACGCGGATCATGGCAAGGGCCGTGTGTGCCATGGTTTCAGCGTTTTGATTGCGGCTTGCCTGGGCCATTTTCAGGACCTGGTCGAGTTCAGCGGCTCCGGCGGCGTAATCGCCAAGAAGGGCTCGGGAAACCCCGCGGTACAAGCAGGCGAACAACAGCTCGTGGCGGTTCTTTGTGGCCTCGAGAAGGGGTACGGTCTTTTCCAATAGTTGGTGGGCCTTCGCAAACTGGCCTTGCAGGAGAAGAACGCGTCCGATGACGGCTCCCGGCAGGGCCATCAACTCGGGATCGCCAAATTCTGGAGCCACCGCGAGCACCTTTTGGAAATACGAAATTGCCTCCCGCAATCGTCCCGCCAGATAATGCACCCTCCCGATCCAAAGCTGGACGCGCGCGATGCGCGCTTCATCCGCAAGCGAGGAGGCCATGTTTTCGGCCTCCGTCAAAATCGCCAGGTTTTTTTCAGGCGATTCAGACTGGAGAGAGACATTCACAAGCCGGACACTGATGTCCACCTGCTTTTGACAGTTTGAGGCGTTATCGGGCAGATGTTTGAGGCTGTCCAAGGCGCGATGATAATGTTCGCGAGCCTCGGCGTAGGCGTAGAGCTGTACCGCTGCGTCCGCTTCGCCGACAGAATACTCGAATGCCCTTTCCCAGTCTTCCCCCTTGAAGAAGTGATAGGCCAGGAGAGCCCTGTGCTGGTCAATCCGCTCGGAAAAAATGGATTCCATCGCTTCCCCGACTTTTTGATGAAGAAGTTTGCGCGCTGGAGCCAGAAGCGTTTGATAGGCGACCTCCTGCGTCAGGGCGTGGTCAAAGACATATTCAATTTCAGGAACACGCGCCCGCTCCCGGACAAGGGCCGCGTCTTCGAGCAAAGCCATTTGGGATTCCAACTCGGTTTCCTCGCGCGCCATTTGTTCGAGCACCCGGAAAAGAAATACGCGCCCGATGACAGCCGCCTTTTGGATCACCCGTTTTGTTTCCTCGGGAAGGCGATCCAGACGGGAAAGAAGCACTCCCTGGAGAGAGTCAGGCACCTGGATGTTCTCGACCAGACCGGTGACTTTCCAGACTCCATTTTCACGCGCCAGAACACCGCGCTCAATCAGCGACCTGAGGACCTCCTCGACAAAAAAAGGATTACCCTCCGACTTGTTCTGAATGACCTCCGATAGTTTTTTTGGCAGCATGCTGCCATCGAGAAGTCCGCGCACCAGATCGCCGCTCGCCTCGCCGGATAATGGCTTGAGCGGGATTTCCAGAAGATACGGTCGATAACCCTCC
>JACQYN010000065.1 GCA_016208235.1 Deltaproteobacteria bacterium
CGCTGCTTGCCGACGATCACCTCGGCAATGCCTTTATCCGGGGAGTCTTCCCGGTAGACCTCATCCCGGTAAATGAAGAGGATGACGTCCGCGTCCTGCTCGATGGCCCCGGACTCCCGCAGGTCGGCCAGTTGCGGCCGTTTGTTGGGCCGCTCTTCCACCCGCCGGTTGAGCTGGGACAGGGCCACCACCGGCACGTGCAACTCTTTGGCCAGGGCCTTGAGCGACCGGGAGATCTCCGAGATTTCCTGTTCCCGGCTGGGAGCGTCGCCCCGGCCCCGCATGAGCTGCAGGTAGTCGATGATCACCAGCCCCAGTTTGCCCTCCGCCTTGAGGCGGCGGCACTTGGCCCGGATTTCCAGGACGGATGCCGCGGGAGTGTCGTCGATGTAAATGGGGCAATCGATCAAAAAGCCCGCGGCTTCCTGGAGATGGGCCCATTCCTGATGGGTTAAAAACGCAGCCCGGCGGATCTGGGAGGCGTCCACCTCGCCGATGCTGCTGAGTAACCGGCGCACCAACTGTTCTTTGGACATTTCCAGGGAGAATAAGGCCACCTGGGTCCGGGGTTTATACGCGGCATTAAAGGCGATGTTCAGGGCCAGCGCGGTTTTGCCCATGCTGGGGCGGGCGGCGATGATGATCAGGTCGCTGGGTTGGAAGCCCGCGGTATAGTTATCCAGGTCCACAAAGCCGCTGGAGACGCCGGTGACGGCGCTGTCCTTCCGGCCCCAGATGGCCTCCAGAGTGGCGATCTCCTTATTCACCAATCCTTCAATGGGTTGAAAGCCCTGGCGGATTTTGGCCTCCGCCACCTCAAAGACCCGGTGTTCGGCCCAATCCAGGAATTCCGCCACGTTCTCCACCGGGGCCAGGCAGGCGCCGGCAATCTCCTGGGAGCAGGCCAGAAGGCGGCGGAGCACGGCTTTGTCGTGGACCACCCGGGCGTAGTGGTCGGCGTGGGCGGCGGCGCCGACGTTATCGGTCAACCCCATTAAGAAGACAGGCCCCCCCACCTCCTCCAACTGGCCCCGCTCCTTCAAAAGGTTGTTCAGGAGGGGCAAGTCCATGGGCTCATGGCGGTTGTAGAGGTCGAGCATGGCCTGGTAGATCTTGCGGTGGGCCTCCCGGTAAAAATCCTGGGGGGTGATGGTGTCGGCCACCAGGTCCATAACCTGGGGCCGGATCAGGATGGACCCCAGAATCGACTGTTCCGTCTCGAGGCTGGCAGGGGGAGTGGCCCCGGCCGTGACGGCCGCTTCCGGGGAGACGACGTTGATACGCCCGCTAGCTCTGACCATAAGAATATCCCCCTGAAATTACTAATGTTATTGGTAGTAGTGGTGGAAAAAGAAGTGGTATTATTTTAACACAAGGTGGGTTGATTTGAAGAAGGGAAATTTCTGGACGAGGTATTTTGAGGAAAGGGTTTAGGGATCAGGGGGTAGTCGATTTCGTCATTAAACCCTTTCCTCTCCTCGTTCCCCAGCTTCGCTGGGGAACGAAAATTTTTGCCCAAGCCAAGCTTGGGCAACCCAGGTATCCAAAAATTATATGGTCTTGGAAGATAGCCCGGCAAAGCGCAGCTTTGCCGGGAAGGGGGTTCCCCAGCGCAGCTTGGGAACCAGAATCCGATCCGCAGAGGCTGGAAAGCCTGTGCAACCATTGATCGAGCAGGCGGGGCGCCTATTCTACATCCCTGCCCCCGCCTTTATTGACTTAAGCGCTCTCAGGCACTACTTCCACGGTGATCTGGGCCTTGATTTCCGGGGCCAGACGTACGGGAATTTCATAAGTACCCAACTTCTTGATGGGCTCCGCCAACTCTAGTTGCTTGCGGTCCACTTCGAAGCCCTGGGCCTCCAGGGCCGCGGCAATCATAGCCCTGGTGACCGAGCCGTAGAGACGCTCCGCCTCTCCCACCCGTTGGGGAATGGTCACGCTCACCCCTTCCAGGCGGGCAGCCAGAGCCTGAGACTCCTCCAGTTCCTGATCCAAGGCCTGAATCCGTTTGGCCTTGGTCTGGTCCATCCTTGGTCTGGTCCATCATAGCCAGATTCCCGGGGGTGGCTTCCAGGGCCTTGCCCTGGGGGATCAGGAAATTCCGGGCGTAACCCCGGGTCACTTCCACCACCGTGCCCACCGTGCCGAGAGCCGCGATTTTCTCCGTTAAAATGACCTTCAAACCAAGATCCTCCTCACGCGTCCAGGGGCTGGTGCAGCCGCCGGAAATCCAGCCAGAGATCCATCAACCCCAGGGTAATGACCAGTAAAGGCAAAGGAATCCAAAACATTAGGGGGTAGCCGATGCACCGGAGTACCAGGGGCAGCCGGAAGCGCTGGAACCAGGCGGCTACCACCGCCACCCCCTGACAGAAGTAAAACAGGCCCAGCACCAGCAGCAGATTCATGCTGATCAGGCGCACCAGAGACACCGGCACCAGCAGGAGAAACCCCGCGGCCAGGACCGGAAAGATGAGCCATTCCGGGGTCGACCAGTAGTACAGGGGCGGCTCCGGCTTTCCCCAATTAAACAACGTCAAGAGCTGTCGGGCCAGGACGACGTTGATCCAGGCCACCAACCCGGTATTGATGATCACCAGGGCCGGTAGCAAGGAGCGGATCAAGGTCTCTATCTCCTCCCGGGAAACCCCCGGGACCTTCGTTACCGAGGGCGGGTCCCCGGCTCCGGCCATAACCCTGGCCAACATCTCGATGGCTTCCTGGGTCTTCTGGGAGAATATCTCCCTGAGGGTGACCCCGGAAAAGTAAGCCTGCCCGAATAAGAGCACCAGGCTGAGCAGGGTCAGGCCCACCACGGTGAAGATGATGGCCCGGTCAGCCGACCAGCCCCGGGATTCCAGGCTGCTCAGCAGGACTCCCATAAGGAGAAACCCCCCGAACTCCAGGTTGCCGATGACTATCTCCAGGCCCGGCTTCCAGGAAAAGACCAACAGGAAGACTGCCAGGGCCAGGAGGAGAGCCGACAGGGACCCCAGACGGCGGCCTGCCAGATACACCGGCAGCGGCGTCAGGCTGACCGTAAACAGGTAAACGATGGGGTTCAGGCGCCCCCAGACAAAAAATAACAGCAGGGACCCCAGACAGAGGCACCAGATGGCGAGATTGCGAACCACTGGAGGCTCCCCCGGCCCGCTCCTTATGCAGGCGGCATCTGGGGAATATAGGGCATCATCGCCAACAACCGGGCCTGCTTGATGGCCCGGGTGACCCGGCGCTGGTGGCGGGCGCAGTTCCCGGAAATGCGCCGGGGGATGATCTTGCCCCGCTCCGTCACAAATTGTCTCAGGGTGTTGGCGTCCTTGTAATCAATGGGCAGCGCCTGGTCCACGCAAAAGCGGCAGACCTTGCGCCGGACATAAAATTGTTTCCGCTTGCGGCGAGGCATTACCGGCACCGGTTAGTCCTCCTTTGCTGGGGTGGGGGTTGGTTCTGCCGCAGCCGCGGTTTCCGGAGGCGCGGCTGCAGGTTCCGGCGGGGCCGGGGCGGTTTCCGCCGCGGGCGGCGCGGGCTCGGGTTCCGGGGACGACGCGGCCTGGGCCCGGGCGGCGATCTCCGCCTGCAGGGCTTCCAGGTTGACTTTGTCGGATTTTTTTACGGTGTGATAACGGATAATGCGGTCGTCGATCCGGTAGTTCCGCTCCAGCTCTTTCACCGTGGCCGGGGTGCCCGCAAAATCGGCTAAAAGGTAATAGCCCCGGGTGGCGCCTTTAATCTTATAGGCCAGCTTGCGTCGGCCCCAATCATCCAGGCCCACCAAGGTGCCGCCGGCGCTGGAGATAATCCGGCTGAACTTGTCAATGGTGGACTTCACATCTTCATCCGGGAGGTCGCCCTGGACCACCCAGACGGACTCATAGCGGCGCATTGTGACTCCTTATGGGTTAATAGCCCTGGTCATAGCTGCCAGAGCAAGGAGAACAAAAGAAATATATACCAGAAGGGAAAAGACTTGTCAACAATTTGAAGAGGTTGCGGCAGGGAGGCCAAAGGGAGGAAGCAGAGACCCAGTGGCACAAGTTTCCAGCCTGGGGGAACCCCTGCCTCCCTCCCTCGAAATGGAATTATCAAGCTCTCAACTTAATAAACGCTGAAATTTGCCACCTTCTCCGCGCTGCCGTATTGGTTCATTACCCGGCTGATGACGGTATAATTTCCGGGTTGGGCGTTGCTGGGAAGACCGTAATTCACCTGGTCCGTGTAAGTGCCGTTGCTGTTGGTCACCTGGGTCTGATAAGGCTGCCCCAGCGTGGCGCCGCCCAGGCGGATCTCCCGGTAGAGGGTGCTGGCCACCGGCACATTATTGGGCGTGAGGATGGTGGGGACGGGTTCACATATACCCGGTTGACGTCCACCAACGCGCCTCTGTCGGGGCTGTAGTTATAGCTTTGGGCTGCGGCCTGGGCGGAACGCATCTGGCTGTTGCGGTGCTCGGCATAAAGATAACCTCCCACCCCGCCCAGGAGGCCTCCAGCCGCCGCGCCCACCCAGGCGCCGGTTGCCGGGGCGCCGGTGGCCGCGCCGATAATGGCCCCCAGGGCCGCGCCGGTGGCCGCGCCGCCCAAAGCCCCGGCGCCGGCCGAACGGCCCGGGTCATAGTAGCCGCTCTCGGTAGCGCAACCGGCCAGGGCTGCTCCGAAGATCAAGACCATAGCGATAACCAAAAATTTCCGGGCCATGTCCTTTTTCTCCTCTCTCAGATCAACATTATCCTTGTGCTTCCTTTGCCCCAAAATCAGGCCTCATAGCCTGACCCGTCTGTCCTGCTATAGTTTATTATATCAATAAGTCTTTTTCCAGTATATGCAACTGGTACTGCCGCGCTTTAAACTTCCCGGCCCGCGGCCACCCGGATGCGGTCCAGGATGCCGTTGACAAAAGCGCCGGAGCCCTCGGTGCCGTAAAGCTTGGCCAGTTCCACGGCTTCGTTGATTATCACCTTGGGCGGAATCTCCGGTTCGTAGAGCAGTTCAAAGGCCGCCAGCCGCAACAGGTTGCGATCCACCGCGGCCATGCGCTCCAGACGCCAATGCTCCGAATAGCGGGAGATCAAGCCGTCCAATTCCTCCAGGTGGGCAGCCACCCCTTCCACCAGTTGCAGCAGGTAGGTGGGGGTCTGGTTCCCTTTCCGAAAATGCCGCCAGAATTGGGCTACCTCTGCGGCGCGGCGCTCTCCGGCAAACTCAGCCTGATAAAGAAATTGCAGGGCCAGTTCCCGGCAGCGGCTGCGGGAGAGATGGGCCACAAACCTTAGTCCTCCAATTTTTGGGTATGGTTAACCATTTTAAAAGCTCAGTCCGGTCCAGCCTGTAAAACTAGACCATCACCCTTCCAACTCTTTTAAAAGGTTAACCATCTCAATGGCGGCTTCCGCGGCGGCAAAGCCTTTGTTCCCGGCCTTACTCCCGGCCCGTTCAATGGCCTGCTCCAGGCTATCGGTGGTGAGGATGCCGAAGGCAATGGGCACCCCGCTCTCCAGGGAAACCTGGGCGATGCCTTTGCTCACCTCCGCGGCCACGTAATCGAAATGGGGGGTGGAGCCCCGGATCACCGCGCCCAGGCAAATCACTGCGTCGCATTTCCGGGCCTGGGCGAGACGCTTGGCCACCAGGGGGATCTCCCAGGCCCCGGGCACCCGCACCAGAGTCAGGTCCCCCTCGGCCGCGCCCTTGCGGCGAAGGCAATCCAGGGCGCCCTCCAGCAGCCGTTCGGTAATGAAAGAATTGAAGCGACTTACCACCAGGGCGAACTTCAGGCCCTCGCCAATGAGCTTGCCTTCAACGGTGCGCATTCTTCCCCCGATCTTAATTTTTTCACGCAAAGACGCAAAGGCGCAAAGACGCAAAAGCCAAATGGCTTGGAGTTCTTGGCGGCTTTGCGAGATAAGCTAGTCCACCAGCTTCAGCATGTGCCCCATTTTCTGGCACTTGGTCTTCAGGTAATTGCGGTTTACCCGGTTGGGGGGGATCTCCAGGGAGACCCGTTCCACCACTTTCAGGCCGTAGCCTTCCAGGCCGATGATCTTCTTGGGGTTGTTGGTCATCAGCCGCATTTTGCGCACCCCCAGGTCCCGCAAAATCTGGGCGCCGATGCCGTAATCCCGGAGGTCCGCCTTGAAACCCAGGGCTTCGTTGGCTTCCACCGTATCCGCGCCCTGGTCCTGGAGTTCGTAGGCCCGGAGCTTGTTGATCAACCCGATGCCCCGGCCCTCCTGGTGCATATAAAGTATTACCCCCCGGCCTTCCTCTTCCACCTTGGCCATGGCCGCTTCCAACTGATCCCCGCAGTCGCACCGCAGGGAGTGGAACACGTCCCCGGTGACGCATTCGGAGTGGACCCGGACCAGGATGGGCTCCTGGGAGTTGACCTCCCCCTTGACCAGGGCCACGTGCTGGTTGTCGTCGATGTCGTTGTCGTAGGCGAAAGCGGTGAATTCCCCAAAATAGGTGGGAAGCTTGGTGACGGCCCGGCGATGGACAAAAGACTCGTGCCGCAGCCGGTATTCCACCAGGTCGGCGATGGTGGCGATTTTGAGGTTATGCTGGGCGGCGAATTCCTCCAGGTCCGGCAAACGGGCCATGGTGCCGTCGTCTTTCATGACCTCGCAGATGACCGCCGCGGATTTAAGACCCGCCAGACGGGCCAGGTCCACGGAACCCTCGGTCTGGCCGGTGCGCACCAACACCCCCCCCTTCTTCGCCCGCAGGGGAAAGACGTGGCCCGGGCTCACCAGGTCATCGGGGCGGGCATTATCGGCCACCGCGGTGAGAACGGTGGTGGCCCGATCCGCCGCGGAGATGCCAGTGGTCACGCCCCGCCGGGCCTCGACGGAGACGCAAAAGGCCGTCTTAAAACCCGACTGGTTGTCCCGGACCATCTGGGGCAATTGCAAGCGGTCCACCAGAGCCGGCTCCAGGGCCAGGCAGATGAGGCCCCGCCCGAAGCGGGCCATAAAATTAATGGCCTCCGGAGTCACCAGCTCCGCGGCCATGGTCAGGTCGCCTTCGTTTTCCCGGTCCTCGTCGTCCACCAGGATGATCATCTTGCCCTGGCGGATATCGTTGATTGCATCTTCGATGTTTGCTAATGCCATGATTAATTCCAGTTTTTAGTTTTTGGTTTTTAGTTTTTTGTTTTCGGTTTTTCTTTTGGTTTTTAGTTTTTTAGTTTTCGGTCTTCGGTCTTAAGCCTAAGTTGGTACTTCTGCAAAAGTCTTTTAAGTTGTCATTCTGAACGGAGCGAAGCGGAGTGAAGAATCTCGTATTTGGAGATTCTTCGGTCGCTCCGCTCCCTCAGAATGACAATTATGCATTTTCGCAGAGGCATCAAGTTGCTATTAGCCCTTATTATTAGTGGCACAGGCGTCTCGCCTGTGCTCTCTTTTACTAACCCCTAATCCCTCCCCTGCCTTATAAAAATCCGTGCCGGGCCAGGAGCTCCGCGGTCACTCCCGAACTTTCCGACCGTGCGCCCAGGAGCTTTTCCACGTATTTGCCGATGATGTCCGTCTCCAGGTTTACCTGGTCTCCCACCCGCAGTTGGGCGAGCGTCGTCTTTTGGGCCGTGTGGGGGATGATGTTCACCGTAAAGGTGTTTCCCTGGCAGGTGTTCACCGTTAGAGAAACCCCGTCAATGGCGATGGAGCCCTTCTCAATGACGTAGCGGCTCAAGGGAGCGGGCATTTCGAACTTGAGAAATAGCGATGCCGGACCTTCCCGGCGCTCCCGGAGCGCGCCCCGCCCATCCACGTGGCCGGTGACCAGATGGCCGCCCAGGCGGTCCCCCAGCCTCAGGGCCCTTTCTAAGTTTACCCGGTCCCCCGCCTTTTTCAAGGTCAAAGTCGTGCGGGCCAGGGTCTCCGGGGAGACCTCAAACGCGGCGGTCCGGGAACTGATCTCCACCACCGTTAGGCAGGCCCCGGCCACGGCCACCGAATCCCCCAGAGACAATTCCTCCGCGGGAAAAGGCGGAGATACCGTCAACCTGAGGCCTTCCGCCAAACGGCTGATCCCGGTGATTTCCCCTAAGCCCTCCACCAGTCCGGTAAACATTGGTTCGTGTCCTGAAGTTGCGAATTTTTTTTATGATTTTACTATATCTTACCGCGGCTGAAAACTAATTTACCCAAATAAAAAGCGGCGTCTTCCAAGGACGCCGCACAATAGTGATCAGTAGCCAGTAGCCCGAGAAAAACAACTGACCACTGACTACTGGCCACTGGCCACTATAATCTTTTCAAGCCACCGTCACCTCTTTACAGAGATAAACATCCTGGATGGCGTTCAGGAGTTCTACGCCTTCGGACATGGGGCGCTGGAAGGCCTTGCGCCCGGAGATCATACCTGAGCCCCCGGCCCGCTTGTTGATCACCGCGGTCCGCACCGCCTGGCCCAGGTCGTCGTCCCCGGCCGCGCCCCCGGAGTTGATGAGGCCGCAGCGGCCCATGTAGCAGTTGGCCACCTGGTAGCGGGTCATCTCAATGGGGTGGGTGCCGGCCAACTCGGAATAGACCAGGGGGTTGGTCTTCCCGAAGTTCAGGACGGTGTAGCCCCCGTTCACCGTGGCCTGCTTCTGTTTGACGATATCCGCCTCGATGGTCACCCCCAGATGGTTGGCCTGGCCGGTGAGGTCCGCGGCCGTATGAAAATCCGTGGCCGCGGTCTTGAACGCGGGATTGCGCAGGTAACACCAGAGAATGGTGGCCATCCCCAATTCATGGGCCGTGCGGAAGGCCTCGCTCACCTCCTGGATCTAGCGGCGGCGGTCCGGGGAACCGGAATAGATGGTGGCCCCCACGGCCACCGCGCCCAGGTCATAGGCCTGCTCGATGCTGGCAAAGAGCGTCTGGTCGTAGATGGCGGGATAAGTGAGGATCTCGTTGTGATTGAATTTGAGGATGAAGGGAATCTTGTGGGCGTATTTCCGGGCCACCGCGCCCAGCACCCCCAGGGTGGAGGCCACCGCGTTGCAGCCTCCCTCGATGGCCAGCTTCACGATGTTTTCCGGATCGAAGAAAATGGTATTGGGCGAGAAAGAGGCTGCGGCGGAATGCTCGATGCCCTGGTCCACCGGCAGGATGGAAAGGTAACCGGTGCCCGCCAGGCGGCCGTGATTAAAAAGCGTGGCCAGGGCCCGCAAGACCTTCACCGGCCGGTCGCTGAGGGTCCAGACCCGGTCGATGAAATCCGGCCCCGGCAGATGGAGGGCTTCCTTCTGAAAGCCCGTACACTTATAGGTCAACAAATCCTCGGCATCCGGTCCCAACAGGGTTTTCTCTTCGGTTAAAAAAGAAAGTTTTTCACTTAAGTTTGCTTAGGTGAGTCTGCCGCATTTGCAAATGAATATAGCATTATAGAACCTTTTTGAAACAGGGCAAGAAGATTGAATCCCTAATTCCCCCCTGCCGGACGCCCTTTTGCCTCGATGATCTCCAAAGCCACCCGGGCCGCGCGCCGGGACGCGCCCGGCTCTCCCAGGCGTTCCCGGATCCGGGCCAGGCCCCGGCGTAGGGCCTGGAGGCGCTCCCGGTCGCCCATCAGAGATAAGACCTCCCGGGCCAAACCTTCCGGGGTAAAATCATCCTGCAGCAGCTCCGGGAAGATCGTCTCTCCAGCCAACAGATTGGCCATGCCCGCGTGGCTCACCCGCACCAGCCGACGGGCCACCGCAAAGGTCAAAGGGGAAACCCGATAGATGATAACGGTAGGTGTCGCGGCCAAGGCCGCCTCCACCGTGGCCGTGCCGGAGGCCACCACCGCCAGATGCGCCGCGGACAGAGCGGCGTAGGATTGTCCTTCTATGATTTTCAGGGGAGGGCCGGGGGGAAACGATTCCCCCTCCCCCAACTTCTGCACCATCTCCTCCACCAGCGCTCTCGGAGCGGTGGAAGCGAGAGGCAGGACGAACTGGGTTTCAGGGATGGCCTGTTTGATGAGCGCGGCGGTTTGCAGCATGAGGGGCAGGTGCCGCTCGATTTCGCTGGCCCGGCTGCCCGGCAGCAGGGCCAGGGTGAAGCGCCGGGGGTCCAGGCACCATGCCTGCAGGAGCGCGGCCCGGGACGGGAGCGGGGGCAGGGTTTCCACCAGGGGATGGCCCACGTATTCCACGGGCACCCCCCTTTCCTGGTAAAATTCGGCTTCAAAGGGAAAAATCACCACCAGGCGGTCCACCAGGCGGGCGATGGTGCGCACCCGGTAGGTGCGCCAGGCCCACACCTGGGGGCTGATGTAATACATCACCGGCACCCGGTGGAAACGGGCCAATCTTGCCACCCAGAAATTGAAGTCCGGGAAGTCCACCAGGATGACCAATTGGGGATTTTCTGTCTTCAAAGCCCGGCCGATATCCCGGAGAGCCCGGAAGACCGCGGGGAGACGCCCCGCCACTTCCAAGAGGCCCACCACCGCCAATTCGGAAGCAGGGCAGAGTATCCGCACTCCCTGGGCGGCCAGGGCCTCTCCCCCCACCCCCAGAAACTCCGCCCCCGGCAGCTCTTCCTTGATAGCCGCCACCAGGCGGGCGGCGTGGTGGTCGCCGGAAGCCTCGCCCGCGACGATGAGGATTTTATTGGCAATTGACATGGAAGAGTTCAAAGTTCAAGGTTAAAAGTTCAAAGTTAATATCAGGTGCGCTCCGCACACCAAATGTCGGTGGCGAGCGGGGACGCCCACGCTACGATTTTCTTTGGTTCCCAAGCTGAGTACATCATTTCATAAATATGGTGACGTTTTTACCTGCCCCCCCCTCACCCCAGCCCTCTCCCCCCAAAAAGCGGGGGGAGAGGGAGTTAATCCTGGCAGTTAATTTCATCACTTGACTCCGTAGTTTTCTCCCTCTCTCCCTTGGGGGAGAGGGTCGGGGTGAGGGGGGAATCCCAGTTTAATACGTTATCGAATTTATGAAATTGAGTACTAAGCTTGGGAACCCCCTCAGGTGCAAATCTCTGCTTTGTAAGGTATTCCCAGTTAATCATTTCCCGCCATGAAGTGCTTGAAATGCCAATCAAAGCTTCCCCAATTCCATCAACTTGGGAATAATATCCCCCAGAGGAATAACTTTGAACCTTGAACTTTGAACTCCCGCAACTCAAACCTTGGCCTTGCGCATGGCGCCGATGATGTTTAGGGCCAGGGAGAGAGCGGCCCGGCCGTCCTCCCCGCTCACCCGCGGCTCCTCCCGTTTTTGGACGGCAGCCACAAAATTGGAGATTTCTTTGAACAAAACGTCTTCCTGGGGGAAGCGCTTGGTCTCCAGGGCCACCCCGGGGATCGGCCCCAGGGCCCCTGCCTGGCGGGAGGCCACGGTCAGCTCCCGGGCTTCAAAGTCCACGGACAGGTAAGCCTCAGGTTGGAAGAGGCGGAACTTGCGCATGCTTTTAAAGGACATGCGGCTGGCGGTGAGGTTGGCGATGCAGCCGTCGGCGAATTCCAGGCGGACGTTGGCCAGGTCAATATTATCCGTCAGCACCGCGACCCCCGCGGCCCGGATTTCCTGGACCGGGGAGGGCACCAGGCTCAGGACGTGGTCCAGGTCATGGATCATCAAGTCCAGGACCACGTCCACGTCAATACCCCGTTCCTTATAAAAGGACAAACGGTGGCTTTCGATGAACGCCGGATGGGTTACCCTGGCTCTGAGCCCTTCCATGGCGGAGTTGAAGCGTTCCAGATGGCCCACCATCAGGAGGCGGCCCCGCTCCCGGGCCAGATCCACCAGGGCATCGGCCTCCGCCGCGGTGACGGCCAGGGGTTTTTCCACCAGGACCTGGACGTCCCTTTCCAGGCAGTCCCGGACTACGGAGAAGTGGGAGGTGGTGGACACGGCCACGCTCACCGCGTCCACCAGAGGCAACAACTGGAGGTAATCGGTGAAGGCCTGAGTGTTAAGAGGCTCGGCCACCTCCCGGGCCCGGTCCGGGTTCAGGTCGGCCACCCCCACCAGGTCCACGTCCGGCAAGGCTGCATATTTTTCGGCGTGGAAGCGGCCCAGATAGCCCACGCCGATCACTCCGGCTTTGATCTTGGCAGTCATAGATACCGTTTTCCGTTTTTGGTTTTCCGTTTTTGGTTTTTGGTTGAAATAAATGATAATTTAAAGAAGTTAATGTTTAAGTTGGATTTCAAAGAAATGGTATTACTCGAATGGCAATAATTATGGCGACGCAACGGCCGGTTTCGCTTTTGCACATCATACCGGAATATCTGGCCTTAAACAACGAAAACCGGGGTGTAAATTCGTTTGACATCCCGGGGCCGATGGGTTAAAAATTGGCGGCAAACTTTGAGAGGTGCGGCGGATGGTGGAGAAGGCGAAGAGCATCTGGCTGGACGGTAAATTCATTCCCTGGGAGGAAGCCCGGGTCCATCTCTTGACCCACTCCCTGCATTATGGTTTAGGGGTCTTCGAAGGGATCAGGGCCTACTATTGCAGTGACGGCCGCACCGCGGTTTTCCGCTTGCCGGAACACATCCGGCGCCTCTTTGATTCCGCGCATGTCATGCAGATGGACATTCCTTTTTCCCCATCCGAGGTGGAGGCGGTTTGCTGCGAGATCCTGCGGGTCAACCAGCAGAAAGAGGCCTATATCCGCCCCCTGGCCTTCGTGGGGGAGGGGGTCATGGGGCTCCACCCCCAGAATAATCCCGTGCAACTGGCCATCATCAGTTGGGTGTGGGGAGCTTATCTGGGGGATGAAGGGCTGAAGAAGGGCATCCGGGGCAAAATCTCTTCTTTCGCCCGGCATCACGTGAACGTGATGATGACTAAGGCCAAAACCACGGGCAACTATGTCAACTCCATCATGGCCAAGCGGGAAGCCACCCAGTTGGGCTATGACGAAGCCATTATGCTGGATACCGACGGCTACGTGGCCGAGGCCTCGGGGGAGAATATCTTTGTAGTCCGGGACGGAGTCCTGAAGACCCCGCCCCTCACCGCGGTGCTGCCGGGGATTACCCGGGAGGCCATCCTGATCTTGGCCCGGGACCTGGGAATTCCGGTGAAAGAAGATATCTTTTCCCGGGATGAGCTATATCTGGCTGACGAGGCCTTCCTCACCGGCACGGCCGCGGAACTTACGCCCCTGCGGGAGGTGGACGGACGCCGCATCGGGACCGGCAAACCCGGCCCCATCACCCAAAAGCTCCAGGCTGCTTTTTTCGCGGTGGTGAAAGGCGAGGACGCCCGTTATCAAAGCTGGCTTACTTACGTCTGATACCGGTTCGCATCCAAAGGGTATTAAAATGTAGGCGCGAACCTTGTGTTCGCCCCGGCGTCTGCAGGCCGGGGGCGGCGGCGCCAATCTTTCATGGTTCGGGAAAATTCCCGGTTCCTGAACCATGAGAATAGTGAATGGGAGGTGTAGTTTTGAAATAGCTTTTAAATATTGCCAACCCCGACCCTTCCTCTTCGGTTAAATGCTGAAAAAATATCTTTACAATGTTTAATTGTCTGAAAGCAAATGCCGATAAAAGGGGAGACAGCTTATAAGCAAATGCGACAGCGAAGGACCGCACAATGGATGTGCATAGTACCCGGCAACAATTATTTGCCAACGAACTGAAAGTCCTCCGACGAAATTTCAGCACCACCGGCACCACTTCCTTTCTCCCCATATATCTGCAAACCCTGATGTCGGGAGAAAAACTCTCGTTCAACCTGTACGTTAAGGTAAGCGCCAATGACCAGCAAGAGGTCACGTTCTTGCCTTTCCTGGAGGCGGAAGAGGTCCTGGAGCCATCCTGGGTGGAAGTTCTGGATAAATTGGGGGTTGACCGTTTTTACTTCCGGCGAAGAGACCTGGAGCGGGTTATTGCCTATCTGAATAACCATTTATTGTTGTTTGACAGCCAAAAGGGGAGAAATCACTCCAAAGAGAAGCTCCTGGTCTTAGTGGAGCATTTGAATTTCAGCCTCTACCGGGCCTTCAATTCCCCCCATCTGGGCCGATTCATCCACCTGGCCCAAACCCAGGTGGAGCGCCTCGTCCAATTGCTGCAGAAAGACATTGCTTCTTTGAAGTTGGTGTGGGAATTGCTCTATCGTAACTACAGCCTTTACAACCACTCCCTCAATGTCTGTCTGTTAGGGATAGGGTTAATGCTTTTTTCGCATAAATCCCGGTATGACAGTCTCATTGTGGGGTTGGCCTGCCTCTTCCATGACTTGGGCCTCACCAGGGTTCCGGAAGAACTTCGTTATCACCGGGATTCTTGGGATGGGGAAGAATGGGAGACCATAAAGAAGCATCCCCAGCTCGGTTACCAGATGTTGAAGGAATGCGAGTCGATTCCCCCGGAGGTCCTGCAATTGGTGCTGGAGCACCACGAAAACGCCGACGGGTCAGGTTATCCCCGGGGACTGTCTTTGAACCAACAGCATCCCTGGACCCGGATTATCCGCCTGGTTGACGCCTATGACGGTCTCACCGGTCATCGTCCGAATCAGCAGCCACTAGCGCCGTTTGCCGCGTTGAAGTCCCTCCAGAACCAGGTGAGTCCTAAAGGGCCTAGATTCGATCCCCGTACCTTGAAAAATTTTATCCGTTTTTTGGCCCTTCCTTAAGACCAATCCCGCCCTAAAAAAGTTCAAGTTCCAGGTTCCAGGTTCAAAGTTTGTGGGATGCGCCCCGGGCGCCAGATGATGGTGCCGGACGGGGACGCCCGCTTTACGACTTTTCATGACTTGCGGGTGACCGCGGCCCGCCATCCAAATCAATTTAAGCCCTCTGAAAAAAGTCCTTCTTAAATCTATAACTTGCTTATTTTAGTTATAATTTAACAATGATCAAAACTAAGAATAAAAGTAGCATAATTGAAGTTATCCGGGGAAAATGCCGATAGAAAAAAATGGAGAACCATTTCATTAGAGGAGATGTCAATCCATGCTCGCCCGACAGACCCGGGACCACCTCTTCTCTCTTGGTCTAAAGAGCTTCCAATGCCCACCAGGAAAAGCCTGGGGCACCCCCCACATTCCCCTAAATCTCCGGGGACTTATGGCGGGGGAACGCCTGACCTTTTCCCTCTATCTCAAGGCCAGCGATAACCAGGGGGAGGGGGTTAAGTATTTTCCTTACCTGGAAGCGGGGGAAGTACTGGACTCCAAATGGCTGGAACCCCTGTCCAAGGTGGAGATCAGATCCCTGTACTTCCATCAGGCGGACCTGGAAAGAGTCCTGGCTTACCTGAACAACTATCTGCAACTGTTGGAGGTGGAAGGACCCGCTCAGATCCAAAAGAAACTCAATGTGCTGGCGGAGCACCTCAACTTGACCCTGCGCCGGGTCTTTGCGGCTCCCCGCCTGGGGCCCCACATTCAGCTGGCCCAGAAGCAGGTTGACAGGATCATCGAGGAATTTCAGAGGGATAAACTTTCCCTGAAGCTGGTCTGGGAGATTCTCTCCCGGAACTACAGCCTCTACAGCCACTCGGTGAACGTCTGCCTGCTGGCCGTGGCCATGATGCTCTTTCTGAAGAAATCCAAGGGGGATAGTCGGCTGTTAGGTTCCGCGGCGCTATTCCACGACCTGGGGATGACCCGCATCCCCGAAGATATCTTTTATAAATCCGGGAATTTGACCCCTGAGGAGTGGGAAGAGACCAAAAGACATCCCTTAATCGGGATGCAAATGTTGAAGCGCTGCTCCACCTTGCCGGCGGAGGGGATCCAATTGGTTCGAGAGCATCATGAAAATGCGGACGGTTCAGGTTACCCTGAGGGCTTACTCCTGCACCGGCAGCACCCCTGGACCCGGATTCTGCGGCTGGTGGACGCCTATGACGCCCTCACCACCCACCGCTCCTACCGGCAGGCCCAGTCTCCTTTTGCCGCTTTAAAGTGTCTCCAGGAACAGGAAGGGCCCCGGGGACCGGTTTATGACCCGCGCACCATTAAGGACTTTATTCGCTTCCTGGCCCTGTGTTAAGGGCTTTAGCCGCAAATCTTCAGATAATCCAGCAGGATATCCGTTTCGGTAATCAGTCCCACCAGCCCTTCATTTTCCACCACCGGCAGACAACCGATTTTTCGGTCCACCATCAGGCGCACCGCGTCGCAGATGGCCGTATCCGGCGATACGGTGACCACCGCGGGGACCATAATATCCTTAATGTGCAGGGTTTTCATTAAATCCCGGGTGGCCTTGGATTCGTAGCCCAGGGCCTGGGCCAGGGAACTGCGGAAGAGATCCCTTTCCGAGATAATCCCCACCAGTCGCTGACCCTCCACCACCGGCAGGTGCCGGATGCGCCCCAGACGCATGATGTCATTGGCCAGGCTGAGTTCATCATTGACATCCAGGGTGGCCACTTCTTTAACCATGATGTCCCGGACTTTCATCTGCCGCCTCCCTGAGACGTTGGATCGTGTCTTTCTTTTTTCCTGCTCGATGGTTGGAATAGTTCAAAGTTCAAGGTTCCAAGTTCAAAGTAGGGGGCGTCCTACGCACCAGAGGATGGTGGCGGGCGGGGACGCCCGCCCAACAGCCTTTCATGGTTTACGGGTGAGCCGAAGGCTCATGTCCAACTGCTTACTGCTCACTGCTTACTATAAGGAAGCCAGCCAGCGCCGGGCCTTGCCGCTCAGTTCCGCCAAGAGGGCCAGAACCCGGGTGGCGGCCTCCGGGCTCAGATAGCCCATGCCGCAGGCCGGGGTAAGGAGCGACCGGGAGAGAATCTCCTTGGTGGCCATCCCCGGAACCGCCAACTGCTGCGCCTGGCCTTGAAAACGCTCCCAGAGGCTGTCCGCGCTCTCCCCCTGGAGGTCCTCGCCCGTGGGTACCAGGCCCCAGGCCAGCCAGCCGCCCCGGGCAAAAAAACCCTGGAGCGCCTTCTCATAGAGGCGAAGGCTGTCAAAATAGCCGTAGGAATCAAAGCTGAGGATATCCAGGGGGGCCTCCAGCAACAGGGACCAATCGGTGTTGCCGCAGCAGTGCACCCCCAGGGTGACGGGGCCGGATTGGCGCACCGCGTCCAGGGTTTGGGTGAGGATGTCCATCACTTCGCGCTTGGAGATGGGCAGATAGGCGGAGCCGAACCCGGTAAGATAAGGTTCGTCGAAAAAAATCACCGCGTCCTTGCCCAAGTCCCAGAACTTTTGCGCCTGCCAGACGGCCTTCCGGGCCAATCCCTGGCAGACCGCCTGGGTCAGCTCATGGTCAAAGAGAATGGGCTTGCCTTCCAGGTCCTTGACCATGCCCGCAAAGGTCACCGGCCCCGACAACTGGCCTTTCAGAACCTGGATTGCGGACTTGGAGGGGGCAGCCCGCAGCAGCGCGAAAAACCCCGAGGCTTCGCCCGGCTCCAGGGCAAAGGGGGCCAGATCGCCGGCCCATACTTCCTCGTAAAGCCGGGCCAGGGCCTCCTCCCTGGGAATGTCCGGATCCACCGCGACGGTACGGCTCTCCAGGTCCACCTTCAACCCCGGGAGCCCCCGGGCCGCCTGGGCCACCATCTCTTCCGGAAATCCCAGACGCACCATCTGGGGCCAAAAAGGCACCTCAGGCAAATGCTCCAGGACCGAGGCCGCAGCCCCATCCGGATCGGTGAAGGGCACGGAGCCTATGCCGGTGGCCGCCAAGGGTGGTAAAGGGGACATCTTTCCTCCAGGAAAAAGTTCCAGGTTCCAAGTTCAAAGTTCCAAGTTAGGAAACCCCATGGGAACTTTTCATAATTTACGGGTTACGGGTGAGCTAAAGGTCACGAATGGCTGCTTGAAACTATTACTTTTCCCGGGGCTTGTCAAGGAGGGGCGTGAGGAAGATAGTTGTCAGCTAGTAGGGGTGCTACGCACGCCTTCTAGATAATTGCGGCGGCCAGGGACCGCCCTATAATCTGGGCTTGTCTGACCACTGACCACTGGCCACTATTTCTCCCCTCCCCCGCCGTCCCAGCGCTCCAGCCAGGTGTACAGGGACTCCCGGTAGTAATACAGGACACCCCCTAACAACAGGCACAGAATGATGAGGATGGCGGAGAAGAGATAATCCCCCTCATAGACCTTGGCTCCCTGGAGGGTGAGCATCAGGGTGCCGGGGAGGCGACCCACGGTGCTCAGGACCAGGAAGAGCTTCAAGGGCATTTGGCTCAGCCCCAGGATGAAGCAGAGGTAGTCCTTGGGAAATCCGGGAATGATGAAGAGAAAAAAGGCCACCAACGCTCCCTGGTGCTCCATGAGGAAATCGAAGCGCTTCAGGGTTTCGGGCTTGACGATCCGGGCCACGAAATGGACCTCCAGCCAGCGGCCCAACAAGAAAGCCAGGGTTGAGCCCAGGGTCAGGCCGATGGTGGAATAGAGCATGCCCAGGGGCACCCCGAAGAGAAAACCGCCGATGAAGCCGGTGGCCTCCCCGGGGATGGGGGCGAAAACTACCTGCAGCGTCTGGACCACAATGAAAATCAGGGGGGCCAGCGGCCCCACGGTTTTCAGCAG
>JACQYN010000032.1 GCA_016208235.1 Deltaproteobacteria bacterium
AGATAGAGAACTGCTGGTTGCATGCCGAGGTCCTGTCCGCTCGTAAAACGGGTAGGAAACACACAATTGCCGACAACTACGGCTACGCTCTAGCCGCTTAAGGCTAGCATCTGGGGATCTTACGCCGGGAGAAGACCCCAGGTGAACGTTTCCTGGCAAAGCTGCCGGGTTCGCCTGTGGCCCGACGGACGAAAATTATAGCAGGATAGCTTCTGGGAATTCTGTCGGTGGAAGTCCTTCGAGGCGAAAACAAAACATCGACTAAGCATGTAGACGCTCTCAGGGACTGTTTGCGGACGCGGGTTCGACTCCCGCCGCCTCCACCAATTTCGGGAGGATAAAAGACCCAGCAATTATTGCTGGGTTTTTTAGTTTCAGGCCGGGAAGGGAGGGAAGAGATGACCTTAGGTAACGATTGGCTGTGCCGCCGCCTGGTGGAGGACAGCCGGGACGCCATCATCTTTGCGGACCGGGAAGGGATTATCCGATTGTGGAATCAGGGCGCGGAGGTCATGTTCGGCTTCCCGGCTGCAGACACCCTGGGCCGGTCCCTGGATATTATTATTCCAGAGAATCTCCGGGCTCGGCACGGAGAGGGCTACCGCCGGGTGATGGCCTCCGGCAATACCAAATACGGCCAGGAATTGCTGGCCGTGCCCGCTTTGCGCCGGGACGGGTCCCGCATTTCCGTGGAGTTCACCATCGTCCTGGTCCGGGGTGAAGGGGGCGAGGTTCTGGGCGCAGGCGCCATCGTCCGGGAGGTCACCGCCCGCTGGCAGCGGGAAAAGGCGATGCGGGAGCGCGTCGCGGCCCTGGAGGCGGAATTGGACAAGGTGAAGCAGAACTCTACCCCTTCCCAATTGGGTGCGGGAGCGCTGCCCGACTCTGGAAGTAGAAGTGAATAAGGTGAGGCAGTTTTACACATTCTCCTCAGTGGAATTTCCAAGAAAATGCGCCGGGAAATTCAGAAAAACCTCTGCCTGGCGTCCCCTTCCGCCTTCGACCTGTTACCCCCTCCTGGTTCTAAAGTGTCAACCCGCTTTACGGTATGTTGAAATATTTTACACTTTGATAGATCCGCTGGCTATAGCCTGCGGCTACCAAGAATGTTGGGCTGACGGTTGGACTTAATTTTCTTGCCCCCTTTTCCCGTTCCATCCTCCGTTCCCTGGTAAAGAAGTAACCCGTGTGGCATTTTTACTCATAATCGATAAGTGTTTGTATTATCTTCAAAATATTCATATTCCCGGCCAAAAATTACTCATTCCCTCAGCTTTCCCCGCGCTGGCAGTAGTTCAAAATTCATGTGATTTAATGCACTTACCAACATTCTCCGGCGGGCACACCCCTTGCTTTTTAGATTCCCGGAGAAAGAGGTTAAAGGGAGAGCATGGTTAACCCTTGAGAGCAGCAAAGGTGTGGCGATGACGGAAAAATGCGGCAGGCTGTTGATTGCCGAGCGTGGCTGCGGGTTGGCCCGGGGCCTGTCCCACTGGCTGGCGGAGCAGGGCCACGAATGTAAGACCGTGGACAATATCAAAGACGTGTTCATGACCCTCCAGAATGAAAAGTTCAACGTCTTGGTGATGGACGCCAAGCTCCCGGAAGAAATGGGCTACGAGGCCATTTCCATCATCAAGGGGCATCATCGGAAACTACCCATCATTATCACTGCGGATGAAAACAACCCGGAACAGGAAAGCCGTATCCGTCAGAAAGGCATCTTCTATTATCACGTAAGTTCGTTTGGCATGGATGAACTCATTTTAGCCATCTCCAATGCCATGGTGCGCTCAGCCCAATAAGGCCAAAGGGGAGTTCGATGCAATTACAAAAGAAACTGACTGCTGGGGAATTCGTGGTTTTAGCGGAGATGGAGCCGCCCAAAGGCACCGACACGGTGGCCATGATCGCCAACGCCTGGGCGGTCAAGGGGAAAGTGGACGCGTTCGTGATCCCCGAGATGAGCAACGCGGTGATGAAGATGAGTTCCCTGGGGGGCGCGCTCCTGTTACAGAGCCGGGGTCTGGAAACGGTGCTCCAGGTCTGCTGCCGGGACCGCAACCGCCTGGCCTTGCAGGGGGATTTGCTGGCGGCCCAGGCCCTGGGGGTGCCCAATGTCATGGCGGTCGCCGGCGAGGAAATCACCCACGGGGATCATCACAAGGCCCGGGCCGTTTATGACCTCGACCTCCCAGAGTTGCTGGGGGCCCTGCAGATGCTGCAATCCGGCCGGGACATGGCGGGGGTCGATCTTCAGGGCTCCCCCAATTTTTTTGTGGGTTCCACCATGAAGGTGACCCCCCGGGGTGAGGCCTGGGACAAGGAGCTGGCGGAGCTGGATCAAAAAATCGCGGCGGGCGCCGGCTTTTTTGTGACCCAGCCAATCTTTGATCCCGGGAGCCTGGCCAAACTCCAGGACAGCCTGGACGCCCGCCGGGCCGCGGTCATTCCTACAGTGCTGCTCCTCAAGTCCGTGGGTATGGCCAAGTACATCAACCGGCATATGGATATGAAGATTCCGGAGGAATTCATCAATCGCATCCAGAAAGCGCCGGAGAGGGTGCGGGAATGCGTGCAGATCGCCGGGGAACTGGTGTCTGCGTTCAAGGCCCAGGGTTGCCCCGGCGTGAACATTTCCACCATCGGCTGGGAAGACAAACTTCCGGGGATTCTGGCGGCAGCCGGAATCTGAGTTCCAGATTTTTATAGGGATAAAGATATGCCCAAAGGAAAAGAGAAAATGGCCGAGGACAAACCCCGGAAGGGCAGTATCGGTAAAGGCGCAACCGCGCCGGTGGGCGCGGTGATGGTGGTGGGCGGCGGCGTGGCCGGTATGCAGGCTTCTCTGGACCTGGCTAATTCCGGCTTCTACGTACACCTGGTGGAGGCCAAGCCGGCCATCGGCGGGGTCATGGCCCAGTTGGACAAGACCTTCCCCACCAACGACTGTTCCATGTGCATCATTTCTCCCAAGCTGGTGGAATGCGGGCGCCATCTGAATATCAATATTCATACTTTGACGGAAGTGAAGGCCGTCAGCGGGGAGCCGGGGAATCTCACCGTGACCCTGGAGAAGCAGCCCCGGTATATCGATCCGGCCAAGTGCACCGGCTGCGGGGAGTGCGCCAACGTCTGCCCGGTAACCATGCCCGATGAGTTCAACCAGGGTCTGGCCGACTGGCACGCGGCCTACCGCCTCTATCCCCAGGCCATTCCCGCGGCCTTCGGCATCAAGAAGCTGGACCGGGCCCCCTGCACCCTGACCTGCCCCGCGGAGATCAACGTCCAGGGCTACGTGCAGTTAGTCAAGATGGGGAAATACGAGGAAGCGGTGAAGCTCATCATGGAGCGCTTGCCGCTCCCCGGAGTTCTGGGCCGGGTCTGTCCCCACCCCTGCGAATCCAAGTGCCGCCGGGCGGAGTTGGATGAACCGGTGGCCATCTGCAGCCTCAAACGCTTTGCCACGGACCAGGTGGATTTGAGCAACTTCTCGCCCCCCTTGGTGGAGGCGAGACCCGAGAAGGTCGCCATCATCGGTTCCGGTCCTGCGGGCCTGAGCTGCGCCTACCATCTGGCCCTGAAGGGCTACCGGCCCACCATCTATGAGGCGCTCCCCAAGGCCGGGGGCATGCTCCGGGTGGGGATTCCCGATTACCGGTTGCCCAAGGACGTTTTGGATAAAGAAATCGACAACATCCTGCGCCTGGGCGTGGAGTTGAAGACCAACACCGCACTGGGCCGGGATTTCACTTTGGACGGGCTCTTTGACGAAGGCTATAAGGCTGTCTTCCTGGGCATCGGCTGCCATGTGGGCAAGCCTCTGGGGATTACCGGGGAAAACACGCCGGGCGTGGTCCAGGGGGTGGATCTCTTA
>JACQYN010000033.1 GCA_016208235.1 Deltaproteobacteria bacterium
CCCAAACGGAAACCAGCAGACCCAGGGGCACCAAAATTTTAACCAGCAGATCCAGGGTGTTGAACCCCTGGGAGGCCGGCAAAGGAGCGCCATAGCCGGCCGGGGACTTGACCACACTGGCGGATGCTTGCATAGGAATAACCCCAAACGTCAGGTTTTGAATTTAGCTTCTTGGGGGAAATTATGGACACAGAGGCGGACTTTGACTATTGGCCGACCGCTAATTCTTGCAGAACTTCTGGAGGTTTCTCGAAGCGCTGATGGAGGGGAAAGGGGGCTCCAAAGGAGGGGTCAGGTATCCAGGGAAGTGAGCCCTTCCCGGACCGCGTATTTGATGAGTTCGGCGAAGCTCTGGAAATCCAGCTTCTCCATGATCTGGCGGCGGTAAGCTTCCACGGTTTTCAGCCCCAGGTGCAAGGTGGCGGCGATCTGTCGGGGGGTCTTGCCTTCCGCGAAGAGTTGCAGCACTTCCCGTTCCCGGGGAGTCAGCACCGCAAATGCAGAAGTGTCGGGGGCCGGGGCTTTATAGTCTTCCACCACCACCCCGGCGACTTCCGGGCTCAGATAGACCCGGTTGGCCATGACCAGCTTAATGGCTTTGATGAGCTCCTGGGAGGCGGAGTGCTTCAGCAGGTAGCCGGAGGCCCCGGCCTGGAGCATGCCTTTGACGAAGCGGCGGTCGGCGTGCATGGACAGGGCGATAACCTTGATCTGCCGGTTTTCCTCCAGAATCTGCCGGGTGGCGTCGATGCCGTTGAGGTCCGGCATGGTGACGTCCATGACCACCACATCGGGGCTGAGCTCCCGGGCCAGCCGCACCGCGGCCCGGCCGTCCGCGGCCTCGCCTACCACCTGGAGGCCGCTCTCCCGCTCCAGTAAGGCGATGAGCCCTTCCCGCATGATCTGGTGATCATCGGCCAGCAGGATTTTAGTTTTCATGGGACTTATCCGCAGCGGCAGCGTCCGCCAGAGGCACAGTCAGGATGACGTGGGTGCCGGCGCCGGGCTCGGACTGCACTTGCAGGGTCCCGCCCCAAGGACGCAGGCGCTCCCGAATGCTGAAAAGGCCGAAACCGCAACGCTCCCGACGGTGGGGCTCCCCTTGCGGCATCTGGAACCCCACCCCATCGTCCCCCACTTCCACCTTCAAGTTCTCGCCTTCCCGCCGGAGGGAGACCTCCACGTTTTGAGCCTGGGCGTGCTTCACCACGTTGACCAGCAGTTCATTGATCGCCTGAAAGAGGAGAACCCGGACATCGTCGTCCAGGGGCTTGGGCTGGCCGTCGGACACAAACCTGGCGGAGATGCCGTGGTCTTTCTGGACCTGCTCCGTCAACCACTCCAGAGCGGCCTCCAGTCCCAATTCATAGAGTATGGGGGAGCTGATCTTGAATGTCAATGAACGGGTGTCCCGGATGGCCTGCTCCAGGAGGTTGCCGGTTTTTTCCAGTTCCCCGGTGGGGAATTCCGGACACCGGCTGGGGAGCGATTTTTGCAATTCCCCCAGTTTGATGTTGACCAGGGCCAAGGTGTGGCCGATTTGATCGTGGAGATAGACCGCCAAGCGCCGCCGCTCCCGCTCTTCGGCAAGGGACAAGGAGGAAGCCAGGGACCGCAGATTTTCCTGGTACGCGGCCACCTGGCTTTCCGCGCTTTTGCGGACGCCGATCTCCTGATTGAGGCGATAAATGAGCAGAAAAAGGAGAGAAAAGCTCCCAAAGGCGCCGCCGGTTAGCACCCATAAGATGATCTTGGTCTTCTTTTTTTCCCGGGCCCATTCAGGGGCCAGCAATTTATTTTCCTTATCTTCCAGCTTTTCCAGGCTCTTCCGGATCCGGTCCTGCAACCTGGCTCCTTCCCGGGCCACGGCCTTTCTTTCCTTCTCTTCCACCCCCGTTTGCTGAACCAAGTCGATGGATCTCTGGAATAGGGCTTGTCGTTTTTCGATGAGTGGTTTCAGCTCATCCAGAAGCTTCCGGGGGCCTGCTTCATCAACGGTCAGTTGATGGAGTTCGGCGAAGACGCGGTCGATTCCCTTGACCGCTTTGCGATATCGCTCCAACTGTTCTTCATCCCCGGTGAGGATAAAACCCCTGGCTCCGGACTCGGCGTCGGCCAGTTGATTTTCCAGATCGTAAACCAAGGATAGGGTTTCCCGAATATGGGCCACCCGGTCCAGGTCGAGACGCAGTTTCTCCTGGTAAGTAAAAAGGTAGACCGTGGTAAAGATGGCTACCGCCAGGGAGATCCAGACCGCGACCAGAATTTTCCCTATGGCCGGCCACCAGGACTCTGACGGGTTTTTTCTTTTTCCGGGGTTACTCCGGCTGTCGATGCCCATGCTTATTTAAGAAAATGATTTCCTCAAAATGGTTAAGTTGCCGCCCTACTCCAGCCCTTTCCCGCCTGGAGGAGAGAGGAAGTTGGAGGGACTTTTTCAGGCATGTCAAAAGACAAAAAGACTAAAGAGCAGCGTGGGGCGGGACGCCCGCCTTACGGGTATTGTTATAGTTTCTCTTATTTAATAATGGAAGCATTAAAAAAGCCGTGTCTTGCTCCCCTCTCCACCGCTGGAGCAGAAGGTTAAGGTTAGAGGGAATTAAATCGCTTTTCTGCTCCCATTAATAAATAGGTTATCGTATTAATGAAATCGAGACCTTATGCTGCCTTTTTTGAAACTTTGGTGTTTTTGACAATTAATGGTACATATCTTTGTCCGGCTAGAGAAGAAAATTTTCCAGGACCGCCCTGGTCTGGGACAACTCTTGTGTGGGGGATATTTGGGTCTTGACATTTATTAATTTGCTGGTATTTTAAAATAAGTTTAGCATGTCAGACTGAAAGCAGGGCCGCGCGTCCTGGAAAATAATCGGACGGGGATGCTAAGGCTCTCCCCGATTTTTTTTGCCTGACTGCTGTGCGCCCTGCTTTTTAGGCAGGATTATTTTCTTGCAGTATCTGCAGGAGGTTTTTTCAATGAAGGAAACTGGCAGAGTAAAATGGTTTAACGACTCCAAGGGCTTTGGTTTCATCTCCCGGGAAAACGGGCCGGATGTGTTTGTGCATCACAGCGCCATCCAGGGCGAAGGCTTCCGCTCCCTGGCCGAAAACCAGGAAGTGCAGTTTGAGGTGGTACAGGGTCCCAAAGGCGCCCAGGCCCAAAACGTGGTGAAACTATAGGCCGCCAGGCCTGACTCCTAGAACTCCGGGGGTCCCAGGCCCCCGGAGTTCCGGTTTTTTGAGACCAGGGAGGTAACAATTGGCAAGAAATCGTTACGGTTGGGAAAAACGGGCCAAAGAGATGGCCCGGAAACAGAAAAACGAAGAGAAAATGAAGCGTCGTCAGGGCAAAATCGCCAATGAGCCCGCGCCGGAAACCCCGAGCGGGGTTGAAGAAGAAATTAAGACAGATCCTGAAGCGCACACCGGTTAGAGGCTATTTCAGAGATTTTTTTCTTTATTTGGCGAGATCCGGTTTTAAATAGCTTCTTTACTGATTAAGGAGAAGATATGGGCGTCAAATTATATGTGGGCAACCTGCCCCATCAGATGACCGAAGAACAGTTGCAGACTTTATTTTCCGAAGCCGGCCACGTGGCCTCCGCCAAGATCATCACCGACCGGCAGACGGGCCAGCCCCGGGGCTTCGGTTTTGTGGAGATGGAAACCAAACTGGAGGCCCAGAAGGCCATTTCCATGCTCAACGGTAAAAATGTTGACGGGCGCACCCTGACTGTCAACGAAGCCCGGCCTCAGCAAAAAGGCGGCTTCGGCGGCGGCCGCGGCGGCGGGCGCGGCGGTTACCGTTAATCTACCTGGGTCCGGGCGTGGCTAAAGGGCAACCTGTCCCTACCAGCCCGGGACTAGCAGACAATTAAGAAGGCGGCCATCAGGCCGCCTTTTTTACTGGGCGGTTCGCAAAATGCAGGTTCAGCAGAAAAGTTTGGATGTCCTAGTGAATAAGGGCATATGGGGCAGGGAGACGCTATTTTGCCCGTTTGGGATCAAGAAGGCGTGATATTATCCAGAACCTCACGCACCTTTTGGATCAGGGTGAAAATTTTAACGGGCTTTTGGATAAAGTTTATCCCCGCATCCAAAACCCCGTGATGGACGATGGCGTTGGTGGTATATCCAGACATATAGACCACCTCAATCCCCGGGCGCAAAGCGGCCACGCGTTCGGCCAATTCTGTGCCGCTCATTTGCGGCATCACCACATCCGTGAGCATCAAGTGGATAGGCCCCTTTTCCTTTTCGCAGATGCTTAATGCCTCACCACCATTTCCAGCCACCCAAACCTTATAGCCGAATTTGTTAAGAACTCTGGAGATTAATTTTCTAAGAACAGCATCGTCTTCCACCAACAGGATGGTTTCCCCTCCTTTCAGCATTTTAGCTGGCAAGCGGGTTGCCGACAATGGCGTCACCGGATCGATGCTGTCTTCTATCCGGGGGAAATACATTTTAAAGGCCGTTCCATGGCCCGGTTCACTATAGACCCAAATATGCCCCCCGCTTTGTTTGACAATGCCATAGACCATGGCCAGACCCAGACCGGTGCCCTTGCCGCTCTCCTTGGTGGTAAAGAAGGGTTCGAAGATGTGTGACAGCTTCTCGGCATCCATACCCACCCCATTATCAGTGACCGCGATCATCACGTAAAAACCTGGGCGAACCCCAGCGTGGTTTTGGGTGTATTCCTCGTCCAGATAGACGTTGCCGGTTTCAATAGTTAACTTGCCGCCGTGAGGCATGGCATCCCTGGCATTGACCGCCAGGTTCATGAGGGTTTGCTCGATTTGTCCGGGATCGGCCTTCACCAAACCCAATTGTTCAGACTTATGAGTGGCCAGTTCGATGTCCTCACCGATCAGCCGTCGCAGCATCTTGTCCATGTCCGTGACTATGGTGTTGAGATCAATCATCCGGGGCTGCAAAATCTGTTTGCGGCTAAAGGTATAGTCCGTTTTCCCGGTGGCATCGACGACTATTTGATTCCTGGCCTGGATCCAACAAACCTGGCCGATTTTATTCTTGATGCGGTATTCTGTGACGTAAAAGTTGTTTGTCTTCCGGGCCTCTAAGAATAGCTCCTTGGCTTGCTCAACGTCTTCGGGAAAAATCAGGTCCCGCCAGGTGACCCTCCGAGAATTGAAGTCTTCCTGGGAGTAGCCGGTGATTTCCTCTATTTTGCAATCAAAGCAATCGAGGCTCCAATCCCGATATCCTTTATAAACCACCGCGGGAATTTGATTGACCAGGAGTCGATATTTTTCTTCACTCTTTCTCAAGTCTTCCTCGGACTGCCGGCGCTCAATTTCTCGTTTCCGCAATGTGCCTGCCATCTCATCAAAGGCACAGGCCAGTAAATCTATTTCTCCTTTTCCGTAATTCATGCCGGTTCGGGCGCTCAAATCGCCCGCGGCCACCTGTTTGGTAGCCTTGGTCAAGATGTTCATCCGGCGAATAACAAATAAATAGCCGAGCAGCCAGGAAAGCACTAAGGCAAAGACAGTCACTCCTCCCAGGGAGGACAGATTGCGGATCAACGCCTGTCGAAGGGGCGCATAAATTATTTGAGTAGGAATTCCGTAAAATACGAATCCTTCTTGAGTGGCTCCCCCGAGGGGTAAAAAGGAATATAGTCTTTTTTTGCCATCGATACCGCGGGCTTCAACCAAACCCTGTTTTTGCGCCAGGATTACCTGGATAATCTCCGCATGGGACAAGTCTTTGCCGATCCATTTATCAGGTTCCGGGTGCTGGTACATTATTCTCCCCCGGTTATCAATAATTCCAAAGCAGGCATCGCCAGGAAAATCCGTAATCTGAAAAATCCGGTTGAGCCGGCTCAGATTCAAGCCGGCCGCCACTACTCCCTGAAACTGCCCCGAGTGGTCAAGAATCGGATAAGCGCAGGGGAGGGTGGCCATACCAGTGGCACGCCCGATTACCAACTCTCCCAGAGAGAACTGTTTCGTTTGCAGGATACGTTTGAAATAAAGGCGATCGGTTAGATTATGGGGCCCCCGGGGAGGCAGCGGTTTCGCAGTGGCAAATATTTCTCCGTCTTGCCTGGTGGCCATGATGTTGAGATATAGAGAATCTTCTTTAACGATCCTGGCAAAAAGTTCCGAGCAGGAGTTGGCCTCTTGCTGTATGACCGCAGGAAATGCCGCTAAAGCCGCCAGCAGTTGCCTGGTCTGTTGAATCGTATGGGTATAATCGGAAACACAGTTTTTGACCACTCCCAGGAGTTCTTTTTGGCTAGTCAAGGTGGCCAGTTGACGTTGTTCCCAATTATTGTAAATGATCAGTCCCGCCATGGGGATAATGGCGAGGAAGAAAATAATTATTAATCGGAAACGCAGGCTATTCATGGGGATTGAGCATTACCCGGAAAGGCCGGGAAATTCGTAATTCACTCAGCATTAATGACAATCCTTGATTATGTTTATGCTAACCACGGCATCTGAAACTTGAATACTTGGGTATTTTCTCGCGTATACTAACCTTAAAATATATCGGAATTAAACTAAAGTTCATGAGCTGCCAGCCTCCTGGGGTTAAAACCGGCCAGGGCGCTGGCGCTGATGGGGAGTAACACCGACGGTGAGGGTCCCTCTCGGAACGGAGGGAAACTGCAGGAACTACTGCCGGGCCCGGCCCGCCGGCTCCGGGCAGCCTTGCCCAAACTGGTGAGAAAAACGGTCAAATCGCCGGGAATAACTGCGCTATCTGATACCAAGTCGCAAACAAAAGACGCGGTATCGTAGGGGCGCACCCGTGTGTGCGCCCTAAGCCAGGGCGGACACGTGGGTCCGCCCCTACAAGAAAATTGTTTTTTGTTTGCGACTTGGTATGATTCGGCCCGGGGAGTCAGCTCGGAACAGGTCATCCCCTTGGACGAGCACTCTTTTAAGGAATTTTAGCCGTCAGGGTTGCGGTTTCACCAGGAGGCGTTTGGCCACCACGAAGTTGTCGGTGAAATATGACTGCCGCAAGTCGGTAATGATGACGCCCCGGCGGCGGGAGGAGGCATGGATCATCTGGCCTTCGCCCATATAAATGCCCACATGATCGATGGACCTGGAGCGGCGGAAGAAGAGTAAATCCCCGACCTCCAACTTAGACAAATCCATATGGCGGGCGGCTACCTTTCCCAACCTGGCCTGCTGGGCGCTGGAATGGGGCAGCTCGATCTGCAGGTTTTGATAGACATGCCGTACAAATCCGGAACAGTCGGTGCCCTGGCCAGTCTGCAAGGAACCGCCCCGCTGATAGCGGGTGTGCAGATGGTTTAAAGCGAGGGACATGACCCGGTTCGAGAGATTGCCTTTTTTTGCGGGGTTAGGCGGCGTCGGTGAAAGGGCCGGCGCCTTAGTTAGTGTTGGGGTGTAGTCTGGCAAAAGTGCAGTGGGCTTGTGGAGGAATAGTTTTCTTGGAGAGTCTCCGTTGCCGGGGAGAAGGCTGTCCCAACGCGGTGGAGTTTCTGCAGACCGGAAGTCTTGGAAAGTCCCGGGGGGATAAATTTTCAGGGGGAATGGCGGCAGGCCCTCTACCGGTGGTTGCTGATAGAAACTACGGATAAGTTCAAGGGGAGAAGCCTGGAGTTGATTGGGGGAAAGGCTTAGGGTCAGAATTACCGTGCTGAAGATTATCCGGAGCACCATTCAAAAACCCCCTTCGGTTTGTCGATAATGGGCAATCCTTAGGGGACTTTAGAAAGTTCCGGGACCTCTTGTCCGTTGCTTCCCCGCTCTTCGATAAACGCCCTCTTTATTGCTTGAACTATATACCTTCTAGACACAGGATATGCAAGCAAAAAATTGGCTGTCATGGGACAACTATCTTAATTTATTGCCAATTGTGTCCCAGGAACATCTTTCAAAATTAAGAAATTAAATAGGTAAGAGATAACTGGAGAGAGACCTAACCCTATGTCAGATAAAACCGCCACTTACAGATCATCTCCGGAGGATGGGGGTCAGGGGGGGCAAAAACACACTCCGTCTGGATGCGGGGATCGACGGCCTGGGCAAAGCTGGCAAATTCCCCCCGGTGCATCTCTTTGCAATGATATTCCTGAAATTCCCGTTTTAAGCGGGCTTCCTGCGTGGGGCAGGAGGGGACGGTGATGATGACTTCCTCTTCCCTCTCCTCAATCTGATAGCCCACCAGAAGGTGCCAGGGCCAGTACCGCAAGGCCTGGACAAAGCCGGGCAAGCCCCGTTCCTTGAGGGGAAAGCGCTTCACCAGGTCTTTGACGGCCAAGGCCGGGATCTTCCCCCAGACTTTTTCGTTCAGGCGGTCCGCAGTGGCCTCATCGAAGAGTTCGGCGATGTAGATGTACCAGAAGGAGTCCATGACCCGGTAGTGATGGAGCAAAAACCGGAGGTATTGCCGCAGATTCGGGGCTTCCAGGTTTTCCAAAATGCCCAGATCCATGTTCCTGCCTTTCCTAGGGAAGGAGACTTGCCGCCGGAGATAAGGTTAACTTCCCTTTTTCCCCGATCAAGGCGTTATTATAACAATTTCCCATTTGATACCAAGTTTCAAGCAAACGGTGGCCCAAGCTTTCCAGCCTGTGTCTGTACAGGCTAAAGCCTGCGGCTACCGAATATGGCGATTGTCTCAGCTTGTTCAAGCAAATGGGCCATGCTCTCCCTTTACTCCATAACCCTTTACACCGTGCCGAATTGAAGGCATGATAGCACAATTTAGACGATAAGTTTAATTTATCAGATTTTTAGCTTACCCCCAATTGTGGCAAATTCTTCGCGGATCGGGGGGGCCTATGAACTCATATGGCGGAAGTTTGAAGGTGGGATAGGGCTGGGATAATTTTTCTGAGAGAAATAAAAAAGGTCAGCCCATTTGAGCTAACCCTTTGAAATTATTGGTGGCGAGGCCCAGAATCGAACTGGGGACACGCGGATTTTCAGTCCGCTGCTCTACCGGCTGAGCTACCTCGCCCCCAGGGGATTTGTTTATCCCGCAGCCCCTTATTTGTCAAGACTAAATCTCTCCCGGGTGCAGGCGCAGAGTCCGGATGTCCATGATAAAACTACATAAAAAAGATGGAAAAAGGGGGACAGGGAAGGGTAGGGGAGTGTTTTATCTCCCCTCGACTGGAAAGCCTGGAATGCCACACCGCACCCCCCTTTTCTGGAACCCACCCCTAATCTTTTTAATAGCGCGAATTTCTATCAATATGCGGGTTGGGGAGGGTGGGGAGGGTGGGGGGGGGTGTGGGGCATAAGCGCTAACATAAGGCTTTTTTGTCATTCTGAGCGCAGCGAAGAATCTCTCATTTCCTTGGAAAATTGAGATTCTTCACTCCGCTTCGCTCCGTTCAGAATGACAAACATTGTTTAAGTTAGCGCCTATGGGGGTGTGGGGGGAGGGGCAGGGTCAAGGGCGGGCCAGAGGCCCGCCCTTGACCCTGCCCCTCCCCCCACATACACCTTTCAAAAGGCCTTCTTGCTGTCCAGGATGAGCGTCACCGGGCCGTCGTTGATCAGGCCCACCTCCATCATCTGCCGGAAACGGCCTGTGGCTACTTTGATGCCGTAGCCCGCCAGGGCTGTGGCCAGGCTTTCGTACAGCTTCTCCGCCATCTCCGGCGGGGCCGCGTGATCAAAGGAAGGCCGCCGGCCTTTACGGCAGTCGCCCAAGATGGTGAATTGGGAGACCACCAGGGCCTCGGCCTGGAGATCAAGAAGAGAGAGATGCAACAACTTACCGTCCCCGGCAAAGACCCGCAGGTTGGCCAACTTCTGGGCCAGATAAGCCACGTCCTCGTGGCCGTCGGCCGCGGCCACTCCGGCCAGGATCAACAGTCCCGGGCCGATGCGGGCCACTTCCTCCCCCTCCACCCGCACCCAGGCCTCCTTTACCCGCTGCACCACCGCGCGCATCGCGCCTCCTTGGAGATTGATACTGTTCCGAAAGGTTCAAGGTTCAAAGTTCAAGGATAAAGGGAAACCCTATTCCAGAATGGCAATCAGGATAAAGGAAGCCCGGCAATGGTGTCAAGACGTCGTTTTTTCCCCCCGGCAGTTGCCGGGTGAATCCCCGGCCTAACATTGAATTTCGAACTTTGAACTTTGAACCTTGAACTTTGAACCTTGAACCTTGAACCTTGAACTTTGAACCTTGAACTTTGAACCAGGAACTTTGAACCAGGAACTTGGAACCTGGAACTTGGAACTCTCCAGACCGGTTGCATCCGCGCTTCAATTAAGCTAATTTAGAGGAGGTACAAACCTTAAAAGGAGATCATCTACTCATGGCCCTGATCGCGCCTTCCATCCTTTCCGCGGATTTTGCCATAATGGGGGAGGAAATAAAAAAAGTGACCGCGGCCGGCGCGGATTGGATCCACATCGACGTGATGGACGGCCATTTCGTGCCCAACATCACCCTGGGGCCGCCGGTGATTAAATGCCTGCGCCCATTCACCCCCTTGCTGTTCGACGTGCACCTGATGATCTCCCAACCGGAGCGCTATATCGAGGACTTCGCCGCGGCCGGGGCGCAACTCATCTGCGTGCAGGTGGAGGCCTGCACCCACCTGCACCGCACCCTGCAGCAGATCCGCCAGGCCGGCTGCCAGCCCGCCGCGGCCCTGAACCCCGCCACCCCCCTGGAGGCAATCACCTACGTGCTGGAGGACCTGGACACGGTCCTGATCATGAGCGTCAACCCGGGGTTCGGAGGCCAGAGCTTTATCCCCGCCATGCTTCCCAAGATCCGCCGCCTCCGGGAGATGATCGACTCTCAAGGGCTGCCCGTCAAGATCGAGGTGGACGGGGGCTTGAACGGCGACACCGTGGGCGCGGTGGCCCGGGCCGGGTGCGACGTCTTTGTGGCGGGCACCGCGGTCTTCGGGAAGCCGGACTATGCCCAGGCCATCCAGGAGTTGCGCCGGGAAATCGCCGGGGCCCTGACTCCTAAAAAGAAATAAAGAATATCTTTAAGTAATCCCCATGTGGCTTTACCTTGCGAAAAGACTGCTCCTGATGCTCCCCATGCTCCTGGGGATCACCTTGATTTCCTTTACCGTGATTCACCTGGCCCCAGGCACGCCCGTGGAGTTTCAGACCACCATGAGCCCCAAGGCCTCCCTGGAGGCTCAAAAGCGCTTGATAGAACTTTATGGCTTGGACAAACCTCTTCATGTGCAGTATTGGGATTGGCTCAAGCGCGTAGCCCTTCTGGATTTCGGCCGGTCCTTCTCCCCTGACCGCCGGCCGGTGTGGGACAAGATCAGGGAGCGCATCGGCATTACCTTGGGGCTCAATCTCATAACCCTCATCATCATCCTCTCCCTGGCTATTCCCATCGGGGTCCTGGCCTCGGTGAAGCCCCACTCCTGGTTTGACAAGGGGACCACCCTTTTCGTCTTTTTCGGCTTCTCCATGCCCAGCTTCTGGCTGGCCCTGCTCCTCATTCTGTTTTTCGGGGTTTACCTGGACTGGCTCCCCATCTCCGGCCTCACGTCTCTGAACTTCCCCCAGTTCACTTTCTGGCAGAAGGTCCAGGACTTGTTGGCCCACATAGCCTTGCCCGTACTGGGGTCCGCGCTCCTAGGCCTGGCCGCCATGTCCCGGTACATGCGTGGCAGTATGCTGGAGGTGATCCGCCAGGACTATATCACCACCGCCCGGGCCAAGGGCCTGCCGGAGGGCACGGTTATCTTCAAGCACGCCCTGAGGAACGCCCTGTTGCCGGTGATAACCATGCTGGGGTTGTCCGTGCCGGGCCTCATCGGCGGCAGTGTCATCTTTGAAACCATTTTTGCGATTCCCGGCATGGGGCAGTTGTTTTACGGCGCGGTGATGGCCCGGGATTATCCGGTGGTGATGGCGGAGCTGGTCATCGTGGCCTTCCTCACCCTGCTGGGCAACCTCCTGGCGGACGTGAGCTATGCCCTGGTGGACCCGCGGATTCGGACGGGGTGAGGTAGTAACCCTTAATTCTTAGCGTCTTTGCGTCTTTGCGTGAGAAAAAAATCTCACGCAAAGGCGCAAAGACGCTAAGATAAGGCGCAAAGACAAGACCCTATGAAAAAACGCGAATTCTGGGCGCGGTTCCGGCGCAATCGATTGGCTATTAGCGGTATGGCTCTGGTGTCCGGGATGTTTGCCGTGGCCCTCCTGGCCCCCTGGCTGGCCCCCTATGACCCCAATTTTATTGAATTGAAACAGGTGCTCCTGCCGCCCAGCCCGGCCCACCTCCTGGGCACCGATACCCTGGGCCGGGACGTTCTGTCCCGGGTGATCTTCGGCTCCCGGATCTCTCTGTTGGTGGGGTTTGTGGCCGTGGGCATCGCCACCTTCATCGGAGTGCTGGTGGGCGCTCTGGCCGGGTATTACCGGGGTTGGGTGGACCAGGCGCTCATGCGCCTGGTGGACGTGATGCTCTGTTTTCCCGTCTTTTTTCTGATCCTGGCGGTGATTGCCTTTTTGGGGCCCAGCATCTGGAACATCATGGTGGTCATCGGCCTCACCGGTTGGATGGGGGTGGCCCGGCTGGTGCGCGCGGAATTTTTGTCCCTGAGGGAGCGGGAATTCGTGGTCGCAGCCCGATCCCTGGGGGCTTCGGACGCCCGCCTCATCTGCCGGCACCTGCTCCCCAACGCCCTGACCCCGGTGATGGTCTCCGCCACCCTGGGGGTGGCCGGGGCCATCCTGACGGAAAGCGCCCTGAGCTTCCTGGGCCTGGGGGTGCAGCCCCCCACCCCCAGTTGGGGCAATATCCTCACCATGGGCAAGGACAACATCGAAATCGCCTGGTGGCTTTCCGTTTTTCCCGGCCTGGCCATCCTGGTGACGGTGATGAGCTACAATCTCCTGGGGGAAGGGATCCGGGAGGCCATCGATCCCCGCTTGAAGGAGTAGAACATGAGGATATGCAAACCGAACCAGATCCTGATTATGGCCGCGGCCATGGCCGCGGTCCTGCTGCTGGGAAGCTCCGGCGCCTGGGCCCAGACCGGCAAGAATCTCACCAAAATGATGATCCAAAGCTATGACCTGCTGGAAGCGGGTAAGGTGGACGAGGCCCAAAAGATTTATGAGCAGATGCTCAAAGAAGACCCGGGGAACCCCCTGGCCCTGAACAATTTGGGGGCCGTCATGGTCAAAAAGGGAAAATATCAGGAAGCCCTGGCTTATTTGCAGCAGGCCCTGCCCCAGGCCAAGGGCTATAAGGTCATGGTCAACCGGGTGTGCGAAGTGGGCGGCGTCTGCCTGGCCTTCCGGCCGCTGCAGGAGGTGTACGGCAACCAGGAGTTGGAGCCCCTGATCAGATTAAATATCCAGATGATCCGGGGGAAGATGGCCGCGCCCGGGCCGGGAAAATAAAAAGATTAACCACAGAGACACAAAGGACACAGAGAATCACAGAGGAGAAGCATTTTTATGTAGGCGCGAAACCCCGTCTACATAAAAAATATTCTCTGTGGATCTCTGTGCTCTCCGTGTCTCTGTGGTTAATCTTTTCTTTTCTTCCCCGGGTTTAATCCGCCGATCGCTCCAATGTAAAATCTTTTACACAAGGGCCGTTCCCGACGCAAATAGATTGACAATTAGGCCGGTAGACCCTATCTTAGTAGCTCAGGGCGGCAACGCAGAGATGGTACCATCAACTCGAGGGAGGGATTATATGATTCGGACTTCGGTTAAGATTACCGCCATTGTTTTGGCTCTCATCCTCTGCGCCGGCGGACTGGCTTTCGCAGCCAAGGCCAAGAAGGCCGCGAAAGAGATGGACGTGGGCCAGATGCTGATGACGAGCTTTGAACTGATGGAAAAGGGGAAATTCCCGGAAGCCCAAAAAATGCTGGACAAGGTTCTGGCCAAAGATCCCGGCAACCCGCTGGCCCTGAACAATATGGCGGCTATCATGGTCAAACAGAACAAATTTGACAAAGCCGACACTTATCTCAATCAGTCCTTGGCCCGGGCTAAGGGCTATATGGTGCAGGTCAACCGGGTATGCCAGGTGCGCGGCATCTGCGTCGCCTTTAAACCCGCGGCCGGCGGCTCCGGTAATCAGGAACTGGAACCCCTGGTCAAGATGAATATCGATATGGTTAAGCAATATATGTCAGCCGACCCCCTGGCAGGGAAAGGCCCCAGATAAAGCAAATTGCCGCCCGGCAGGAGCTCCTGGCCCCTTCGGGGGCCTTTTTATTTCAGGCTCCGGGTTTAAACCTTCCCTTGCCTTGAAAAGTTCCAGGTTCCAAGTTCCAAGTTTGAACCGGAACCCCATGACTTTTCAAATACTTAAGGGTGAGCCGCAGGCTCATGTTCAACTGTTTTGGGAGCCGCACCAATTATCGAGATAACATTTCCTTCCTCAAAAAATCGAACTATTTGAGCATTTATTCATGGCACCTTTAGCCCACCTATAAATTTTAAAAAATAGTGGGGCGTCCCCGCCCATTATCTAATGCGCGGAGCGCCAATATTAACCTTGAACCTTGAACCTTGAACCTTGAACTTGGAACTATTTTTAAGCGGGTTGCAGTTTAATTGGAAATTAGTTTAAGGTGCGTTGATTTCCAAACCCGCGGCCTTATGATATGTTTATCCCGATAGGCCTAGATGCCTGTCCGACCTCAGGGACGCGGGCCTGGAGCGCGGCGCTCCGGCTTTAGCAATCCCGAAATTCAGGAGCATTAGCTTATGAGACGCTTTTCCTTGGTATTGGCCTGGTTATGCGCGGTGGTCCTTCTCCCCGGAGGCATTAACGCCCAGGACGTGCAAAAATACGTGCAGCAGGGGATCGAGAAATGCGAACTGGGGCATTATGACCAGGCTTTAAAGGACTTTAATGACGCCTTGAAGCTAAAGCCGAACGACGCCTCCCTCTACGACCTCCGGGGGATGGCCTACCGGTGCAAGAACATGGTAGATCTGGCTGTCAAGGATTTTAACAAGGCCATGGAGTTGGACCCCAAATTCGGCCGCCCCTATCGCAACCGGGCCATGGTCTATTTTGACAAGGGCGAATTCGACAAATCCCTGGCGGACCTGGAAAAGGCCAAAAGCCTGGGTTATAAGGTTGATCCGGATTTTCTGAAGATGGTGGCCAGAAAGGCCGCGGAGAAGAAGTAAGCTGCCAAAGGGAAAAGATTAACCACAAAGACACAAAGAGCACAAAGCTCACAGAGAAAAAAATAGAATATTAGCTTTGGCAAAGCCAAAGCTAATATTTTATCTTGTTAATCTCTGTGCTCCTTTGTGCTCTTAGTGTCTTTGTGGTTAAGTATTTAACCCCCCATCTTACTTGCTCTTCTGGGAAGCCGCCTCCGCCGCGGCCAGTTTCTCTTTGATGTAAGGCAATAAAGCCGGGTCGGAGGATTTGTCCAGCAGTTTCCGCCAGTACTGGGCTGCTTCCTGCATCTCTCCGGCCTTCTCCAGGAGCATGGCCAGACGGCGGTAAATCTCGTTTTGCAGGGGGGCAGGGGCCTTGTCCGCCGCGGGCTGCAAGGCTTTGGCGGCTTTTCGGAAGTCCCCCTGGGCCTCATAGCAGTAACTCAGGCTCTCCGCAATCAAGGGGTCCCAACCGGCTGCGGCGCCAGACCCCAACGCTTCGTAAGCCTTGGCCGCGTCCGCGTATTTCCCTGTTTGGTAAAGAAGATGGGCCCGGAATATTGCTGCTTCCTGGGCCGCGGGGGCGCCGGGATAATCCTTAATTATCTGATCCAAACCCTTCAAGGCTTCGTCCTCGGCTCCGGGTTTGCTCAGCAAGGGACCGATCCTGGCCATCGCGGCCCCGGCCTGCTCACTGCCGCGGGCCTGAAGCTGGGCCATAATCCCCCAGGCCGCCAGACCGAGGAACACCACCACCAGTCCGGCTGTGGCCCACTTCCAGTAGTCTTTGAGATATTGCAGCAAGCGTAGCTGCAGAGAGAAGATCTCGGGAGGCTGTTCCACGAAATCGCGTTTGCGGGAACCGGTAATTTCAAACCAGGTTTCCGGGTTTGCCCTGGTTTTGATTTTTAATACCAAGTCGCAATCAAACGACAATTTTCTTGTAGGGGCGGACCCATGTGTCCGCCCTAATGCGGCCGCACACGCGGGTGCGCCCCTACAATTCCGTGCCCTTTGATTGCGACTTGGTATAAAAGCTGAAAGCCGAAGGCTGATCGCTGAAAGCTCTCTCCCCCCTCCTTCAGAATCATTCTTCCTCCAACCAATGGGCCAGCAGCCGGGCCAGTTCCTCCCCTCTGGGTCCGTGGCCCCGGAAGGTGAATTCTCGGGTGCTCTCCCCGGTAGTCTCGATCTCCACTTCCAGGTATTCCTTGGGCAGCAGGGCCCCCAGCCGCTCGGCCCACTCCACCGCCACCACCCGGGGGCCGGAAAGATATTCCTCCAAATCCGGGAGCATCTCCAGAGGCAGGTTCTCCAGGCGGTAGAGGTCGATATGCACCAGGGGCAGCCGCCCCGGATATTCGTGGACCAGGGTGAAGCTGGGGCTGGCTACCGCGGCCTCAGGCACCTCCAGGCCCTGGGCCAGGCCGTGGACGAACTCCGTTTTGCCGCTCCCTAATTCCCCCTTAAGCGCCAGCACGTCCCCGGGGGCCAACCACTTCCCCAGGGCCGCGGCCAAGGCCCGGGTGGCCTCAGGACTGCGGCTGGTCCACTTATACCAATTCGCTATCAAAGGGATATTTTTTCGTAGGGGCGAACCTTGTGTTCGCCCCGGATGATGGGCGAACACAAGGTTCGCCCCTACAATTTAATACCTTTTTAACTGCACTAAATATTAATAATCCTTACACAAGTGACTCAATAGGTGGCACATGCTTTCCAGCCTGTGCCGGCGCAGGCTAAAGCCTAGTGGCTACCGATTATTTCTCTTTGAATGCGAGTTGAGGTCACTCCCCCGGTTCCCGGGCCTGGGCCCGGATGAGGTCGATCTTGCCGATCACCCCCACCAGCTTCCCCGCCTCCACCACGGGAATAGTGTGGACCTTTTTTTTCGCCATCAAGTCCGCGATCTGGGATACCGGCGTCTCCGGGTAAACGGTGATGGGCTTAGGGGTCATCACGTCTCCCACCGTAGTCCCCAGCATCTTCTCCAGCCGCTTTTTGAAATGAGAGGGGGTTTCCAGAAAGAGACGCAGGTCAAAAAGGGCAATGGCGGGCGGGAGTTCCAGGTCCCGGGCCCGGCTCACCAGGTCGCTCTGGGTGATAACCCCCACCAGCCAATCCTCTTGGTCCACCACCGGGACGCCGCTGATGCGGTGTTTATCCAGCAAGCCCGCCACCTCGGTCACCGAGGTCGCCGGTGTGGTGGTGATCACCTCTTTGGTCATGATATCACGCGCGGTATGCATAGTTATCCCTGACTCATTCGTCATGTTCTTAAAAAAATGGGTTAATTATGGCCAAACTCTTCCGCAATCGGACTCAAGCGGTCACCTTCCGCAAAACATGAGCAATTTCTATTCCTAAAAGGTGCGCGTCGGCATGCTCCGATTTGCGGTCCTGGTTTGCTAAAATCCCCTCTACCGGCCCGGATAGGGTAATTTTCGCCCCGGTTTCGTGGTTGGTGAAATAAATGATGAACTCATCACCTTTGACCTCGACCTCTACGGCATCTTCCCCGAAGTGATGCATCGAATCATCCTCCTATTTAGCCGTATTTGTTGGCTTGCCGGTATATAAAAATATAACAAAAAAGATCACGGCAAAGAATATTTCCGAAAACAGAAATATAAAAGCCCCATTGAGACAAAGAGCGGCCCAGGCATTGATTCTATCCCATTGTTTCCTTTCCTTGGCAGAAAGAGAATCGTAATCTATTTTCAGGTATCGGTTTTTGATGTGCAGCCGATAAGACCTGTGTTCCAGGTGCAGATTGAGGAGGCTGCACGCGGAAGTCAGAAAACCGGCAAGGCAGGAAATGATCACCAGGTAGACAAGCTCCCGGATGCCTTGCAAGTGATCCACGGCAAACTTGACCTGGAAAGCGATGACCGCCACGCTGGCAGTGATGAGGAAATACGTCAGCTTCTGCTTGTTTTCGGTGAACTTCTCCACCTGGGCGTCGATTTTGAGCTGATAGTCCGTTTCCGGGGTTTGCTTGCCAGTCATGTCGGTCACCCGTTCCAGACCATGGTTGGAACTAACCAGGTACCTCCATTGGGTGTCGGAGATTCATGATAACACGCGGCGAAAGCAGATGCTTTCGTCAGTCTGGGGGATATGGCCCTGGGTGAATTCTGCCAGCACTTCCGGAAAGACCGCCAAGAGGTCCCCGGCGATCAGGCCCCGGGGGCTGTATTGCACGGCCAAAAAGTCCGCGGCCAGGCCATGTAGATAGACCCCCAGGCGGGCCGCGTCCCAGGGCGTCAGCCTTTGGGCGAGAAAACCGCCGATGAGACCGGTGAGCACGTCGCCGGTGCCGCCGCTGGCCAGGGAGGGGTTGCCCGTGGAGTTGACGCTGACCCGGCCCGATGGGTCGGCCACCAGGGTCTGCGCGCCTTTCAACACCACTGCCGCATTGGTCAGGGCCGCGGCCTTCCGGGCCGTGGCCAGGCGGTCCGCCTGCACCTCCCGGGGGGTGATCCCCAGGAACCGGGCCATCTCCCCGGGGTGGGGGGTGAGGATGCGGGGACCGGCCGCTTCTTTCAAAAGTTCGTGTTCTCCAGCCAGGGCGTTGACTCCGTCCGCGTCGATGACCAGGGGGAGGGGGACATCCCGGGCCAGGCGGCGCACCAGTTCCTGGGTCTCCGGGTGGGTCCCCAGGCCTGGGCCCAGGGCCAGCGCGGTTTTCTGCTCCAGGAAATTTTGTAACGGCTCCAGGGCTTTCATCCCCAGGGCCCGCTCCCCTATGGCCTCCGGCAGCGGCAGGGTCATGGCCTCGGTGATTTTCACCTCCAGGATGTCGTTGAGACTGGCGGCAATCCCCAGGGTCACCAGGCCCGCGCCGGCGCGCAAGGCCCCTTCGGAGGTCAGGGCTGCGGCTCCGGTCTTGCCTGCGGAACCCGCCAGCACCACCAGGTGGCCGAAAGTGCCTTTATGACAGGTGAGGGGCCGGGGCGGGAGTAAGGCCCGCATCTCTGCGTCATCCGCCAGTTCCCCGGGGACCTCTTTTGCCAGCTCGGGAGGGATGCTGATATCCACCTGCCAGAGACGGCCCACGAAATCCCGGCCCGGGGGCAGAATCTGCCCGATCTTGGGCCAGCCGTAGGTGACGGTGACCTGGGCCTGGACCGCCGCGCCCAGGGGCTGCCCGGTATCCGCGGATAGCCCGGAGGGAATGTCCACTGCCAGGACCGGGGGCCGCAGGCGGTTGATTTCGTCGATGACCAGGCGCATCAGGCCTCGGACCTCGCTGTTCAGACCCGTGCCCAAGAGGGCGTCGACGATGAGACCGGAACGGGCCAGGCGGTGGGCCAGGGGGTTAAGGTCCTTTTCTTCCTTAACCTCCACGATCTCCACGCCCTGGCGGGCGGCGATCTCCAGGTTGACCAACGCGTCCCCCTGGACCTGGTCCCGGGCCGCCACCAGAAAGATAGCCACCGGGATGCCCGCCTGGGCCAGGTAGCGGGCCACCACGGAGCCGTCACCGCCGTTGTTGCCCCGCCCGGCCACCACCGCCACCGGGCCGACAAGCGCGGGGAATTCCTGACGGAGGATCTGGTAGGTGGTGCGCCCCGCGTTCTCCATGAGGACCAGGGAAGGGATGCCCACTTCTTCGATGGCTTTGCGGTCCAGTTCCCGCATCTCGGCGGCAGTGACGAGCTTCATATACGCCCCGGAATCAGGAGGTAGCCGCAGGCTTCAGCCTGCGCCCGGCACAGGCTGGAAACCCTGTGCTACCAATATAATGATCCTTAGGTTTGAGAGTCAAGATACCACAATTCCCGGGGTAAAGCCAAGCTTGCAGGGAGGAGCGGGTGAGATCGGCAATAGAGGCTTATATTACAGATCATGTATAGGAGTTTGGAAGAGATTCACGTTGACGCGGCCTGGGGCTAGGGATATAGTTCTCTAATAATCTGAATTAAATACTATTTTTAGTTTATTTCCCCATAAGTGCCATGAAAATCACCCTGGCCCAGCTCAATCCGATTGTGGGGGATGTCTCCGGTAATCTGAAAAAGGTGGTGGACACCCTGGAACAGTACGCAGGGGAAACCGACCTCATCATCTTCTCCGAGCTTTTTCTGGTGGGTTATCCTCCCCGGGACTTGCTGGAGCAGCCCGCGTTGATCGAGGCCACCCAGGCCGCGGTACAAAAACTACTGGCGGTTTCCCGGAGCTTTCCGAAGACCGGCCTGCTGGTGGGCGCGCCTATGCCAACCGGGTTGGACACCGGCAAAGGGCTGAATAACTGCGCGCTCCTGATCTGCGGTGGGGAGATTCTTTTCCGCCAGAACAAATCCCTGCTTCCCACCTATGACGTGTTTGATGAAACCCGGCATTTCGACCCCGGGGCCCAGGTGAACGTGGTTAATTTTCAAGGAGAAACCCTGGGCATCTCCATCTGCGAAGATGCCTGGTACGACCCGGAACTGTGGTCCCGGCGGCTTTATCCTTGCGATCCCATTCAGGTCCTGGCCCAAAAAGGGGCCACGCTCCTTATCAACATCTCCGCGTCCCCCTTTCAGGTGGGCAAAGAAGAGGTGCGATTCCGCCTCTTTCACAATCACGCCCAGCGATTCGGCCTGCCTTTTATCTATGTCAACCAGGTGGGGGGCAACGACGAGTTGATCTTTGACGGCCACAGCCTGGCCCTGGATTCCTGGGGGGAGCCGGTGACGGTGCTCACGGGATTCCGGGAGGCGGTAGCCACCGTGGACCCGGCTGCTCCCGGGAAACCCGGTCTTTATCAACCCCTGGAAGAGATCGCCACCGTGCATGAAGCCCTGGTCCTGGGCCTCCGGGATTATTTTCGCAAATGCGGTTTTTCCAAAGCCGTGGTGGGGCTCTCCGGGGGGGTGGACTCCGCGGTCACCTGCTGCCTGGCCCAACAGGCCTTAGGGCAGGACAATGTCCTGGGCGTACTCATGCCCTCGCCTTACTCTTCCCAGGGCAGCATCCGGGATTCCCGCAAGCTGGCCAAAAACCTGGGGGTCCAGGTCAAGGAAATTCCCATCACCCCCATCTACCGCGCCTACCTGCGATCTTTAAAAGGCCACCTGGAGGTGGAAAAGATCGGGGTGGCCCTGGAGAACGTCCAGGCCCGCATCCGGGGGAACCTCCTCATGGCCCTGTCCAACGAATTCGGGTATCTGGTGCTCTCCACCGGCAACAAGAGCGAAATGGCGGTGGGCTACTGCACCCTCTACGGGGACATGAGCGGCGGCCTCAGCGTCCTCGCGGACGTGCCCAAGACCATGGTCTATCAACTTGCCCGGTATCTAAACCGGGAGCGAATCCTGATCCCCACGGAGATCATCACCAAGCCCCCGTCCGCGGAATTGCGCCCCGACCAGAAAGACCAGGACACCCTGCCGCCTTATGAAATCCTGGATCAGATCATGAATTATTACCTGACGGAAGGGTATTCCTTTAAAGACATCACCCGCCTGGGTTTTGAGCCGGACGTGGTCAGGTGGGTCATCCGGGCCATCGACCGGAGCGAATACAAGCGGCGCCAGGCCGCGCCGGGGCTGAAGATCACCTCCAAGGCCTTCGGCATGGGCCGCCGCATCCCCATCGCCGCGCGGTATGAGTTTTAACCACATTTGCGTCTTTGCGCCTTGGCGTCTTTGCGTGAGATTCCTTCTACTTTATTCGCCTTAGATTTTAGCCATGCGCAACGCGAAACAGCTCACCGCGGACGCCTTCTTCGTCCTGCAAATCACCCTGGCCCTGGTTTCCGGGGGCAGCCAATTCCTGCGCCTGCTCACCACCTCCCAGGGAGTGAACGTCAGTTGGCTGGCCTGTTGGCTCACCTTCCTGGTGATCAACCTGGACCTGACCATCCGGGCCCACCGCAGCCGTCCCAGCCGGGTGACGCGCCAGACCGTCCTCACCTACGCGGCCTGGACTTTGGTCATTGCCGCCAACCTGGCGCTGTTGCTCTGGCGGGGGACGGAACAGTGGGATGGCAAAGACACGGTGACCGCGGTGATGGTGGGGCTGGGGCTGCTCTTCACCTTGCTGTACGCCCGCGGCCGGGGCCTGGGTCTCACCGACCCCCTGGTGAACGCGGGCTTCGGCATGTGTTTCATCGGCCTGCCGCAGCTCACCCTGGCCTATAAAATCTTCACCGTGGGCGGGGAGGGGCTGGCCGGGGCCATGCTCCTGGCCGGGCATATCGGCATCATCACCCGGCTGGGGCAGCTTCTATTCGCCATCCGGGAGGCGGGCTGGGACCGGAACCGCCAGGCCGCGGCCTTGAGTGAGCTGGCCAACGAAGGCACCTGGCTGCTGGTGACAGTGGCATGGCTGGTGGGGTGAGGGGGGAGTAAAAGGTTCTTCTTCAAGGAATCAAAGGAAATCCAAAGGCAATAAAGAGCTTCCCTTATTCCTCGCTCAGATAATCCCCGAGAAGCCCCCGGCTGTGTTCGTCTTCGTGGCAATAGACGCAGAGATTCTCCCAGTTGGAGCCGTCCAGGGGATTATTCTGGGGATTCCCGTCCTTGTGGTGCACCGTCAACAACTGGCGGTTCCGGTGGGTGAATTCCCGCCCGCACTTGGCGCAGATCATCCCGTGGATCTTCAGAGAGCGCTCCCGGTAGTTACTGACTTGAGGTGTCATAGGGTTATCTCCTCTAACCTGCGGGTTGGTACGGGGTGTGGGGCATAAGCGCTAACTTAAAGTTCAATCGAATGAATTATGGTAGTTTTTGTCATTCTGAGTGAAGCGAAGAATCTCCAACTTGTCAGGCAAATACGAGATTCTTCACTCCGCTTCGCTCCGTTCAGAATGACAAAAAAACTCACTATTCTATACAAATTGTTTAATAAAACTCATTAGGTTAGCGCCTATGGGGGTGCGGGGGGAGGGAAGGAGAGGACCACAGGCGAGACGCCTGTGCTGCCCCTCCCCCCGCAAAACCATCAGGCCCCACCCTCTACCAGCGGTTATAATGCGCTCGGGACGGGTCAAAGCGATTCTCCTGCATCTTCCTTTCCCCGGGGTAGCCGATGGGGATAATGTTCAGAGGGATGACCTCTGCGGGGAGATTGAGCAGCTTTTGCACCTTGGGAATCCGGTCCGGATAAGGATAAATCGCGGTCCAAACGGCCCCCAGGCCCACCGCGTGCGCGGCGATGAGGATATTCTCCGCGGCCACCGCGCCGTTCAGCTGCCAATACCCCTGTCCTTTATTTTTTTCCTTGTTCTGGTTGCCGCAGACCACGATGACCACGCTTGCCTTCTTGAGCTGCAAAGACGCGGGATTGACCTGGGAAATTTCCCTTAGGATCTTGGGATCATTGACCACCACAAACTCGGTGGAGCGTTCGTTGAAGGCCGAGGGCGCGGCCATGCCCGCGGTGAGCAGCAGCTTGATCATCTCCTCGGGGACCGGGCGGGAGGTATAGTCCCGGATACTGCGCCGGGTGAGGATGGCGGTGACCGCGTCCAGGGTGCCCTTGGGGACTTTTATATTCCCGGCCGGCTGGTCTTGGGCCCATATCCGGGTATCCGTTATCAACGGCGCCACCATCAGGGCGATGAGGACAAGGGCGATAAGGTTGAATGATGGGTACGATCTTGGAAAAATCTTCATATTGTCTTCTCCTCCTGGTTTCCTACCCTGACAACATAAGTCCAGCAGCGGTCTGCCGCCACTGACCGGCGTCCCGCGTGTGCTTTTTTGCTGCACAGGGTGCCCCTAGTACCCACTAGTACCGAACCAGGCCAGCCCCCCTACTGCCAATGCTGCCTTAAGCAAAGCTAAAACTTATAGCCAAAGGTCCCGAGATACTGTTCGAAGACCTGCTGCACCAGTTCTACGGCAGCAATAAATAGAACCATGATCAGGCCCACGACCAGCCATTTTTTCCAGCTTTTTAACGCCACGCCTTTATAAGCGAGCCTGACCGCGACGGGGCCCAGGATAATGAGGGTGAGCCCCAAAATCGTCAAGATGACGAAGGCAGAGACGGCCTTGGAGTGCACGGAAATTTTGGCGGCACCCTGCAGCGCGTCATGGATCGGGAAATAAAAGGCCACAAAGCCAAAGATCAGCCCCAGCGCTAATAATATGACCCCCAAGACTCGCGGGTAGTCGTCGAAGTTCGGTTTCCGGCCTGTAGGGCTGCTGGGTGACGCCTCGCTCATGGTGCTCCTCCCCAAAAATATCTGATATGCGCGATTCTAGGTACCAATATCAATATAATACTCCGCAAATTGCGCCAATTAATTTTGGTATTTGCCATACGGGAGGCGGGCTGGGACCTCAACCGCCAGGCCGCGGCCTTAAGCGAACTGTCCAACGAAAGCACCTGGCTGCTGGTGACTGTGGCGTGGTTGGTGGGGTTAGGCGGTTATCTAAAGGTTCTGGTTTTTAGTGAATCAATAGCAAAAGAGATAATCATTTCAAGGTCAAGGAAATTTATTGTCTTATTTTAAATTCTTTCAACCGGGAACATTCCACCAAGTGGGATAAAGTTTTCATGGTAAAGACCTTGCCGCGAGTAGCTAAGAGAATCTTTTTCATATCTTCCTTGCGAACGCCAAAACCACGTCCCCCAATACACGCAATAACTTCAAATTTGGGCTGATCGGGAGGCCGTCCTGCCAGGCTTAATTCGCCTAAGTGCTGAATACGTGTGGCCTTATCACGCGCCGTGCCGTCGTCCTCAGTAATTTTGGCTTCGATGATGACTTGTGGGTTGAATTCGCTGGGAACGATAAAATCAGGTGTTTGGTCGAATCCAGGGAGGCGTTCCGCTCGCTTGGTCTTACGGTAACTGATCCCGGCATTAACCAAAACATCCTCAATGGCGGATTCCAGGATGTTGCCCACCATTTCGCTAACTGAGTCGCGATGACCGGCGAAAGGTCTGCCCAAAAAACGTTCATAAAGTAGCATGGCATAGGGAACACCCAGAGTCGCCAAGGTCTGTGCTCCTTGTATGCCATTATGGGTATCAGCTTTATAGAGACGATGGAGGCTTGCTTTATCTATGGTCGGCGCCCCCTCAATTAAAAATTGGCAGGCAATTTCTATCATCACTTTCAGACGATTGGCACTTAATCCGGTTAGTCTCAAGGGAGTTAGAGGGTTAAAGCGAATTTTCCGGTCCAATGTCCGGGCAGATCCCTGGGAGATGTCTATGCCTCCGTGCTGGGAAGCGATATAAGCCCATTCCGGAGGGGTAAATCCTAGCATGGCGCGCAGCACTACGAAAACAACAGGGGTCTCAAGGGTAACAACGAATATTTCTTCAGGTGACATCTTGTTAAAATTGGCTGTGGCTCGCTTAAGCACTTCATATCCCTTTTCAAAAACGGGATATTCAATGAACCCTACACCTTTGGGCATGGACAGAAAATCTGACTCAAGGCAGGAGAAAACCGAAGCGACATAAGGCTCCGGGTTGGTCTCAAGATCTTCGAAATCCGCCTCAAAAGGAAATTTCGGCATCTCGTTTCGCATATTCTTCCTGGCTCTCTCTTACCATGACCTGTTGATTTGCGGCGGCTTCCAACCAAATACTTCTAAGATGGTATTCAACCGCTTCCAACCCGCCGAACTCTGCAATCCAATCAGCCACAACTTGCAGCCTGTCCGAACATGGCCGAATGCTATTCCAGCCATGCCGAAGGTACCAGATAGATAGACGGATCAATTGACCGAAGATAATACAGCGAATATCGCCCTGGGTTGGTTTAACTCCTCCAGCTTGTAAATTTTCGAAATCTTCTCTTACCAGTTGAGAGATTCCCTCCGGTGAGTCGGTGATCCAGCGGTGGGGCACTCTTCCGGTGCTTCGGCAAACGAAGACGGTATCAATAATGGAAGAGCGTGTGCCGCTGATATGGATCGAGGCCCCCATCTCGGCGGGACAAGGGAGAGAACCAGAGCAGGTGAGGCCAGCATCGAGGATAGCCACCGCCACCGGCAAGTAGGCCTCAAGGCTGTTATGGTGATAAGTGAAGGCCAGGGGTGCTCCGGGTTTTAGAGCCTTGGCCAGGCGTTGAAAAACCGCGGAGAGTCCTTCAGTGAAATGCTCAAGGCCCCGCCCCATGTTGATATTGCCGGTCAACTCATCATAGTCGCGTGTCGAAGGCTTGGCAAAGGCGGGGCTCTGGTCGCCTACAAGGCGACGCAGCCAGACATAACAGAAATCCATTAACTCGGCATACTGCACATTGCCGAAATACGGGGGATCGGTGAAAACCGCATCGAGACTTTCAGGGGTCCATTCGACCTCACTGGCATTGCGGCAAGATAACTCAACCATCCGTTTTTCGGAAGGAATGCCATTGTTTCGGATGTCGCCAATCCATTCCCCCCTAATTGGCACCTGAACTTTGCGTCCCCCTTGATGTTTGATTTCAAAGGGAGCATCGCAATAAGACTTGCCCTTGAAGAATTTTTCGATAATGTTTGACCATCCGCCGCTGCCAATATTTATGCCTTTGTCGCCGTTAATAATTCCCAGAAAATTGGACTCACATTGGACCAATCCCACCGGAAAGCCGTGGACAGAAAAAATATCCAAAGATTTTAGTGCCATAGTATCATAGCGACACAACATGTTTTGATATCGCAGCAAGTCGGATAGGTTTGTCGCCAAAGCGTTCTTAATTCTTTGATCTTTTTGCTTGGTAATTAATCTGCAACTTAATTCCAAACCCAATAGTTGGCGGGCATTAAACATCTCGCGGTAATGCCTATATCCCCAACGATGTAATCTATCCGATTCTACACCTGGCAATATTTCATCTTCGGGAACAAACTGTAGCTGCATCTCACTAACAAGGGCCTTAACTTCGGCAAATTTGGCCTGATCAAGATCATCAGGCTTTTTAAAAAAACGTCCGCTATGACCTTTTTTGCATTCCGAGCAATAATACTCAAGAGCAAACATGCGATGCTGGGGAGGGCCCAGTCTCGCATCCGGATATTTATTATCCGCACTACAATGTGGGCAGATACAATGATTACGTCTGGCAGGGCCCTGCAGGGTTAAAGCTTGGCCGCATGAGAAGCAGTTGCCAGGCTGTTTGCGATCCCCTACTTCGGTTAATTCGCCACACACTTGGCACAGAAAAACATTTTTCGGATGGCGACGGTCTTCGGAAATTAAAAATCCTGGAAAGAGGTCGATGTCCTGACCGCAGCGGCAACAAGCTTGGACCTTCACCCATAAGAAATATTTGGCGTTTGCCTGAGTGGAGCCGCACTCCATACATCTCGTGCGGTAAAGATGGCCGATCTCAACTTCCAGTTCTTCTCGCAACTTTGTGGCGGCATGACGGTAAGCGACAAGATTAAGGTGCTCAATTTCTTGCCGAACTATCCAGTAAGACATGGGGTTAATATCGAATCCAACGACATCGCAGCAGAGGCGATTTGCCTCAATCAGAGGTGTGCCTCCGCCCATGAAGGGGTCGGCCAACCGTACCCCATGGAGTTTGTTGGCCTTATAGAATGAGGTGTTAAGGGGAGGAGATGCAAATTCCGAGAGCAGCAAAGCTCGAAATAGGGTCCCTGGACGGCGGGCAAACCATTTATGGACGGCAATAATGGGGCGGTAGTTTTGCTGTATTTGTTTTTCCCGAAGTGCAAGGTTGGCGACAAACGGGATATCGAAATGGCGTTCAATCATTCATTTTTCACTTCAAACAAGGATAACAATTAAATATACACTATGATGACTGATGCCGGTCTCCTTGTCAAAAAATAAAATTGAGCCTCTGCCGACGGAGGCCATTGTGGGAAATCCTCTTGCCTTCTCTCTCACCCCTGCTTGATTCTTTCTCCCAGCCTTGCAGAATCAGCGCACAACCGATAAAGTTAATTAATTGATCAGATTTTTGCCGGGGACTTGCCGCGGAACACAGAAAAGCCAAGATCAAGCGGAGGGGATTCCCTCCGTCCTGCCCGGAATCGCGTTAAAAGCTCTCAGCTTTCAGGCAAAACCAACATTAGTTTCATTTTTTTTAAGCTGACGGCTGAAAGCTGACCGCTGACAGCTTACCTAACTGCAAAGGAGTAGAGAAATAGAGGCCGCTGGGTCAGAGGCCGCTATTTTACCGACATTTATGATATCCCGAGACGACTTGAGAAACATCGCCATTATCGCCCATGTGGATCATGGGAAGACCACTTTGGCGGATGCCATGCTCTGGCAGAGCGGCATCTTCCGGGCCAACGAGCAGGTGGCCGAACGGGTCATGGACAGTATGGACCTGGAGCGGGAAAAGGGCATCACCATCATGGCCAAAAACATGGCCATCACCTATCAGGGCGTGAAGATCAATATCGTGGACACCCCGGGCCACGCGGATTTCGGCGGCGAAGTGGAACGCACCCTGAACCTGGTGGACGGGGTCATGCTCCTGGTGGACGCCACCGAGGGCCCTTTGCCCCAGACCCGGTTCGTGCTGGGGAAGGCCCTGGAGAAGGGGCTCCCGGCTATTGTGGTCATCAACAAGATCGACCGGGAGGACCGGCGCCCCCAGGAGGTGCTGGAGGAGATCTACGACCTGTTCATCGATCTGGATGCCACTGACGACCAACTGGAGTTCCCGGTGCTCTACACCAACGCCAAGGCGGGCATTGCGCTTACTGAGCCGGAAGGGGAGGGCCGGGACCTGACGCCGCTCTTTGAAGCCATACTCTCGGCCATTCCCGCACCCCAATACGACCCGGCCGCGCCCTTGCAGTTTCTGGTCACCAGCCTGGATTACAGCGATTACGTGGGCCTGATCGCGGTGGGGAAGATTGTCAGCGGCGCGCTTAAGCGGGGCCAGGAAGTAGCTATTTTGAAAGAGGGACAGATGGCCGGTAAAGCAACCCTCAGTGTTTTGTACAGTTTTGAGGGCCTGGACCGGACCGAGCCGGAGCGGATCGAAGCCGGGGACCTGGCCGCGGTGGCCGGCATCCCCGCGGCCTTCATCGGCGACACCCTGGGCGACCCGGAGGACCCCCGGCCGCTCCCCGGCATTGTGGTGGAAGAGCCCACCATCTCCATGATCTTTTCCGTGAACACCTCCCCCCTGGCGGGGAAGGAAGGGAAGCTCCTGACCTCCCGGCATCTCAAAGAGCGCCTGGACAAGGAAGTCCTCTACAACGTGAGCATCAAGGTGGAGCAGGGGGAAAGCAAAGACGCGTTCCGGGTGAGCGCCCGGGGCGAGCTGCAACTGGCGGTGCTCATCGAGATGATGCGCCGGGAGGGTTTTGAGCTGTCGCTCTCCAAGCCCCGGGTCATTACCCGGGAGAAAGACGGGGTGCTCTCCGAGCCGGTGGAACTGGCGGTGGTGGATATTCCCGAGGACTTCATCGGCATTGTCACCGAGAAGATGGCCGCCCGCCGGGGGCGGATGGTAAAGATGGTCAATCACGGCTCCGGCCGGGTGCGCCTGGAATTCAACATCCCGTCCCGGGGCTTGATCGGCTTCCGGGGCCAGTTCCTGAACGACACCCGGGGCACGGGGCTCTTGAATGCCATCCTGGAGGGCTTCACCCCCTATGCGGGGGAGATCAGCGGCCGGCCCAACGGAGCCTTGATCGCCGACCGGCCCGGCAAGGCGGTGGGCTATGCTATTTTCCACCTCCAGCCCCGGGGCACGATTTTTGTGAAGCCGGGAGACCCGGTGTATCGGGGCATGATTGTCGGCGAAAATACCCGGGCCGAAGATATGTGGGTGAACATCACCAAGGAGAAGAAGCTGACCAATATCCGGGCCGCGGGCACGGATGAGGCCCTGCGGCTCGTGCCCCCCAGGCAATTCAGCCTGGAGCAGGCCATGGAGTTTATCAACGACGATGAGCTGGTGGAGGTAACCCCCGCGGCCATCCGCCTCCGGAAGATCGTCTCCGGGTGAGGGGTATAACTTATTATAACATCTTGAAAAACTACCTATTACCCAGTTGCACTTAGACAAGCAATAGTCCTATCCACAGGCTCTGCCGTCAAAAATCCCCCTAAATCCCCCTTTAGAAAAGGGGGACTTGAGGCTGCCGATTTTTCCAACCCCCCTTTTTTAAAGGGGGCAGGGGCAGTGGTGTCCGGCCAGTTTTTTGCTTTAAGGCGGGGAACGGAGCAAGCGAAATCTCCATATCTGATTAACTTATGGAGTTATCTTGGATTTTCCCTCTCCCCCTTGGGGGAGAGGGTAGGGTGAGGGGGGAGTGGTCAGCCGAAGACGCCACCCCTCACCCCAACCCTCTCCCCTCGAAGGGGAGAG
>JACQYN010000066.1 GCA_016208235.1 Deltaproteobacteria bacterium
AGAATGACCAGGACGTCAGAGAGTAACGCCTTGTAGAAGAAGCCGGGGAAAGGGCAAAAATACGGTTGATTGGCCGAGACAATCATATTGGGCACCCAAACCGATTGGCCGCAGGACCCTTCCGCCCTTCAGAACCCAACCCACTTGCCTTCGGGAATACCTGGCAGCGATCAAGGAGCTTCAACGATCCCCTCTCATTGCCAAACTCCGGGCACTGGGGTGCTGCAAAGCTGGCAGACTCCGGCGGTAAGGCGCTTAGCAGTGACGGTGAAGATGTGCCGGGAAATGATCTCCCGGCTGCACCCCGGGCAAAAGGTATTTTCCCAGGTGTGGCCCGGCACATTCCCCAGATAGGGGAAGCATACGCCTGCGGCCCGGGCGAGTTGATAGGCTGCTTCCAGCTGCTTCACCGGGGTGGCGGGAAGGTCAAGCAAGTGATACGCAGGGTGAAACCGGGTGAGATGCCAGGGGGTGCTTTTGCTCAAATCGCCGATGAGCCAGTTAGCAATGCTCTGTAAAGTCGCTTCATCATCATTGACACCAGGAATAAGGTTGGTCACCACCTCCACCCACATACCCCAACGGCGCCTGGCCCGGACTGCTGCCTGCCGGATGGCTTCGGGCTCTTTCAGGTGAGCCAAAACCTCGTAAGTCTGGGGATGGTAACCTTTGATATCAACCCGGTAAACATCCAGGTGGGGACCCAGAGCATCCACCGCCTCCAGGGTCAGAGCCCCGTTGGTGACGATGTTGGTGAACAGGCCGGCCTGCCGGGCCAGGGGGGCGGTGTCCAGGATGTACTCCAGCCACAGGGCCGGCTCGTTGAAGGTCCAGGAGATTCCTACGGCTCCTTGACGGACCGCCAAGGCTACCAGTTCCTCAGGGCCGAGATACTGGGTGTATTTGAGCTTTCGGTCCAGGTCGGCGTGGGCCAACTCCCAGTTCTGGCAGCCAGGGCAGCGAAAGTTGCAGCCCAAGCTCCCCAGGGAAAGCCACATGCTGCCTGGGAGGAAATGGAAGACCGGCTTCTTTTCTATGGGATTTAGAGACCAAGAAGCCACTCGTCCATAAATCAGGCTGTAAAGGCTGCCGTCCCGGTTTTCCCGGGTGCGGCACCACCCTCGGCCTCCCGGCGGAATAACGCAGCGCCGCAGGCAGGTGTGACAGCGCACTCGGCCATGGGAGAGTTTTTCAACCAAAAGGGCCGGATGGCCCTCCATAGGGGCTGCAAGGCTCGCAGTTAGGACCATTTTGTCTGGGGTGTGTGGTGATTAAATATTAAGTTATATTTTATCTAAAAAGTATCTAAGAACAATGTACGATCCACTGGAGTTAGGCCGGCAGACAGCCAGGATTGTGTGCCGGGGGACCGCGCGCAAGTACTACCGTTTCCGGCCAGCCCGCTTTTATGGTGGTATCGCCACCGCCGACTGCTTAGGGTGCAACCTACGCTGCGCCTTTTGCTGGGCCTGGGAGCAGTTGCACCAGGTGCAAAAGTTGGGGCAGTTTTATGAGGCGAAGGAAGTGGCTGAGCGCCTCGCGGCCATCGCCCGGAAAAAGGGCTTTTCCCAGGTGCGCCTTAGTGGCAACGAGCCCACCCTGGGGATGACCCACCTGATAGAGGTTCTTCGCCATCTGCCCCAGGAGCTGGCTTTCATCCTGGAGACCAATGGCATCATCCTGGGTGCGGAAGCCCAGTGGGCCAAAGAACTGGCGGTCTTCCCGCAGGTATTCGCCCGGGTCAGTCTTAAAGGCTGTACTCCTGAGGAATTCTCGCACCTTACCGGAGCCGTTCCGGAAGGCTTCGCTCTCCAGCTCAAGGCCCTGGAGCACCTGCTCGCGGCCGGAATCGACTGCCATGCCGCAGTGATGGTAAGTTTCTCACCAGCGGAATCCCGGGAGAGACTGCGCCACCGCCTGGCCTCCATCCACCCGGCCCTGGGAGATTTCGAACAAGAGGAGCTCATCCTCTACCCCGCGGTGGCCGCGCGCCTGACCAAACGAGGGCTGTCCTGCTTTAGCGGCTACCTTCCCGGCAGCTTGCCATAGATTAAAAAAACCGGCCTTCCACAGGAAAAGAGTCTGACAACCGGTCGGCAATCGGACCCGCTCGATTTTTTCTTCCGGAGCGAACAATTCCTGGACCCGCTTGATGACGCCATCCTTTATGGCCTCCACCACGAGGTGGGGCACAGACTTGGCGCCCTCTTTGATCACCAGGTTCAGGCCATGCTCGCCATCGTGAAAAACCGTAGGCAAGGCATTCAGATTGGCCGCGGTGAGAAATTCATTGGCTTCGGTCCCTTTCAGATGACGGATGCCCATTTCCAACTTGGGGTAGAGGTCGGGGATGACCCAGTCCAGGAGTCGGCCCAGGACCTCAGGGAGAGATTGCCCCAGAGAGGAGCCATCCCGCTGCACGCCCCGGAAAAACCCCGCTCCGGATTGCAGGGCTTCGGCCAGCTTCGTGCGCAGCTCCCGCTGATAACGGTCGCGGCGGATTTTTTCCTCCATTAAACAGGAGGTCTCTTCTGGAGTAAGTTTTCCTTAGGGCGGCAAGACGCTCGTGCTCGGCCACCATCTCTCTGGACGGATAGGGATTTAGGCTGGGTTAATCAGGTAGACAGAAAGATACTGCTAATTTGTATAGTATATATTTTTAACATGGTCTATCCGGCAATCGAAGCAAAAAATGTTAAGGCCATTAAATCCATATATTTACAGTGGTTGCCGTATTTTCGCTCGTTTAAAGGACCTTCAAAGATTCTACCTTGCTCTGACTTCCTGGCAATTTCTCAAGTGAACATCGGCAAAGGCATGACCAGGACAGTTTTAAACCGACTTCCTACTGAGGGGCGCTTAAACTTTTTATCTTAACCGAGACCCAGCCCGGCTTGCACTAAGGAAGAGGGAAAAGCTGAAATGTCTGGCGCGGTAAGGTACGCCAAATGGTTTCAAGGGGTTAGGTCATTCAGCCTAACCCCTCTCTTTTTGATTCCCCACTTTATTCCCCACATGCCATCCAAATTTGGCTCCCCAAACGGTCACCGAAGCCTGTCCAAACCAGCGGCCACAAAAAGGACAACGCCTATGGTCTTGGAGCTTTTTGCCCTGGCGGAGAAGATGAGGAAACCTGGACCTGGAAGACCGGTGGGTCTACCAGTTGGAAGGTGCCCGAGGCGATGCTGACGCGGCCCTGGGTCTTGGCGAACTCCTCCAGGATGCGGGAGAAGATGCGGTCCTTGATGCTGCGGCGCTTCTTGTAATCCACAATATAGCGCACCTTGAATTCGATCCAGTTGTCGGTGAAGACCATAGTCACCGCCGAGTCGATCAAGGAGGCGTCGATGAAGTATTTCTTGACCGCATCTTTCCAGGCCTTTTTGGCGTGGCCGACATAATCGCCGACGATCTCATTGATCACGTCGTCCAGGATGCGGCGGGCCAGCTGGTGGTCGTCGCCGTGTTTCACGGGCACGGTGATTTCATCCCAGAGGAAGGGGAAGTCGGCGGAGTAGTTGATCACCGGCTCCTTGAAGATGGAGCTGTTGGGAATGCGGACGATGCGGCCGGTGAAGAGATCGGCCTCCACCCAGACGCCGCACTCCATGAGGGTGGTGCGCAGGACGCTGATGTCGATGACGTCGCCTCGGATGGCGCCCACCTGGATGCGGTCGCCGGGGGACATAGAGTCGACTGAAGGAGATGGCCAGCCAGCCGGCGCAGTTGACCAGGACCTCCTGGAAGACGAAGGCCGCCCCGGCCCCGGCCACCCCCAAGCCCACCACCAGCCCGGAGAGGACGTCCCGAAAGATGATGGCCAGAAAGAGGAAGACGGCGGCATAGCCCGCCAGGGAGAGAAACTTGTGGACGCGATAGCGGGTTTGGGGATCCTGGATATCCCGGGCCAGGTAACGGTTCAGGAGGTACACCGCCAGGCGCGCCACCAACAACACCCCCAGGATCAGGAGGAGTTTGTCGACGGTGGGGTCAACAAGCCAGCGCCTCAAAAGATCTGGCATTGGATTCTCTTAAATTGGGGTGGCCTGTAATGAGAAACCATTATTTTGTGCGCCATCACCGCGGTCTTTACCAGCCCATAAGATTATCCCGCCCAGTGGATATGATTGAGATCTCGGTCCCAGTCATGGAGGTAAGCCTTGCCGGTGAGGGAGTCGATATGCATTACTGGAATCCATAGCATAGGTATTTCTCGTGCTCAACAAAAAAGCGCCGGCAGCTTTCCGCTAACCGACGCCTCCCCTCCCGGTTGTCAGTGCCACAAGAGGTTATCCCGTGGCCCTGGTGGTTATGCCGCTTTTTTGCCCTTAGACGTGGATTTAACCGAGTCCCAAACCAGCCTCTGTCAGTGAAGGAGGAAGCGCTAAAAAGTCCGGAGCGGTAAGACAGAAAGTTCGAAAATCTTCTATAAAGGGCGCCACGAAAAAATAACCCCTTGATATTTCAAGGGGTTTTATATTGTTCCTATGGCGCTATGAAAACTGGGGAGTTCCGAACTAGGAGGCGGATTGACGACCGGCCAGCCAGCAGACCGAGGTATTCCAGGCCAACCGATGCCAGTCATCTCCCCGGTGAAAGCCTGTCGACCATCCAGCTCTTAAAAGTCGGCGCCCCCTTATTCCGGCGCCACCTCCAGCACCTGCTCGCCGTATTCGTCCAAAACCGGGGTTTTTACCTTCAGGAGTTCATACCATCTTTTAAACGCCCCGATAAAGACAATGACCATGAGAATCATGATGATCACGGATAAGGTCGCCAGCAGATACAGCTTTTTGGGAAGAAAGTTGGCGGTAACATTTTGGTATCCGGCGATCATGGTGATAAAGGCCATGATAATCCCCGGCACGGCGGTACACCAGGCGTATCGGGCCTTGTTCATCCTAATGATCATGGTCGTACCGATGATGAGGCCGCTTGACGCCAAGAGCTGGTTGCTCATGCCAAACAGCGGCCAGATGGTGGAAATATCGCCGGTGTAAACCAGATACCCCCAGGAGAACGTAAAGAGGAGACTGGTGATGATGATGCCGGGCACCCATCCCCGTTCCAGGAACTTGGGAATGAGTTTCCCAATCATTTCCTGGAGAAAGAACCGCCCGACCCGGGTGCCGGTATCCACCGCGGTCAGAATAAACACCGCCTCAAACATGATGGCGTAGTGGTACCAATAAGCCATTAAGCCTTTCATCACAGGGATGGAAGAGAAGATATAGGCCATGCCGACGGCGAGAGAAACAGCGCCGCCCGGCCTACCCGCCACCTGTTCCCCCACCGCCTGGGAAAGTTCGGGAAGATTAACCGGAGTCATACCCAGGTTCTGATAGACTGCCGGCAGGGTGTTAATGGCGAAGTAGTCTGCCGGAACCAAGACGCAGGCGGAAACCAGGGCCATAATGGCCACAAAGCCTTCCACCAGCATGGCGCCGTAGCCTACGAATAAAACATCTCGTTCATTACCGATCATCTTGGGGCTGGTGCCGGTGCCGATGATGGCATGGAATCCAGATATGGCGCCGCAAGCAATGGTGATAAAGACAAAGGGGAAAACCGCGCCGGGAATTATGGGGCCGCCCCCGCTGACATACTTGGTGACCGGCTCCATCAGGAACTCCGGCCGCACCCAGATAATTCCCAGGGCCAGCATGACGACGGTCCCTATCTTAAGGTAGGTGGAGAGGTAATCCCGGGGGCAAAGGAGCAGCCAGACCGGCAGAGCCGAAGCGATAAAGCCATAGATCGGAATAATAACTGATATCTGTTTTTTGGATAAGGTGAAGATGGCGGCCAGAGTGGGATGTGCCACCACATAAGGACCGGCAAACACCGCCGCCGCGAGCAGGACGACACCGATTATACTGGCGCCAAGCACGTCGTCATGCCGCCAGACATGCAGATAGATCCCCATCAAGAGGGCGATGGGCATGGTTGAAAATACCGTGAAAGTCCCCCAGGGACTGGCGAACATGGCGTTGACCACGGCGATGGAAAGACCCGCCAGGGTAAGAATGAGGATGAAGAGGATGGCTATGGAAGCCACGGTGCCAACGGTCTTGCCGATTTCGTTTTCGGCAATTTTTGCCAGGCTTTGACCTTTATGCCGGACCGAGGCAAAGAGGACGACCATGTCATGGACCGCGCCGGCGATTACCGCGCCGATTATGATCCACAGAGCGCCCGGCAGATATCCGAACTGGGCGGCCAGGACCGGCCCCAAAAGCGGGCCGGCCGCAGCGATGGCCGCGAAATGATGCCCAAAGAGCACATATTTATTGGTCTTGACGTAATCAATGCCATCGGCCAGTTTCACCGCTGGCGTCAGCCTATCCACCTTCAGTCCCAGAACTTTGTTGGCGATGAATAAGCCGTAAAACCGGTAGCCGATGGCAAACACACACAACGAAACAAACACCAAGGTTAGAGCGTTCATTTACCCCATTCCTCCTTTATTGGCTAGAGCTAACTAATGAGAAAGATAGTAGATTTCACTTTTAAGGATAGGCGGTTTAGCTTCCAAGACCCGCAGTAGAAGCACCGGGACCGGGGCATGGCTGACAACTTTTTCGGCCACACTGCCCAGCACCCAGGCTACCTCGCCGGCGCCATGCGTGCCCATGGCAATGAGGTCCACCTGGTGGTCCGCGGCATAGGCAATGATCTCCCGCGCCGGCATGCCTTGCTTATAGACCCAGGTAACATTAATGCCTTTGGACTTCAAGGCGCTGGCGGTTTGCTTCAAATAGCTTACCGCCGGCAACTTGGCTATCGCCTCTTTCATGGCCTCTGGGGAAGACTCCTCGATCTCGCCTACCTCGGCAGAGCCCACGGTTATCAGAGTAAGCTGGGCGTCAAATGCTTTGGCCAGCCCTTCTACCTGCGGCAGGATCTTTGCCGCCAATTCCGAGCCATCCAACGGAACCAAGAGTTTTTTAAACATGATATCCTCCTTCTAAACTGTTAACACATAATTAGGATGCAATGCTAGAGTTGCCGCCCCTGGACATCGGGGATATAATAGTAGTATTCAACAAAATAGGGGCGGGTGGTATTTTTATCTTGACCTTTACTCTCCCCAATGTAAAATATACATTATTGTGAGCCAGGGTCTTCGCTATGTCTTTCCAAATGTTCCCCGCATATTATCTTTAGTTCCTTTAACACCTTTCGTTACTTGAACTTATTGTAACACCATAAGTGGTTAAGAGGACTTTTTCTTTTAAAGAATATCAAGTAATATCTACTGGATTGCATTAATGCTCAGAATTAAAGATATAGTTCTTTTGATAGTGGTCTTCAACAGCATGGCGGCAGGTGTTATCTGGCCCAATGAGGTCTGTAAGTTAGGCGCCTTCCTGCCATGGATCCTTATGGGTTTGCTTTTCTTGGCCTTCCTCAAGGTTTTTCCGTCCGCCATTTGGGATACCCTGCGACAATATCCCGTCAAGCTGGCCCTGTTAATCCTGACCAAGCTGATAATGTTGCCCTTAATAATCTATCCCTTGGTTATAAAACTTATCCCGGCCTACGCCCTGGGTCTACTCTTGTTGGCTGGGGTCTCTACCGGGTTGTCGGCCCCCTTCTTTACCGGTTTAGTAGGGGCCAACATTCCTCTGGTACTGGCCATGACGGTGGTTACCACTTTATTATTGCCCTTGACCCTGCCACTTATGGTCAAAGTCCTGGTTGGCAAGGAGCTGAATTTCGACCTGATGGGCCTGGCCGGACTCATGGCCACCATGATCTTCGTTCCGCTTCTGGCCTCCGGTTTCTCCCGGCGGTTGTTACCAAGGCTGTCAGCCTGGCTGGAGAAGCACTCTTACCCCCTATCCCTGGTCCTTTTCGCCGCCATGAACCTGGGCGCCTTTGGTCTCTATGCTCCTTTCTTAAAAGCCAACCAATCTCAGGTAGTTATCTCGATTCTGATTAGCTTTGGTTTAGGGGCCTTTCTGGCAACTTTTGGAGTGCTATTGTTCTGGTCCAGCCCGCCCCCGGAAAGGACCGCGGCGGCCGGTGCCTTGAGCTGGATTAATAACGTCCTCGTCATCGTTTTGGGCAATTATTTGAATGATCCCCTGACCTCGGTCTTGGCAGCCCTTTACTTGATTCCTTATTATGTCCTGATCATTCCCTTGAGCCATCTCAACGGGGGCTTGAGGAATCGAGGAGATTTTGGCAAGCCCCCTGTTAATGACTATAAAGAATAGCTCGGGCCACCGTTTTGACATGCGCAGTTCCGGTCAAGAGCATCGCCTGAATAAGTTCGCCTTTCAATTTATTGAATAAAAAGGCCACCCCTTCCCGGCCGCCGCCCATGACCCCGATAACGAGCGGCCGGCCGACGAGAACCGCATCGGCCCCCAGGGCCAGGAGCTTGAGGACATCGCTGCCAGAACGCACCCCGCCGTCAGCAAAAATCAGCAGCCTGCCCTTGACTCGAGCCGCGATTGGGGGAAGAACCTCGGCCGCCCCAGGGGTGTGATCGAGCACCCGCCCCCCATGGTTGGAGACCACGATAGCGGCAGCGCCGGCCTCCAGGGCCATGTCCGCTTCCTCAGGGGTCATAATTCCCTTGAGGATAAAGGGAAGCCGCGTCGCCGCAAGCAGTTCTTTGATTTCCGGAAAGGTTTTGGGACCCACGGGTTGGCCTTTGAGGGCCATGGTAATCAGACCGGCCCCGTCTATATCCATGCCGACTGCCATGGCCTGGGCGGATTCGGCCGCCCTGATGTATTTGATGACGTCCCCCTGTTCCCGGGGTTTGATAAAAGGAATGCCCCGCCCATTGTGGCTGGCGATGGCTTTCAGACCGCCGTGATACATTTCCGGAGCGGCGCCGTCGCCAGACATGCCCAGGGTACCGGCCAAAAGTGATCCAGCTACGATTTCCTGGAGGAAATCCTCTTCAGAAAGTTTACCGCCCATATTGTACGAGACCCCGGTCATCGGCGCGGCCAGAATGGGCATCGAGAGCTTTTCCCCCCAAAGGTCGAAAGAGGTGTCCGGCACTTTTACCTCATGTAAGGTCCGCATATTAAAACGATAACTGCCCAGGGCTTCCAGGTTGGCCCGAAAAGCACTGCCAGTACCGACTCCCCCCATGCCTGGCACTTCGCCGGCACAGGCCCGGCCGTCGCAGACCGGGCAGACTCGGCAATAACCCTTTAATTTTTCTTTAGCGTTTTTTCTCAGTACCGCTAAATCCATGATTGTTCTCCATGGTGATGCATAATCCCAACAGATTCCCGAGGATAATCCCAAAAATGGGCCTTTTCTCGAAAGAGCGAATCTTCTTATTCCTTATCGTAATGATAAAATGGGCTTAAGGGGAGAGGAATGGAAAAATGGTCAGTGGGCGTTTTTGCGAGATGAGTGGTAGGATTGAATGGTTAAATGGTTTTAGAGATGAAAGTGCTTTTTTAATTCCTTGGCCTTGTGTCGGCTCACCAGGATCTCGGTCCTTTCTTTATCATTCATAATCAGTTTGTAACTGCTATGAAACCAGGAGATGATTTCCACCACCTGATCGGCATTTATCAGTGAGCTCCGATGGGCTCTGATAAACCCGGAGCCGGCCAAAATATGTTCCAGTTCGTTGAGGGAAGACCTGGTGTGATATTTCCCCTCCAGGGTATGCACCCAAATGTCCCCCTCCACCGCCCTGGCAAAAACGATCTTTTCCGGTGACACCGGAAAGATCCGGTCTTTCTTATATAGAATAATCTTTTTGGCCCTATCAGCGGGTTCTCGTTTCTCAGCCGCGGGCTGCCTTTCCTGCAAGACTCGGGCGACCTTATCGATGGTTTTTTTCACCCTTTCCAGGGAGAAAGGTTTCAATAAATAGTCAAAGGCCTCCACTTCAAAAGCGCTTAAGGCATATTCCTCAAAGGCGGTGGCAAATACCAGGACGGGTTTCTCGGGCAATTCTGCCAGGAAGCGGGACAATTCCAGGCCGTTTACCCCGGGCATCTGAATATCCAGAAAGACCAGGTGGGGTCTGGTTTCTCGAATGCCCTTAAGCCCCAAGGTGGCATTGGGGGCCTCGCCCACAATGTCAATCCTGTCTAACTGCTCCAGCAAATAGCGCAGCTCCCGGCGGGCCGGGGCTTCGTCATCGATGATAAAGATCTTCAGGACCACGGTTCAAGCCAGCGGTATGGAAAAAGATACCATTGTCCCACGCTGCGGGGCGCTTTCAATGGTCAGGGCATGCTCGGCGCCGTAAAGCGCCACAAGCCGGGCATTGATATTTTTCAGGGCTATGCCGGCTCCTTTATGGGACTTATCTTGTGGATTTCTGGAGAAAATTGAGTTGACCTGGGCCTGGGACATGCCGATGCCGTTATCCTGGACGAATATTTTCATGAAGCCGGCATCCTTATAGGCGCCGACAATGACTTCTCCCCCTTCTTCACGGGGAAGTATGCCGTGCTTTAAGGCATTTTCCACCAGCGGCTGGAGGATCAAGGGCGGGAGCTTATAATCCAGCAATTCTTCGTCAATCTCATAGTTGACCTTCACCCGGTCTTCAAATCTGGCCGTTTCTATGGCGATATAGGCCTGGCAATGCTCCAGTTCAGTGGCCAGGGGAACCTGGTCAAGGCCGGGATTGGTGTTCTTCCTCAGGAATTCCGCCAACTTCACCAGGAGGTCGGTGGCCATTTGGGGTTTGGTTCTGGTATAGCTGATAATGGTATTTATGGCGTTAAACAAGAAGTGCGGATTGATCTGGGCCTGAAGGGCCCGGATTTCCGCCTCTTTTGCCAGCTTGCGTTGGTTTTCCACCTCGGACAACTCAAGTTGTTGAGAAAACAGGTGCGCCAGGCCGTCTGCCAGTTCCATATCCAGGGGGCTGATGGCTGTTCCCTTTATCCGATAAAGCTTTAAAGCACCTATGGCTCTGTCCCACTTCCGAAGAGGCACAATGATGGATGAGCTGAGTTGACAATGGTCATGGGAACAGCCTATCTCCGTTTTGGTCATCGGGACGCTGATACTGTCCTCGGCCAGGGCGGATTTGGTGGCGGCAGTCAAAATGGGATGCCCCGAAAGATGATGATCTTCGCCGATCCCTTGGTGAGCCAGAATATTGACCTTGTCGGTGAGAGCTACAGCATCCAGATCGGTCATCTCCAGAATAATTTGGGCGGTCTTGGCGGCGGAATGATGGTTGAGGCCGCTTCTTAAGATCGGCAGGGTTTTCAAGGCAATCCTAAGTGCGGTCTGGGCCTGATAAGCCCCCACCCGCTCCTGCTCCCGATAAACGGAATCCACCAGTTCCACGAAGACCGCCAGTCCTACAGCGTTGGCCACAATCATGGGCAAGGCGATCACTTGGACCAGGCCGAGGGCGGCCTCAAAAGGCTTGGCCACCAGGAGGATGATGGCCATCTGCAGGATCTCCACCAAAACTCCGCAAGCCAGGGCCACCACGGCATCAAAGGGCCGCCGCTTAAGCCGATGATAAAGCAGACTGCCCAGGAAGCCTTCAGTCACGGTGGCCAGGCCGCAGGCCACCGCGGTAAAGCCGCCGATATCGATTAAAAAGCGATGGCCTCCGGCGATGATGCCGGCAAAAAGGCCAACCAGAGGTCCTCCCAGGATGCCCCCGAGGGTAACCCCAATAACCCTGGAGTTGGCAATGGCGTTCTGGATGGGAATCCCCATGTAGGTGCCGGCTATGCCAATGGCCCCAAAGACCAGGGCCAGGATCACCTTTTCCCAGGCGGTGGCTTTGCCGAGGAGCAGCCTTTTGACCGCAGAAAGCCGCAGGGAAAAGATGAAAATAATTGCCAGGATTCCCAGGCGTTCGAATAGCTTTACAAAAAGTTCAATCATTCTTGATTTCTAACAGGGGTAATAGCTTATGGCGAAGGGGCAAATCCTTACGGAATCTCTTGCTGATCAAATAATCATTAAACCTTAATAATCAAAGCCTGTCAATAATCCCAGGCTCATTAAGGCCATGGGGCACGTTTGACTATGGCCAAATTCTTCATGCCAATGCCTCCACGACTATACCCCTGGCTTCACTTTTACTAAGATAGAGCCGGTAGTTTTTGGTCGTAATCTCAACGAGGTCGCCCAGGGGCGCGATTGTTACCATTTCACTTCTTCCACTACCAGCGCGCCCATTTCCATAAAGCACCAGTTCATGGGGCCAAGACGCTGATGGCCTGGGGCCGCGAAGTTGGCTTCAAATTCTTGTATTTTACAGAGTGGTAGACCAGGCTAAGCCAGGGAATGGAAAGCTAAAAATATCCGGCGCGGTGAGGCAGAAAGTTCTAAAATCTTCAATAAAGGGATGCCAATGAAAATCAATGGGTTAGCTAATCACGGCTAACCCTTCTTTTTTTCTTTCCAACTTGCTACACTTTCTAAGTATGATCTCCGTCTGTCTCTATCAACCAGTTAATGCATTACCTCAACCTTCATCCCTATGGAATCCAATCCGGCGGCGCTTGGGTTCCGGAGGCGCCATCAATTGGCGGATGGCATCGAAGACTACTTTGAACTGGGCATCGCCCGTGGTGGTGGGCAAAGCAGGTTCCATAGATAGCAGCGTTCCATCAGCATCGTTTGGGCCAGGCGACCCTTTCATGTCACTGTTGCAAATATAAAGGATCGAGTTATAATAAAAAAGCATGTTGAAGCTGACGCGGTCAAAAAAGGTAGTTTAATTCGTACCAGAGTCCCGTGACTTGCATAATAGTCTTTAAAACGTATAACCCAGGATAATGGTGAGGGAGTTAGCCGCGAGTATAATTTAATTAAGGTAAATAAATACTGTATACAAATTGACCTTAGATACAAATCTACTTTAGCCAGCACAAGTCAAGTCCGAGGAGTATTATGCGTGGTTTTTTCAGCACCTTACGTTTTAGGATTATTCTTATCGTATTCCTCTCTTTATTGCCTCTCCTGGGAATGATCCTTTATGTTAACTTTCAGCAACGCCGAGAAGCCGTTGCCGAAATGGAAGAAAATCTACATCAACTTTCCCGTAATGTGTCAATGTTTCAGAAACGGGTCGAACGCGATGCCCACCAATTGCTAGCGGCCCTCTCACGCTTTCCGGAAGTGCGGCGGCGCGACCCCGCCGCTTCCTCGGCCCTCTTCGCTTTTCTCTTACAGAAGCATCCCCAATATCTTAACCTGGGCATCGCGGATTTACAGGGCAACATCTTTGCCAGTGGGCTCCCTTTACCTGGCCCGGTTAATTGTAGCGATAGAAGCTGGTTTCAAAAAGCCCTTAAAACTAAGGATTTTGCCCTAGGCCAATTACAGATTGGCCGGATAACCAAGAAACTATCGCTGAATGGAGGCTACCCCGTCCACGATGAGGCTGGACAAGTGCAGGCGATAGTCTTTGCCGCATTGGACGTGGAATTAGACCGGCTGGCTGCCGAGGCCCGGCTTCCACATGGTTCGGTGGTTACTATTAGTGATTTCCACGGGACTATCATGGGGCGTTATCCGGACCCTATGCCTTGGGTTGGTAAAACTATGCCCGACTCCATTGTCTCTGTTATGCAGCCGCAAGGCCAAGGCACGGTGCAAACCCTCGGCCTTGACGGCGTCTCGCGACTCCATGTTTTTACGCCCCTTGGCGAGATGCAGGAAGGGTTCGTCAGTGTTGATATCCCTGTGGAAGTCTTGTATGCGCAAGCAAATAAAATTTTATTCCGCAATTTAATCGCCTTATGCGGGGTAACCATTTTGGTGCTGCTCCTGGCCCGGTTTTCTGGCTATCTATTTGTGATGCGCCAGATAAATATTCTAGTTAACACTGCAGAGCGAATTACCGCAGGCGACCTGGGGGCGCGGACCGGTTTGACTGACAAAAGAGGGGAAATCAACCGGCTGGCCCAAGCCTTCGATAATATGGCTGAAGTACTGGAGAATCGGGAAGCCGAACTGGAAAAACGGGTTCGGGAGCGCACGGCACAATTGGAGGCGACCTACAAGGAACTGGAAAAAACCAGCCAAGAGGTTCTGACCCTCAATCAGGAAATGGAAGCCCTGATCATGGAGCGCACCATGTCAGAAATGGCTTTAGGGATGGCGCATGGCATTCGCAATCCGCTCTTTGTCATTGGGGGTTTCAGTAATCGACTTCTCAAAAAGGCAACTCTCAACGAGCCTGCTAGAAATTGGGCGGCAGCCATTGTGGAAGAAGCAAAGCGTTTGGAACAGATGGTGCAGCGATTTGAGGCCCTAGCTCAAAGAAAAGAGGCTTTCTTTACCCAGGAGGATCTCAATGAAATTATCCGAGATGTCCTGGACATGCTGCAATCCGAAATTAAGGGAAATGATATTCACTTGATAAAGGCGTTCCATCCCCAACCTATCATCGGACGCCTGAACAGGCACCTTATTAGGGTTGCCTTTACCCATTTGTTGCGCAACGCCATTGAAGCCACCGCGCCGGGTGGGGAAATCAAGGTCACGACCATAGCAGAAAGGGAGTTTGTTCTTTTAACGATCCAGGACACAGGCAAGGGTATGTCGCCAGAGGTCGTGGAAAAGGTTTTCGAGCCCTTTTATACGACCGTAATCGGCGGCACTGGCCTGGGCATGGTCTTTATTCGCCAGATTGTGGATGAGCACCGGGGGTCTATCAATCTGGAAAGTCAGGTGGGCGTAGGGACGAAAGTAACCATCAGGCTCCCCCTCCGCTTTGAGGAGCCACCTCACCTCTCCATGCAAACTGTGGAACCTTAACTCTAAATAAAAGAAAGGCGCAAAATGGCAGGTGAAATCCAGGGAAAGCCTTCAAAGACCATGTGTCCTAATATTAGTCTGAGATTATGCGGCAGCCCATGTCGGCGTATTTCACCGTCTCCGCGTCTTTGAAGATCTTGATGAGGGCGATGAACTTGTCGGGCCTGGCCATGGCCCAGGGCTCATGATGATTAACCGTGAGAAAGTTCTGCCAATCATGGATCGAAAAGGAGAAGATAGCTTGGAAATTCCCTTCTTTTGTGGAGACAGAAAGTTCGAAAATCTTCTATGAAGGGACGCCAAATTATATCAATAAGTTATCCGAAATTAATTTTTTAGCAAAATCATTCCCCACGCTATTCCCCACACCTGGACCAATTCGCCCCTTCCGCTATCCTCATCAAGGACAAAATTATTGATGGAATTTTAAGGAGCATACCCATGGAAGAGAGAGCTTGTGGCAGGTGCGATTTTTTCCATCCCAAGCCTGATGAAGTTTTTGAAACCGATGGAGAGTGGCAAAGCATGTGGATACCCTCAAAAATTGTTGAATTAGATTTCTTATCCTCTATAATGCTTTTAATTTCCCAAAAAGGAGGTGATTCCGGGTGTATCGGCCAATGATTCCCATTAAGGTGAAATCCTGAAGCTCAGGCGACCGCGGAGCCTTGGCAAGGCTCTCGATACCCATTAGGCTGGAAAGGGACGGGGCGGATCACCTGGGATCAGGGTTTGATTCTAGTTAGCTTTGCAAGAACTGCGTTCCCTCCTTTAAGGTAAAACCACCCCAAGTTTCCACCTCCCTGCAGTAGCTCCAGCCTGTTAGACCTGGATTCGATAATCGCCTGAATCTTTAGGTATTTCTGCGTTTTCTCGCGCCTGGAAGGTTTTGGCGGCGTGGATGGGGCAAGATTGCCCGCATCGGCCGGCCAAGGCGTCCAGCGTTTCTCCGGACCGGTATATTTCGAGGCCTTGGACCTCATTTTCATAAATCTATTAACCCAATCCATGATCTACAGGTGAACCCATGAAATCGCAGAAGCAGGGAACCAATCCGGTGGGGACCGCCTGGCTGGACCAACGATCGGCTGCCGGTAATGCAGCCTGAAAAATTAACAGAAGGAGAAGAAATGAAAGAGCCAGAGTTTCCCAGAATACTGGGGATATGTTGCCGTTGGTGTTCGTATGCCGGGGCCGACCTGGCAGGCGCCATGCGTCTGCAATACCCCCACCGGGCGGGTGGACATTTTGCATATCCTCAAAGCCTTTGAATTAGGGTTCGACACGATATTCCTTTCCGGCTGTCACGAAGGAGACTGCCACTACCTGGCCGGTAATATCAGGGCCAAGAAGCGGGTCAACAAATTGAAAAAAGACCTGGCGGCCATGGGCATCGAACCGGAGCGGCTGGAAATGTTCCACGTCAGCTCCGGAGAGGGTCCCAAATTTGCCGGGGTCTGCAAGGAAATGTACGAAAGGGCCCAGAAGCTGGGGCCCAACCCGGTGAATCGAGAAGCCCGGGCCGCCTGGCTGGCAACCCAGCCAAGGGCCGACATCGCGGTTTAGGAGGAGGGTTTTTATGGGTTTTCGTACCACCCGCACCCCGGCCTGCGATCCGGTGGCCAAGATCCCGGAATTCAAAGTCTGCGCGGTGAAGGTGGAGAAATTGGCGGCATGAATGGCTGTGGATAATCAGGCCAATGACTCGATAACCACCTGCAATCTGACCAGCAAACAGCAAGGAGGAGATAATTTATGGGCACTATAGACTTAAGCACTCTGGCCGAAAAGCGACAGAAGAGCATTTTTCGCGATATTCTCCCGGAATCCCACATGAATGCCTGTTTCACCTGCGGCACCTGCTCCGGCGGCTGCCCCCTGACCGGCATGGAGAGCACTAAAGACGAGGGTCTGGACTGCCGCAAGGCCATCCGCATGGCCGCGTTTGGACTGGACCAGGAGCTCATCGATTCCCGCTTCGTCTGGATCTGCACCGGCTGCCAGCGCTGCGAAATCGGCTGCCCCATGGGCGTCAAGCTGATTAAGGTCTGGGGCGCGGCCAAGGCGGCCCGGCCCCGGGAGCGGGTCCCCGGCGTGCTCCACAAGGGCGTGGACATGTGCCTCAGGACTGGGAACAACATGGGCATCCCCGAAGACGACTACGTCACCCTATTGGAGGAATTGGGCGAGGAACTGGCCGAGGAGTGCTGCCCCGGCTTTATCACCCCGGTGGAGAAGGTGGGCGCGGACTACCTCCACTTCCAGAACTCCAAGGAGGCTTACGCCGAACCTGACGACATGAAGTGGTGGTGGAAAATCTTTTATGCCGCCAAGGCCGATTGGACCACTTCTTCCAAGAACTGGGAATCGGTGGATTGGGCGCAGGCCGCATCGTCACCTGGCACGACTCCTGTAAACACGGCCGCTCGGCCTACATGACCTTCGGCGACGACTCCAACTTCGAGAAAGCCCGGAAGATTATCTCCTACTGCATTGATATGCAGAACTTCCGGGAGATGCCCCACAACCGCCTGGAAGCTTTCTGCTGCGGCGCGGGCGCGGGCAACTGGCCGGGCCCCTTTGAGAAGGAAAAGACGGAGCACGGCAGCTTCAAGGCCGAAGACATCCGGGCCACGGGCGCGGACCTGGTCATCGCCGGTTGCTCCAACTGCCGGGACCAGATCATGAAGAACCTGAAGCCTAAGTTCCAACTGGACATCGAAGTTAAGTACATCTGGGAGATGGTGGCCGACGCCCTGATCCTGGAGGAATAAGGACTGGGAATACCAGAACAAAAATGAGGCCAGCATAATTGCTTCGGCCAAAACCGGAGGTATAGATGCGGAAATTAAGTTATTTGCTCGGTATTCTGTGGGTCCTACTGTTGGCGGAGATAGTCTGGGCCGCCGGTCAATCGGGTCTGGTTACAATGAACTTCGACATCTCGGCGCAGCCCGCTGGCGAAGAGGTAAGGCTCTGGATTCCCTACCCTGTATCAGATCAAGACCAACTCATTAGCGAGGTCAAGGTCACCGGAGACTTTAGAGCCTCCGCGGTCTATACCGACCCTGGGCATGGCAATCCCATTCTTTTTGCCTCATGGGACAAGGGGGCCAAGAGCCGTAAATTGACCTTATCTTTTCATGCCCAGCGTCAAGAGGTCCTGCGTCGTAATTTCCCCACCAAAGAAACCTGTTGGGACCCGGCCGATTACCAGGCTTATCTGAAAGCCACCAAGCTTGGGCCCATTGATGGCGAAGTCAAGAAACTGGCGAATACCATCACCAAGGGGCAGAACACGGTCCAAGCCAAAGCCAAGGCCATCTATGACTGGATCTGCCAAAACATGTACCGCGACCCAGATACCCGCGGCTGCGGTACGGGGGATGTCTGCGCGCTGCTGAAGAAACCCGGCGGCAAGTGCACTGATATCTCTTCGGTTTATGTCGCCCTCGCCCGGGCGGCAGGAGTGCCGGCCCGGGAAATCTTCGGCCTCCGTTTGGGTAAGAAGCCCGAGGAAGATATCACCCAATACCAGCATTGCTGGGCTGAATTTTACCTACCCGGTTATGGCTGGGTGCCGGTGGACCCTGCCGATGTACGCAAAGCCATGCTGGTGGAGAAGTTACAGCCGAAAGACCCGAAGACCAGGGCCTATGAGGAGTATTTCTGGGGCGGCATTGATCAATACCGTATCAAACTTGCGGAGGGCCGGGATCTCATACTGAACCCACCGCAGAGCGGCGAAGCTCTCAACACCTTTGGCTATCCCTTTGCCCAGGTGGGGACCCGTACCCTTGATTGGCTGGAGCCGGCGACTTTCAAATACCAGTTTATCTGGAAGACGCAATGAGCATCCGGCAGAGAAGAAGCAAAGGATAAAAGACATCGTGGTTTTTCCAGACATTATAACCACGATCAGGTCAGGGGCATCGCCGCGTCTCTTCAGGCTTTATGCGACCGACTCCCTGCCAACCATAAGAGGAGAGTGAATTTATGCCAACCCCCTACGACGACATGTGGGAGAAACTCAACCTGGACCTGGCCGCCCATGAGGGCTTGCTGCAGGTCCTGGGCAAATTTTACGGAGACATCTACCTGACCCAGGAAGGCCGCCTCAAAGGCATGGAATACCTGGATTTCGTGCTGTCCGAGGTCCACGGCCTACGCATCAAGGAACTCCAAGAGGCCAAGGCCCAAGGGCGCAAGGTCATCGGCACCTTTTGCGTCTTTGTACCGGAAGAGCTGGTGCTGGCCGCGGACGCCGTCTGCGTGGGCCTGTGCGCCGGGGCCGAAATCGGCAAGGAAGCGGCGGAGAAGATTTTGCCCCGAAACACCTGTGCCTTGATTAAGTCCTTTGTGGGCTTTAAACTCTCCCGCCTCTGCCCCTTCATCGAGTCCTGCGACCTGGTGGTGGGGGAGACCACCTGCGACGGCAAGAAAAAAGCTTACGAAATCTTCGACGAGTACGCCCCGGTCTACGTCATGGAAATTCCCCAGATGAAGCAGACCTGCGACCGGGAGTTGTGGAAGGCGGAAGTCCGGCGCTTTAAAGAGAGAATCGAAGAGGTTGCCGGCAAGGAGATTACCGCGGCCAGACTCAAAGAAGCCATCAAGCTGGGGAACCGCCGGCGGCGGGTGTTGCAACGTCTCAACCAACTCCGGACTGCGGTCCCCACCCCCATCTCCGGGCGGGACGTGCTGCTCATCAACCAGGTGAGCTTCTATGACGATCCGGTCCGCTTTACCGCCAAAATCGGGGAGCTGTGCGATGAACTGGAAAAGCGGGTGAAAGCCGGAGAAGGCGTCGTCCCGTCCGGGACCCCGCGGCTCATGCTCTCCGGCTGCCCCATGGCCGTGCCCAACTGGAAGCTTCCTTATATCGTGGAATCCTCCGGCGCGGTCATCATAGGCGAAGAGTCCTGTATCGGCACCAGGAATATCCGGGATTTGGTGGACGAATCCGGCGACACCATGGAGGAGATGCTGGAGGCCCTGGTGGACCGTTACCTGCGTATTGACTGCGCCTGTTTCACCCCAAATAAGGAGCGGCTCCAAAACATCGTTTCCATGGCGAAGGATCTCCAGGTCAAGGGAGTGATCCATTTTGCCCTAAACTTCTGCCAGCCTTATGCCATCGAGGCCTTCAAGGTAGGCCGGGCCCTGGAAGCGGCGGGCATCCCCATGCTCAGCATCGAAACGGATTACAGCATGGAGGACGTGGAGCAGCTCAAGACCCGGGTAGAGGCCTTTTTGGAAATGGTGCGTTAAGGTGGTTACTGCATGACTTCTAACAAGGCCCCGATCATCCCTCTGCACCTCCACCCGGGATTCCAGGACCGGCACCGGGTGAATGAACTGAAAACCGCGCTGATGACGGAAAGCCTCGCTTTCGTCCAGGTGGCCCTGGACAATGCCGACGGACCTGGCGGCGCTTCACCCCGGGCGGTAAAAATCCTGGAACGGGCCTGTGCGCTTCTGGACGAAGCCCGGGATCGGCTGGTTCACGAGTTGTTATAATGGGTAAGAACCGGTGACGGCGAACAGTCCCCTGGTGGCGGGTATCGATATCGGCTCCCGCTCCATTGAGCTGGTTCTTCTCCAGGACGGCCAGGTGGTGCACTGGGACCTGCTCCCCACCACCTTCGATCCTCTGGGCCAATGCCGGAGTTTGCTGGACCGGGTGCGGGCCGCCAGGATTGTGGCCACCGGCTACGGCAGGAAACTCCTGCTGGAAAATCTGGATCACCCCGAGATTGCCGCGATCACGGAGATTCAGGCCTACGCCCTGGGGGCCCGGCGCCTGTTTCCCGGAGTGCGCACCATCCTGGACATCGGCGGTCAGGACACCAAGGCCATTGCCCTGACCATGGACGGCACGGTGTCCAAGTTCGAAATGAACGACCGCTGCGCCGCGGGCACCGGGAAATTCCTGGAGTTCATGGCCGTGGCCCTGCAAGTGCCCCTGGAGAAATTCGGCGACTTCGCGTTGCAAGCCGACAGGCGCATCCAGATCAGCAGCATGTGCACCGTTTTCGCGGAGAGCGAGGCCACCAGCCTCATGGCCCGGGGCGAAAGTCCGGCCAATATCGCCATGGGGCTGCACCTGGCCATCGTCTCCCGCACCCTGGCCATGCTGCGCCGGGTGGGGGTGACGCCGCCCGTGCTCTTCGCCGGTGGCGTGGCCCATAACCCTTGCATCAGAACCCTCTTGGAAGAAAGCCTGGGAGAATCCATTCAGGTTCCGGAACAGCCCGACTTGGTGGGCGCCCTGGGCGCGGCTCTTTATGGACAGAAACTCGTTGCCAATGAATGAGAAAATACCGTCTGGTCTTTTCCAATTCCTTGAGAGAGGTGGAAAGGCAGTTGGAAAAGACCTCTATGTCGCCTTTTCAAATCAGGGCAGTAATCTTCAATTTCAATTTGTTGATATCCAATGCTACCGGCGTACCGGCGATTTTTTCTGGTTGTCAGAGCCCGGAGCTCGGTTTGGAAATGGTTTTTAACCCCTGGGGGCAGCCCTGCATCTGCCAGGGCCTGCCGGTAAATTTTTTTGGCGGCTTCCGGTTTGGCCATTTTTTCATAGAGATCCCCCAAAAGGAAGTAAATATCGGCGCTGGCCGCGTTTTGCCGCACCTGGCCTTCTAAAACCGCAATTGCCTGGGGGAGATTCCCTTGTTGTCTTAAATAGAAAGCCAGCGTAAAAGTATACTTGGCATTTTCCGGCTGCCACTCATGGGCTTTTTGGCACCATGGGAGAGCTTCCGGGAGACGGTCTTTGGCCAGGAGAACCCCCAGATTATAGGCCGCTTCGGGGAACTGGGGGGCAGTCTTTAGGGCGGTGCGGAACGCGGCCTCAGCTTCCTTCAGTTTGCCCTGTTCAGCCAGGAGCAACCCCAGGTTAAAGTTGGCCGTGGCGTTATCTGGGAGCCGGTAGAATTTCTCGTGACACTCCCGGCAACTGCTCGTGCCGACGTAGCCTTGGTCCCGGGGAGGTGAGGAGCCCGCCACGACTGGGGAAACCTCCTTCATTTCAGATCGTTGGGGCCAGAAAAAAAAGGCGATTATGACGGCGAGAGCCAGCCCGGCCCTTGACCTGCCTCCCTTTATTTAACCGGAAAAGGAAGAAACACAAATTTTTTCAATGGCAGCCTTGATCTGGCAGGCTCTCCAGCCGAAATCGGTCAGGCAGGCGACGCCTTCCTTAATATAGGCCGCGTCATACGGGTCCCGCAAAAGATCAACCACCAACTCTTTGGCGGTATCTTGGATCGAATCTAAAAGTTTTTTATTGGAAGGATAAAGATGCGCGTCAAAGCAGAAAAGGATGGTCAGGTCCGAGTTTTTTGCCAGGTTCACGGCCTTTTGAATTTCTTCCTCCGCCGGCTCGATGGAGACAATTTGCATCTCCGGATTAAGACCAAATTTCCGAAACTCGTTGCGGACGAACTCCTTTTCCTGCAAAACTTCCTTTTCCACCATGATCTTGGAATCGAAAAAGGAAAATTGAGGAAAGATAACGCCGATTCTTTTTTCTCCGCTCTTTAGCGGCACTAGTCTTCTCTCATCTTGGATAACCTGGACGGATTCCCGGCAGATTCGGGCAGCCAGGATGGCGCCTTCTTTTTCAGCCGCGGGTTCTCCCCCCTCAAATCTTTTTTCCCTCTTTAATTTCAATCTCTTGATCCGTGCGGCACTCTCCTCCAGTTCTTGCAGGGGAAGCTGCTTGTTTCGGTAAGCCTCGAGAAGCTTATAAAAAACCTCTTTCTGGGCCTGGAGGTCATGACAGACCAGAAGAATATCATGTCCTGCTTGCGCCGCTAAAATCCCCGCTTCTCCGATGGGGCAGATCGCGGAAATAGCGCCCATTTCCAGATCGTCGCTGGCAATGACCCCCTGGAAGTTGAGCTCTTTCCGGAGGTAATCGTAAATAATCCTCCTGGAAAAGGTGGCAATCTTCTTCGGACCAGGATCAAGTTGGGGATAGTAGGGATGCGAAGACATCACCAGATCGACTCCGGTATTAATCGCTTTCACGAAAGGCTGGAGATGCACCTCCTCCATCTCTTTCCAGGTGGATTGTATTACTGGCAGTCCCAGATGGGCGTCCATGGGTGCATGGCCCTTGCCGGGAAAATGCTTGGCGCAGGCTGAAATACCGTTCTTTTGCATGGCGGCAATCCGGGCCGCGCCCATCTCCGCCACCAATCGCCAATCTTTGCCGTAAGAGCGTATGCCGATATTCGGGCTATAAGCAGCGGTCAAGACATCGAGCACCGGCGCCAGATTCACGTCCAGCCCCAGCCTTCGCAGTTCTTTCGCCTCGATTTCCCCCTGCTTCCCGGCATAGGCGATGGTTCCGGTAGTCCCGACAGCCAGATTGTCCGGGAACACAGAAATGCCCTCCCGGAACATGATGACCCGCCCGCCTTCATGGTCTGCCGCCACCAGCAGTTTTCTGCCCAGAGCCTCTTCCAGGTCGGCAATGAGTTTTTTCATCTGCCGGGGAGTCTCAAAATTGATGCGGTAGAGAATCAGCCCGCCCGCGTGCAGCTCCTGAAAATGACGGACGATCTCCGGGGTGATCCTGGTTCCGGGAATGCCGATGACCAGCCGTTCGCCCACAAGTTCTTCTATTTTCATATAGATTTCATTTTATATAGTGTCAGGTTCCATAAAAAGTGGGATATAAACCGAGCCCCTCTTGAATGCCAGGTATTTTAAGTCCCCCTTTTCTAAAGGGGGATTTAGGGGGATTATCAGGCGCTTATATAATCCCCCCTGCCCCCCTTTAGAAAAGGGGGGTATAAAAGTCCATGATTAAATGTCTCGGTATTTAAAGAACGCCACACTATGTTTCAGGCGGCCACTGCCAAGGCCAGAGCCCTGCGCCGTTTAATGCCGACCTGCACTAAGATCAGGCAACCGTGCCTTTCAGGTAAGCCTGTCTCCTGGCCTCGGGCAACCTCTCGATGGCATACCGGAGCATGGTGCGGGGCATATTCCGGTAGTGTGTCCGCAAAAAAGCGTCCGCCACCGTGGTCTCGCGTTTTTCCACCTCCCGCAGCATCCAGCCCACGGCCTTGTGGATCAAATCTTCCGGGTCGCCCAACAGGACGCGGGCAATCCTCAAGGTCTCGTCAAAGTCATTCTGCTTAATGAAGTGAAAGGTGGCGATGATGGCCATGCGCCGCTCCCACAAATTCCCGGAAGCGGCCAGCCGGGTCAGGGTGGAATTAGGTCGGTCTCCCAGGTAATGGCCCACCAGGTGCGGGGCGGAGGCATCCACCAGGTCCCAGTTATTGACAAATCGGGTGTGTTCCAGGTAAAAGCGGTGGATCTTATCTCTGACGACTTGGTCGCCTCGATAATAATGGCGCACCAGGATCAGCAAAGCCAGCAGCCGGTCTTCGTGAAAGGTGGATTGAAGCAAGCGTCCGGCTTCAGCCAGGGACAGGTCCTGATATTTTCTGGCCAATCCTCTCAAGATCGGGACGCTAATGCCCCGGAACCGGTCGCCCGCGCCATACTCACCCGGCCCGGTCTTAAAAAACCGTTGGAGAATGGCGACCCGCGAGGAATCTCCCAGGCTTTCAAGCTCGCTCTGGATGGCTGCGATCATCATGGCGCGGCAGACCTCATAATCAGCTTTATATCGCCTTTATTATTCGGAGCGGAAAAGAAGTCACATCACTCCCACCCCGGCCCTCCCTTTCAAGGGCATAAGCCGAAGCCATAAGCGTTGACGTAAACAATATTTGTCATTCTGAACGGAGCGAAGCGGAGTGAAGAATCTCGCTTTTTCCATAACAACATTTGAGATTCTTCGCTGCGCTCAGAATGACAATGAGCCTTTTGTAAGGCATAATCCAGTTTAACCATGCAAAATATTTTTTGATACGATAGCTTTGTTCTCAATGGAAATCCAAAACTTTTTATACCGCGGCAGCAGTCTCACCTGGCAGGATTATGCCGTTCTTTTATTGCTTCTCGTTCTTTTGATTTTTGTCGGCCTTTGGTTCGGTAGAGAAGAAAAATCCACGGCTGACTTTTTCCTGGGGGGGAGAAAAATCCCCTGGTGGGCGGCTTGTCTTTCCTTTGTGGCCACGGAAATCAGCGCGGTCACCCTGATCTCCGTGCCCGCGGTCGCTTATATGGAAAACTGGGAATATGCCCAGTTTTTTATCGGCTCTTTTCTGGCCCGCCTCGTCATCGCCTTTCTGTTTATCCCGGCCTTTTACCGATATAACTGCACCTCCATTTATGAATTTCTTAGACACCGTTTCGGACCGGAAACCCAAATCGCCGGCTCCCTCCTTTTTTTCATCACCCGTCTTTTGGCTTCCGGTGTCCGGCTGATGGTAGCTTCTTTGGCGGTGAGCGTCCTCATCGGCTGGCCCCTCATTCCCACTATCCTTCTTTTTTCTGTCATTTGCATTCTCTATATCGCCTGGGGCGGGATCAAGGCGGTGGTTTGGACCAATGTGGTGCAAGCCCTGACCTTCACCATTGCGGGCGTGGTCGCCATCGCTTTCCTTCTCACCCGCATTGACGGAGGGGCCGCGGCCGTGGTCGCCATTGCCGGCGCGGCTGGAAAACTGCAAATCTTCAATTGGGGACCATCTCTGCCGGAATCAGGATTTCCAACATTCCTGAAGAGCCTGTTCACGGATCCCAATCTCTTGGTGCTGGCGACTTTAAATGGGTTTTTCGGCTCGATGGCGGCCTTCGGGACTGATCAGGAGCTCATGCAGAGACTTCTCACCGTGAAAACCAGAAAAGAAAGCCAGAAGACCATGCTTCTGACCCCCATCGGCAGTCTTCTGGTGATGCTCATCTTCCTCTTTATCGGCGCTTGCCTTTATGCCTTTTATGCCCAGAATCCCGGGGTGCCTTTGCCTGATAAATTGGACAAAATTTTCCCTCATTTTATCGAGCAGACGATGCCCCCCTTGATGCGCGGGCTGATGCTCGCAGCCATTGTCCTGGCGAGCATTGACTCGCCGTTAAGTTCCCTCACTTCTTCCTTTGTCACGGACATCTACCGTCCGGTGATTTTTAAGTCGGGAACCGAACGCCACTATCTCTTAATTTCCAGAATCTGCGTGGTGATTTTTGGCATTATCCTGGCGTTCATCGCCTACTTTTTCAGCCATTTTGAAAAATTCCTCTGGCTCGCTTTTAAAATCGGCGGGGTCACTTACGGCTCTTTACTGGGAGTCTTTCTCCTCGGCCTGCTCACCAAAACGCGCGGCAACCGGGTCAATGTCGTGGCCATGACTCTTTCCGCCCTGGGCATGCTGGTTCTTTTGATTCTCTCCGAGAAGCAAATATTCCCGCTGGGCTGGACCTGGCTTCTGTTGATCGGCACCTTTTTGACCTTTGCCACCGGTTGGCTTTTTGGCAAAAAAGAAGGGAGCCCAACTGACCTGCCCCCCCAAAACTGATTCATCGGCAATCTTGACTGCCGCTGGCTTACTTACTTTCCAGCACATATACTCCCTGCCAGTCCGGCGGCGGCGGTTGCTGCTGGAAATGGAGGCAGCGCCCCAGGAACACCACCGCGGCTTGATCATCCGGTTTCAGGCGCAGCACCGTCTGGAAATGGCCCAGGGCCTCCTGCCAGTCCTGCCGCTTATAAGCTTCCCGGCCGGCCGCAAAAATTTCCAGCCATTCGGGCCTGCCGCCACCGTGGCGCCGGCCCAGCAACTCATAGATGGTCACCGGTTGCTCCCGGCCTTTTACCTGAATCAGATCCACTTCCCGCACCAGCATGACCTCCTCCACCAGGCGGCAGGTAGAGTCGCTGAGCAAAATGGTGGTTCCATAGACTTTATTAGCCCCTTCCAGACGGGAGGCCAGATTCACCGTATCGCCGATGGCGGTATAGTTAAATAATTCCAGGGAGCCGATGTTGCCGGCAATCACCGGGCCGGAATGGAACCCCAGGCGGGCCCTGAGCGGCGGCAATCCCTGGGATAGCCACTCCCGCTGCAACTCCTCCATGCCGGCCTGCATCTCCAGGGCTGCTGCGCAAGCGTGCAGGGCATGATCGCTAAAATGCACCGGCGCTCCCCACAGGGCCATTAGCGCGTCACCGATATACTTATCCATGGTGCCCCGGTGTTCCAGGATGATCCGGGTCATGGGGGTAAAATATTCGTTCAACACCTGGACCAGATCATGGGGGGGTATTCCTTCGGACAGAGAGGTAAACCCCTCCAGATCCGCGAAGAGAACGGTGACCTCCACCTCCTCCCCGCCCAACTCCAGGCGTTCGGGGTGGGCAATGATGGCCTCCACCAGGGCCGGGGAGATGTAACGCTTGAATGCCTGGCGCAGCCAGCGCTTTTCTTGGGCCTCGATTAGGTATTGGCTTAATACATTGCCGCCGTAAATCAGAGCCAGCCCACCGCAGATAAGAATCGGGGGCGCCCAATAATTCAGGTAAATAAACAGACCCAAGGAAATCCCCAGCACCGCCAGGACTGAACCCGCCAGCACCGCCAGGCCCACCGGAGGAGAAAGCCGGACCAGGAGAAGGCTGAATTGTAGAAAGACGGCCAGATACAAAAAAATCCTGGCCAGGCGCGGCAGTTCCCGCCCCCAACTACCCCGGAGGAGGGTGTGCATGACCTGGCCCTGGATTTCCACCCCGGCCATGCGTAAGTTATCCCTGGCAAAGTAAGGGGTTAAAAAGGAATCGGCCTGGTCCTGGGGGGTAACCGAGGCCTCGAGCATGCGGCCCACCAGGACTATGCGGCCCCGAATTCGGGTGGCGGGGAGAGGATGCTGCTCATCCAGGACTTGGTAATAGGAAACGGTGTCAATACTTCGCTGCGGCCCGGTATAATCGATCAGCCCGGAAAGATCGGGCGGCAAGGCCATCTGGGGCCGGAAGTTTTTCACCGCCACCGCCGGTAGAGTCTCCTGGCCAAAGAGGCGGAGCCGAAAGTGGCGCACCACCCCATCCGCGTCCGGGGTGATCATTGCCAGCCCCACCCCTCTGGCAGCCCGGCGAAAGGCCGCCAGCGGCTGCACCAGGATCTGCCGGGAAAAACTGGGGTCCTGGGTGACGGACACGGTCTGGCCCAGGATGACATTACCCGCCTGGTCCAGGGACGCGGCGAAAAGCTGGTCATCTTCCGGGGTGGAGGAGTCGGCAAAAATGACGTCAAAGATAATCAGAGAGGCCCCGGCCGCGGCCAGGCGACGGATTAACTCGGCATGGAGGCGCCGGGGCCAGGGCCAGGGCCGGCGCAATTCCTGGAAGGAAGCCTCGTCGATGCCGACTATGAGCAACTCCGGCGGCGGGGGTTGGACGGAGCGCAGGCGGTAACCCAGATCTAGCCCCAGGTTTTCCAAGGCCTGTCCCAGGTTGGACAGGCTCAGGGGAGCCAGCAGGAGAAAGGTGAGCAGACCCACCAGTAGCCCCCGGCCCCGGGCCCCTTGCAGAAATTTAAAAATAGAGGGCAAATTTGAACATTATCCTCCGCACCGGGAAAAAGGCGTCAAAGGTGACAAATTCTCTCTGGAAAAAGAAATGCCGGTTAAAGATATTGGACACTTCCAGTTGGGCCAGGCCCCGCTTTTGGGGGAATTCATAGCCGATGCGGGCATCCACCAGGCCGAAGAAGTTATCGTCACGATCCTTCAGGTGCTGGTCCACCAGGTAGGCGTTGATCCCGCCCTGCCAGCCGCTGCGGTGCAGAAAAGCCAATCCCAGTAACCCGAAGTATTCATTGAAATCCTGGGCCAGGGGTAGCAGGATGGGATTGGGATCAGGGACGAATCTCTTGGCGGACCCCCCCAACGTCAGACCCAAATAAGGGGTAAGGATGCGGTTCACAGTGAAGGAGGCCAGATATCTCTTCCAGGTCCACCAGACCCGGTTTTCCGCCAGGGTTTGATCGACTTCATACTGGGGGACCGAGAAGCGGTGGTGATTCAGGCGCAGAGTCGAAAAGGTCTTGGAGTTCCATTGGGCTTCCCAGGCAAAACCGGCTTCTCTGACGATGGCCCCGTCATCCACGTTGATGGCCCAGGGAAAGCTGGCAACTTCCACCGGGATCAGGGAGTTTGGCTGGATTAGATTATGGGTACTGAGGTGCTGCTGCAGGGCCAAACGCAACGTATGCTGAGAATTGATCTGGTAATTGACGCCAAAGCGGGGGCTCCAGAGGGAGGTGGACAAGGGCGCGCCATAACCGACGCGGGAGTTTTTGCTATAATCCTTGAACACCCCCAACTCCAGCAACAGATTGGGGAACAGGCGCCAGTAATCCAAGAGATAAAAAGAATAAGAGCGATCGGGCGGCTTAAAATCGTTGTTAATTTCCGCGGTCAAGAGGGGGATGCCTAGAAAGGAAAACAGCAGCATTTCATTGGTGCGGTACTTTAGATGGCCGGAGAGATAATCGAAACCGCCGATAAAGGTGTGATCCCCCAGGATAAGCTGCTTTTGCAATTGCACATTGAGCAGCTCCCGGTCGGCCCGGCGTTGGAACTGATCATCCAGGGTAATGGGGAACCCGAAGAAATCAAAGGTGGAAATGGTCCGGTTGAAGGAATGGTTTTCCGTGGGCATATAAGTAAAATAAGCCAGAAAGGTGGACGCGGGACTAAAGCGATGGGCATAACCCACCTCGTATTGCCGGGAGTGGAAAAATTGGCGAAACGAGGGGAGGTTCTGGTAACCGTAATCATTCAAGTTGCTGGTATCCCCGGCCTCCCGGTCCGCATAGGAAAACCCGGCGAACAGAGAGTCTTTCACTGTCGGCTCCCATTTGGCAAAACCTATGGGGATATAGGTGGTACTGTCGCCATTGCGAACACGGAAACCCCGATCATCCTGGTAACTCCCGAAGACGTCGAAAGCCAGCCCGGGCAGCCCGCCATACAGCTCCACGGAATGTTCCTGGATCGCCTTCCCCCCGCCCCAGGTGCCGATGCCCCCCTGGGCTTGCAGCCGGATATAGGGCATCTCGAACATGGGTGTATAGTCGTTGAATACGGTGAAGGTGTTCTGGTTGGCCGGGGACAGCAGGCGGTAAAGCAGTAAGGACGAGCCCGCGGAACCCAGCCGCTGCCGGGTGGCGGCAAAGGCGTTGGCCAAAAATAGTTGGGCGGAGCTATTGGTGGGATCGTTTTTTACCGCGGTCACCGCCTTGCTGTAGGCCCAATCCCCCAGCCCCAACTGCGCAAAGGACCGGGCCAGATTGTAGTTGCGCACCGCCAGGTCCCGGTCCAACATGATCCGGGAACGGAATATGGCGTTATTGTCGTTTAAGGCGATGGAGCGGTTGATCTCCTCAATGGCTTCTCCCGGCCGGTTGAGGTCGGTGAGAGCAATACCCTTATAGAGGTAAGGGCTGGGGTCTTTGGGATCCAGGGTCTTGGCATAGTCATAGACCTCCAGGGCCATGTCAAAGGATCGCACCTGGTAGAGAGCCTTGCCCAACGAGGTCTGATACAGGGATACCCGGGGGTCCAACAGAGTAGCGGTTAGCATCGAGGCCAGGCCCTGGTCGAAATCCCGGTGCCGGAAATGGTAGATTCCCAGCCCCAAATGGGGTTCTCCCAGCGCCGGATGGTTGCGCACCGCCCGGGAAAACAACAAAAAGGCCTGGGAATAATCCCGGTAACCCAGACGGATGAAACCGGCCAGGGTCAGGACTTCCCCGTCCTGGGGAGCCAGCCTGAGAGCGGCCCCAATGGTCTTCCAGGCCCGGTCCAGGTAATCGGAACCCAGCCAGATCTTCGCCAAATATACATAGGCGTCCACGAAGCGGGGATCCAAACTGAGGGCCTTTTCCAGATGCTGCTTGGCCGCGGGCAGGTCAAAGTAGGAAATGTTCACCAGGCCCATGGTGAGTTGGGCCACCGGGGATGCGGGGTTCTGGGCCAGGGCCTGGGCCGCGGCGTTCCGGGCCGCGGCTTTGCGATTTTGCACCAGGTAGATCTGGCTCAGGAGGGCCCGGGGCAGGGCCATGGCGGGCGCCTGCTGGACCGCCGCCTCCAGCAGGGAGCGGGCTTCTTCCACTCTGCCCGCCAGGAGGTAGAAATAACCGGTCATGGTGGCCAAAAGAGGTGTGGGCTTGAGTTTTGCCCGGGCAGCCTGCATCAGTGCGTAAGCCCCGGTCACGTCTCCCAAACGGTAACGAGCCAGGGCCAACCCGATAACGGCCCGGTCATCCGCCTGGCGCACCCGCCGGAAGTATCCCTCAGCTTTATCCAAGGCATGGGTTTGGAGACAGATCCACCCTAATAGGGTCAGGGCCTGGTCATTTTGCGGCTCTAACTTCAGAGCGGCTTCGGCCTCTTGCTGGGCCTGCTCCAAGCGTCCCTGGTCGTACAGGCTCTCCCCCTGGACCACAGCCACAGCGGCGGCTGAGGGTCCCGGCGGCCTGGGCCTCTCTCCGGACGCGGATAGAGGCAAGTCCCGGTAACTGATGATGCCGGGATAATAGAGGGACCACTGCACCGCGTCCGCGGGCTGCACCAACACCCGCTTGGCGGGGGCTTGTCCAGGGCGGGCGAGGCCTTCTTCCCCGGGCTTCAGAAGTAGCTCCCCCAGGGAATTAAAGAGGCGTAGGCTGCCTTCCAGGAGGACCAGGCTGGTGGCGCCGTCCGCGGCCACCCGCAGGTTGAACTCGGTGCCGCGAATAGCCGCGGTGACCGCCGGGGTTTCCACGTCAAATAGAAATTTTTCGTTCTTATTGCGCAGCCAAATCTCACCCTGGGGCACTTCATAAAGACTGGGAGCCGCCTCTTTCAGGGCTGCCGGGGCCACCTCTCCCAGACGTAGACGGGGAGAGGGGGTCGCGCTTTTCAAGGTTATCAGGGTATTTTCATTGAGCTTGAGCTGGCTTTCATCCACGCAGAGGATCGCAGCCCGGGAAATCGCCCCCGTTTTTACCGTATCCCCGGCGAAGAGGTCCTGGTTAATCTGCGCGGGTGTCCAATCTTTTAACCCCCCCCGGCTTACCTCCACCTGTCCCTGAAAATAGACCAACTTCCCGGCCAGGGGAGGAGGGGTAGCGCCCACAGGCCCGGTCAGTCCTTCACAGCAGATAACTAAAAGGATAAAGAATAGAAATTTGGCGCCAGCTTTTAGGTGTCTGAGCTTAGGAATCATCTTAGTTCCTGGGGTGTTGTGATTTTGACGCAGTGATTGCCTGATGGTTAGCCACGATTCATACTACAGGCGATTTAATTAAAAAAAAAAAAAAAAAATTATGCCTTTCTCCAAGTTTATCATGGCATGGTGGTAAAAGTTCTCCGGGTGCCCCCTAGGAGCCGGATGAGCCGAGAGGCTCATGTCCGGTTCTGGGAGGGCGTGGTAGTGTAACTCCCCCACGCTACTCGACTCCGCCATTCTCACCCATACCCATCTGCTACGATAAATCTGGCATATTTCTCTTGGTTCGCCATGTTAGCGGCGCTGGCCTTGAGTTCTTGGATTGTTTACCAAAAAGGAATTTGGTAACGTAGAGCCTCAAATGCTATAAGTTATGGTGACTATACATAATTTGTGGTATAAAATTGGACTACAAGAGTAACCCATGGGAAAGTGGCTAATAGAAGTGCCAAAAACCACTTTGCTATTTTCGCAGCCAAGGCCCCTAACGATCCAAACTAATACCAAATTTTACAGGAATGAAATCATGTCGATCAGTGCGCGACCATGGTTTTTATTTCTTCTCCTGCTGCTTTTTCTTATCCTGAGTCTCTCTGACATTTCCGCCGCCACCCC
>JACQYN010000034.1 GCA_016208235.1 Deltaproteobacteria bacterium
GACCCGCAGGAGGGTGACCAGCACCCCCAGGGCGATGTCGCCCCATTGTTCCAATCTCAGGGTCCAGAGCATCCCTGCGGCCCGGACGCCGCCGTAGAACAGGCCCAGTGCGGCTGCTGCCCCCACCGGATACCAAAACCACGGGATATGGCGCCGCGGCGGGGCCATGACGTCCGCTACGGGCAAGCGCTGGGTCAGCCATTCATCCAGTTTGACAAAAGGCGGCCGCACCCCGCGGAGAAACGCGTTAAGGAGCCGGGAACTCCGCAACGCATTATAGAACCAGGAAGTGAGGGGGTTGTCATTCTCCACCAGGGATACGGTAAAGCGCTCGGACCATGCCAGCAGCGGCCGCCAAACCAACTGGTCCAGGGTGACGATGATGAGGATCAGGGCCCCCAGCCCCCAGGCGATGGACTCCAGGTTGCCCCGGTTGGCGGCTTCCTGGAGGTAAGCCCCCAGGCCCGGCAACCGGAAATTCCGGTCGCCGACGCTGAAAATCTCCGCGGCCATCAAGAAAAACCACCCCCCGGCCCAACTGGCCATGCTGTTCCAGATCAGGCTGATGGCCGCAAACGGCAATTCCAAGACCTTGAAACGCAGCCAGGGATTGAAGTGGAAGATGGTGCTGGCCTGCTTCAAGTTGCGGGGAATGGTGGTTAAGGACTGGTACCAGGCAAACGCGATATTCCAGGCCTGACTGGTAAAGATGAGCACGATGGAAGAGAGTTCCACGGCCCAGGGCGTGGGCATAATGGCGCTGAAGCTCAGCAGGGCCACCGGCAGGAAGGAGAGAATGGGCACGCTCTGGAGGACATCTAGCAGAGGGATAAATAACTTTTCCGCGGTGCGGGTCCGGGCCGCCAGATAACCGAACACCAGCGAAAAGATGATGGAGAGGAGATAAGCCCACATCATGCGCCCCAGGGACAGGCCCACGTAATAGGGCAAGACCCGGGGGGCGAGATCTATTTCCGGTCCCTTAATGACCGCGGGCGCTCCCAGGCCCAGGCGGATTCCCAGATATAGGAGCACCCCCAGGCCGAAGAGAACCACCGCATCACCCCAGGCAAAGCGGCGCCAGCCCGGCAGCTCTATCTTAAAGACCCGGAGCAAAGGAGTCATGGTCGTCTATCCAGAGAAATTTCAGATAACTGCAATCGCCGGAGCACAGGCTCAAAAAAGCCCTCCAGCAGGGCATTTGTCGCATTCTTCCAGAAAATCTAAACCTTTAATGGCTCGCAAAAGTCATCAAAGCTGTCATTCTGAGAGGGCGAAGCGACCGAATAATCTCAAACATAGAGGATTCTTGGCTTCGTCAGAAGGACAAGAGCGAGTTTTGCAAAGTTCTCTTAATGAGTTTAACCCCGAAAACAGCTTGCAGGAACATCGTAGCATAAATTTCCCCGAATAATTAATTTTGGGAGATTTATGTTATATTTTACAAGTACATCTAGGCGAGGTGCGCATTGCGGGCTTTATTGGCTTTAGAAGACGGTTTGGTGCTCCGGGGGCGGTCCTTCACCGGCCCCGGGGAGTGCGCCGGGGAGGTGGTCTTCAATACCGCCATGACCGGCTACCAGGAGATACTCACCGATCCCTCCTACAAGGGGCAGATCGTCACCATGACCTATCCCCTGATGGGGAACTACGGGGTCAACCCCGAGGACCTGGAGTCCCGGGGCGTGCAGGTGGAGGGCTTCATCGTCAAGGAATACCACCCCTACCCTTCCAACTGGCGCTCTCAAGGCAATCTGGCCGATTATCTCAAGGCCGGCGGCAAGCTGGGGGTGGAGGGCCTGGACACCCGGGCCATCACCAAACGCCTCCGGGAAGTGGGGGCCATGCGGGGCATCGTCTCCACCGAGGACCTGGACCCGGAGCGCCTGGTGCGCCGGGTCCGGGACGAAGTCCCGGTCATGGACGGCCAGGACCTGGTGCCCCTGGTCACCTGTAAGGCCCCGTACTGGTGGGAGGAGAATGTGGAACAGCCGTCCCCGGCTGTTCCCTTGGGGAATTTGGAAGTCCTGTGGAAACAGCGCTCCGGCAAAAAAGTGGTACTCTACGATTACGGGGTCAAGTTCAACATCATCCGCAGCCTCAAGGCCCGGGGCCTGGAGGTGCTGGTAGTGCCCGCGTCCACCCCGGCCGCGGACATCTTAAAGCTTAACCCCGACGGCATCCTCCTCTCCAACGGTCCCGGCGACCCGGCCGCGGTTACCTACGCCATCGACAACGTGCGCCAGTGCCTGGGAGCGGCCCCCATGTTCGGCATCTGCCTGGGGCACCAGCTCCTGGGCCTGGCCCTGGGGGGCCGCACCTTCAAACTCAAGTTCGGCCACCGGGGGGCCAACCAGCCGGTGAAAAATCTCCTCAGCGGCCGGGTGGAGATCACCTCCCAGAACCACGGCTTTGCCGTGGACCTGGAATCCATCCCCGATCCGGCGGTGGAACTCACCCACTTCAACCTCAACGACAACACCCTGGAGGGCCTGCGCCACCCCAAACTCCAGGCCTTCTCCGTGCAATACCACCCCGAGGCCTCTCCCGGCCCTCACGACGCGGATTATCTGTTCGATGAGTTTTTGCAGGCGGTTAAGGGAGATTGACCTGGTTGTTGCGTCACCTCAATGGCGTGATTAAATTTTCCAGAATCGCTCTTTATCCTAATACTGTTCACTTAATAATCATAATGGATGCTTTAATGTTTATGTGGGGCAATGGTTTTGATCCTCTGGAGCGCACGGGAAAGATGCTCACTTTGCGTTTGACCCCCCGCGGGTTGC
>JACQYN010000006.1 GCA_016208235.1 Deltaproteobacteria bacterium
GTTCAATCCCGGCTCCCGGCTCCCTTACCCTGGAATTCGGCGGTAATACCACCTGTCTGGAAATCATCCCCAACTCCGGACCGCGGATAGTGATCGACGCGGGCACCGGTATGCGCCTTCTGGGGGAAAGCCTGCGGAAGGCCGGCCTGCCCGTGTCTTTTCATCTTTTCCTGACCCATAACCACTGGGATCATCTCCTGGGCCTACCTTTTTTTGCCCCCATCTATAATGAAGACACAGAAATCATCGTGGATGGCTGGCCCCACGCTTTCCAGGCCCTGACCCGGGTCTTCGATAATCACCTGGGCAACGGTTTTTTTCCCGTGGCCTTCGATCAGCTCAAGGCCAGGATCGATTTTCTTAACCGCGTGGCCCGGCACCCGCTGAGCCTGGGAGGGGTAACAATCGACTCCATCCCCCTCAACCATCCCCAGGGGGGCTTAGGCTACCGCGTCCGGGAGGGGGAAAATTCCCTGGTATTCATTACCGATAACGAATTAGGGGCCGGCGACGGCCGCCGCTTCCGGGAGTTTGTGCATTTTGCCAAGGGCTGTAACCTGCTAATCCACGATGCTCAATATCTGCCGGAGGAAATGGCGGAGCACCGGGGTTGGGGCCACTCCACCTACGAAGAGGTGGTGACTCTGGCCTTGGAAGCAGGGGTGAAGAGACTGTTGCTGACCCACCATGATCCGGGCCGCAGTGACGACCAGGTGCACCAGATCGTGGAGCGGGCCCGGAAATTCGCCGCGTCCCACGGAGCCGGCGCCCTGACCCTGGACGCCGCCCGGGAGGGGAGCAGCTACCATATTCCCTGATTTTGGGGGGAGGGGCCATTTGTCATAGGGCGGCCCGTGGCCGCCATAAATCGGCGTGCACGGCACGCCCTATAAATTTTGAGCTTGTTCGAATTAAATGCTATCCCTGCTTGGCCTGCTGAAGTGGTGCGTAAGACGCACCCTGCAATTCCGTTAGGCCCCCCTTACCCCTGAAACAAGAAAGGGACAAACACTTATGGATTGGAAAGTCTTTTGGGTCACCTTCGGCACCGTTTTTCTGGCAGAGATGGGAGACAAAACCCAGCTTGCCGCCCTGACCATGACCGCGGAAACCGGAGTGCCGGTGTCCGTTTTCACCGGGGCCTGCGTGGCCCTCTGCCTGGCCACCTTCCTGGGAGTGGCCTTCGGCAGTGTCTTATCCCAATGGATTCCTCCCGCGCTTCTCAAGAAGCTGGCGGGAGGGGCCTTCATTCTCATCGGCGGCCTGATGCTCCTGGGCAAGTATTAACGGCCCCAGGCCCTGACTCGCCCCCATCCACGGAACCCTTCCCTTCTTTGAGTAATTTTAGTAAAATAGGCCCAACCGCGGCTGATTTTATATGATAAATTACCTCAGACGTAGGGGCGAACCTTGTGTTCGCCCCGGACGTTGGCGGGCGAACACAAGGTTCGCCCCTACGGGGAAATATCTTTTTGATGAAGAATTGCTAGAGCCTCTTGCTATTAAAGGATTAATTTTCCCTGATGGGGACCCAAAATAAAGATGCCGGGGAGCTTCCCCCGTGCCTGTCTTCAGAGCGCAATCTGGTCCTCATCGGCTACCGGGCCACCGGTAAAACCGAGGTGGGGGCCCTGCTGGCCCTTAAACTTGAGCGCCCTTTTGTGGATTTGGATGAGGCCCTGGTGGCGGAAATGGGCTACTCCATTGCCGACCTAGTGGCGGAAAAGGGCTGGCCCGAGTTCCGGAGGCGGGAAAAGGAAATGGTGGCCCGCTACGGCCGGTCCTGCGGCCGGGTGCTGGCCACCGGCGGCGGGGTGGTCCTGGACCCGGAAAACGTGGAGATTCTGCGGAAAAACGGGGTGGTGGTCTGGCTTCGGGCCGACCCCGGCACCATCCGGCAGCGCCTCTCCCGGGATGAGCCCAAAGAGAGCCAGCGCCCCAGCCTCACCGGCGGCGGCACCCTGGACGAAGTGGAGGAGGTGCTCCAGAGCCGGCAACCTATGTACGCGGCCGCGGCCCACGTGGTTATCGACACTGCCGGGCAATCTATTGAGCAGGTAGCGGAGAAAGTGCTGACAGCAGTCAAGGAAATAAGCAAGAACTAGTGTAATTTTGGGGGAAAAGGGAAAGAGGGGAAAAGGGGAAAAGGTTTTTGTTCATTTTATAGCTATTTTTCCTCCCCTTTTTCCCTTTTCACCTTTTCCCCTTTTCCCCCAACTTTAAAACTGTCTCTAACTGATAAAGGAACCCAACCAACATGGCGGGCAATACTTTCGGTCAGGTCTTTCGGGTGACCACCTGGGGCGAATCCCACGGCCCCGCGCTGGGCGCGGTCATTGACGGCTGCCCGCCCCGCCTCCCCTTGAGCGCCGCGGACCTGGAGGAGGAACTGGCCCGGCGCCGCCCGGGAGTGCAGGCCCACGCCACGCCCCGCCGGGAACCGGACCAGGTGGAGATCCTCTCCGGGGTCTTCGAGGGCCAGACCACCGGCACGCCCATCAGCCTGATCATTTATAACCGGGACGTCCGCAGCCGGGATTACAACGCCCTGCGGGAGGTCTTCCGGCCCGGGCATGGGGATTTCACTTATCAGGCCAAGTACGGCCTCCGGGATCACCGGGGCGGGGGCCGGGCCTCCGCCCGGGAGACCGCGGCCCGGGTGGCCGCGGGCGGGGTGGCTAAAAAAGTGTTGGACCGGGAAAATATCCGGGTTATTGCCTATACCCTGGAGTTGGGAGGCATCCGGGCCCAAAATTTGGACGAAAGCATCATTTGGGACAATCCCTTTTTCTGCCCCGACCCGGAAGCGGCCCAAGCCATGGCCCGGCGGGTCCAGGAAGTCAAAGCCCAGGGGGATTCCCTGGGCGGTGTGGTGGAGGTGCGGGTCCGGGGCTGCCCCCCGGGGTTGGGGGAGCCGGTCTTTGATAAGCTGGACGCGGCCCTGGCCCAGGCCGTAATGTCCGTGGGCGCGGTCAAGGGCGTGGAAATCGGCGCGGGCTTCGCCGCGGCCCGGATGTTGGGCTCGGAACATAATGACCCCCTGCTGCCCGGGGGCGGCTTTGCCTCCAACCATGCGGGGGGCATTCTGGCGGGCATCTCCAACGGCGATGAGATTGTGGTTAGGGCTGCGGTCAAACCCATCCCTTCTATTGCCATTGAGCAGCAAACCATTGATTTATCCGGCCAACCCCGCACCTTGAGCATCAAGGGAAGACACGATATCAGCGCTATCCCTCGCATCGTGCCGGTCATCGCCGCCATGGTGCGCCTCACCCTGGTGGACTTCCTCCTGCGCCAGAGGACGATTAAATGAAGGTTTTCGGTTTTCGGTTTTCGGGTGAGTTATGGCCCTGAAGATTGCTATTATCGGCGGCAGCGGCCTGATGGGGAAATGGTTCCAGCGCTTCTTTGAAGGCCAGGGCCTGGAAGTGCTGGTCGCGGACCTGGACACCCCCCAGACGCCTGAAGAAGTGGCCGCGCTGGCTGACGTAGTCATTATTTCCGTGCCCATCCCCCAGGTGAAGAAGGTGGTCAAAAAGGTCGCCCCCCATCTCCGGGCGGACGCGGCGCTCATGGACTTCACCTCCGTGAAGCAGGTGCCCCTGGCGGCCATGCTGGATCACTTCCCCGGGGAAGTGGTGGGCACTCATCCCCTGTTCGGTCCGGGGGAAGAGAGCATCACCGGCCTGACCATGGTGCTTTGCCCCGGCCGGGGGGAGCGCTGGCTTAACTGGCTCAAGGACCTCCTGGAAAAGGCCGGAGCCCGGGTAAAGGTCACCACCGCCACGGAACACGACCGTCTCATGTCCGTGGTCCAGGGCCTGGCCCATTTTACCCTCATCGCCCTGGGCCGGGCCATCCGGGAACTGGGCGTCTCCCCCCAGGACCTGGAGGATTTTTCTACACCCACCTTTGCCACCCTGCATGGCCTGACCCGGCGTCTCTTCAGTCAGGACCCGAAACTATACGCCTGCATCCAACTGGCGAATCCCGCCAATCGCGTAGCTTTGCGGGCTTTGGAAGATTCCGTGGCCGACATCCTCTACTTTATCCAGCGCCAGAATCCTGACGGCCTGGTGCGCCTGATTGAAAGCGTTAAAGAAGGATTTATTCAAGAGAAGCAGACCGGAGAGGAAGAGACTTCATAGCCTATGCGAAATTCCCTTTTTCTGTCATTCTGAACGGAGCGAAGCGGAGTGAAGAATCTCGTTTTTATTGGTGCCCAGGAGATTCTTCGGTCGCTCCGCTCCCTCAGAATGACAAGTGAGAGGATTTTCGCAGAGGTCTCGACTAAGCAATAAATATCAGGAGATCATCATGTTGGACCTGAAGTTCGTCCGGGAGCATCTGGACCTTGTAAAGCAAGCTTTAGAAAATCGGGGGGCTGAGGTTTCCCCTGCCGAATTAAGTTCTTTTGAGCAGTCGGAAAGGTGGCGACGCCGCCTGCTGGCCCAACTGGAAGAGTTACGCCACGAGCGCAACACCCTGTCTCAGCAAGTAGGCGCGCTGATGAAGGCCGGAAAGAAGGCAGAGGCCGAACCTCTTAAGCAGAGAGTCTCCACTATCAATTCCGAGTCAAAAAGGCTGGAGACCCAGGTGGCTGAAGAAGAAACCCGAGTCCGGGACTTCCTCCTGAACCTGCCCAACCTCCCCCATGCCTCCGTGCCCGTGGGCGCGTCCGCGGATGACAACCCGGTGACGCACACCTGGGGCGAGCCGCCTAAGTTTGATTTTGAGCCCCGGGCTCACTGGGAAATCGGCGAAAACCTGGGCATCCTGGATTTCGAGCGGGCCGCCAAGATCACCGGCTCCCGCTTTGCCCTCCTCAATCGAGCGGGCCCTCATCAATTTCATGCTGGACCTCCACACCCGCAAGCACGGCTACCTGGAAGTCCTGCCCCCCTTTATGACCAACCGGGCCTCTATGCAGGGCACCGGTCAACTCCCCAAGTTCCGGGAAGACCTCTTCAAGCTGGAAGGCTGGGATTATTTCCTGGTGCCCACCGCGGAGGTGCCGGTGACCAACATCCACCGGGAAGAAATCCTCCGGGAGGAAGACCTGCCGCTCAAGTACACCGCCTACACCCCCTGCTTCCGCTCTGAGGCCGGGTCTTACGGCAAAGACGTGCGGGGGCTCATCCGCCAGCACCAGTTCAATAAGGTGGAGTTGGTGAAGTTCACCACCCCGGAGACCTCTTATGACCATCTGGAAAGGCTGCTTAAAGACGCGGAAGAAGTCCTCCGGGAGCTGGGCCTCCACTACCGGGTGGTGGTCCTGTGCACCGGGGACATGGGCTTTTCTGCAGCTAAGACCTACGATATCGAGGTGTGGCTGCCGGGACAAAACCTCTACCGGGAAATCTCTTCCTGCAGCAATTTCGAGGACTACCAGGCCCGCCGCGCGGAGATCCGCTTCCGCCGCACCAATGCCAAGGGCACGGAACTGGTCCACACCCTAAACGGCTCCGGCCTGGCTGTGGGCCGCACCCTGGTGGCCATTTTGGAGAACTACCAGCAGGCGGATGGCAGGGTGGTGGTGCCCCAGGCGCTACGGGGCTACATGGGGGGAATGGAGAAGATATAGTCTTCGGTCTTCGGTCTTCGGTCTTTGGTCTTCGGTGTGGGAAGGAAAAAGTTAATTAAGGAAGCTTGCGAGATAAACTTCGTATCATTTTTCTGATTCGATCGAGGATTGCTGACATAAAATCCAATTTCTCTGTGGTTATATAATTGATTTCTTTGGAAATAATTAATTGAGTTTCCAATTCTCCCACCGAACCAATTGCTATATCCAGATATTGACAGAATATCTTGTTAGAATTCCTTCCTTGCCCTTCGGCAATATTGGATGAAATTGAGACTGCGGCGCGTCTCATCTGGTTTGTCAGTCCATAGACCTCAGAATCAGGAAATTTAGCGGTGATGCTATAAATCTCCTTAACTAAATCAATAGATAATTTCCAAACCTCAAGATCCCTATATGATCTAGATTTTTGCACTCTGATATTTCCTGCGTCAGCTTCTACCGAAGACCGAAGACCAAAGACCGAAGACCCGCCCTTACTTCGCCTTAACCTTCTCTCCCGCCTTAAACGGCCCGCCGCTCACCGACAGGGCCACGGCGCCGGTGTTCCCCAGGAGTTCCGTGACCTTCAGTTCTCCCACCGGGGTATCCGACGTGTAACCCAGGACCGCATGGGTGGCAGGGTTGACCACTTCTTTGCCCGGAGTTACCACCTTCAGGCGGTCTCCTACCTTGAGGCCCGCGTTCTGGCCCAGACTCAGATAAACCTTGCCCTCCTTGATAAACTCCACCCGTCCGAACCAATCCATGCTGACCAATTCCCCGGCCACTCGCAGGGCGTTTTGCTGCGCGAATTTGACCGCCGCGTCCGTCTTCAGGCCCGCGGCCGCGGGTTCCACCACCGACTGGACCTTGTTGCCTTGGAAAGTGTCATAAACTTCCAGGACCATGAATCCGGGATTGTTGCCTTGCGGTGGAATAACTTTGGTTAGGATCAGACCCTGCACTCCCAATTGATCGCCCAAGGCCTGAATATTGGGGCGCAGGGTGAGCTTTCCCGCCACTTGGGCTTTAGCCAGGCCTTGGCGCACCTGCTCATCGCCGCTGACCGTCACGTCTTTCTGGCGGCGCAGGGCCTCAGCCAGGCTGCTGGCCAGGGTGCGGTTCATGCCTTCCATACTCTGGGGAGTTTCCTTGGTGTCCGGGAGCACCGCCACCGCCCGGCCTACCACCGGGGCCTTTTCGCCCTTGGCCTTGGAGACAAACCCGCCCAGGCCCTGCTCCCGAAGGATGCGGTCAACCTCGGTCTTCACCATTTCCTGAAGTTTATCCGGAGGAATTGAGCCAGCCTTGCCCTTTTCCTTACCCACCGCCTTGGCTATGGACTCGATGAGGCGTTGCTGCATGGGGACGAACTCCCGGCCCTTCTCCACGTAGATATATTCAGGCTGGTCCGGGTAGGTGAGCCAGTAAGGATTTTTGCTGCGGACGTAAGGCTTGCCGTCAATCATCACGGTCTCTTGTTGGGCCTCGGGGGGAACCGTCTCTTCTTCAATATCTTCGCCGGGATACCCCGCCCAATTTTTCACCGACGTCCAGGCGCCGCAGCCGTTCAGAAAGATGACGGCAATGAGGGACAGTATCAGCCCCAGACGCTGCATTGGAAAGTAACTTTTAGGCATTATAAAGCTCCGTTTTCGGTTTTCGGTTTTCGGTTTTCGGTAAAAGAAACAAATAAAAATAATCGAT
>JACQYN010000035.1 GCA_016208235.1 Deltaproteobacteria bacterium
ACTCTTCCGCACGGAGTTGCTCTTTGCTCCTGCCTTCATCCCGCATTTCGACCCTCCTGCGGCTGACCGGGAAGCGCGGTTCATCTCATAATAATTTATAGTAAACTTTTTATTATATCGGCCTTAATATTTATCTAATTATAGCGTTTGCCGAAAATTCTTTCCTCAACGAGGAGTAAGTGGGCATTACATGAATCGTTCCAGGGAGCAGGTTCTTTGATTGTCTCCGGTTCGATGCATAACCCATAAGAGTGCCTGGTCGATGCGCTCAAGCAGTTGTTGTCGATTTTTGGCGAAGAAATCTGTGAACCACTCGGCTTTGATCAACAGCCATAAGCGCTCAATTGGGTTAAGGTCCGGAGAATAAGGCGGCAAAAACACCGGTTCGAAGGCGCCCCAATCCAAAGATTTCTTTTTATGCCAGGTGGCGTTATCACAAATAATGATATTTCTTGGCCTTTCGAGTTTTACATCTTGATTGGCATGGTTCAAAAACACTTGAAAAACTTCGCTGTCGCTGTGAGTGAATTCCAACGCATAAAACTGGCCGATTCGGGGACCTACCATGCCGGTGACATTCATGCGGAGATGCTCTCCGTAATAGGGGACCCGAATCTTGGCCCCTTTCTGGGCCCAGCGCCGTCTGGGGCGGGGATCGCCTTCGATGCCCATCTCGTCTAAGTACCAGATATCTATGGTCTCATCGAGGAGATAGACCCTGAGTTGCTTAAGAAATTGTTGCCGCTGTTCTTCATCCTGGCGGGCCGGCCAGGGTTGCGGCACTTTAAGGCGAAAATTATTGTCATGCAGCCAGCGTACTACCGTGCGATAACCGATTTCATGCTGGAGTTCTTGCCGGAGATAACCATGAAATTTCACTGCCGTCCAATGGAGTTGTTCCGCTAATTCCGGCTGTTCGATGAGTTGACGGTAATGGGCGCTTTGCTCCGGGGTGATCTTGGGCGGCCGCCCGGTGCGCGACCCTTCGATTAGGCCATCAATGCCTTGTTGATTGAAGCTCCTGATCCAGTTGTTCAAACTGCGCGGCGAGACGCTATATAAAGCAGCCACCTGCTCGGGAGCAATATTCAAGGCCAAGGCCCTTATGGCCATCAGACGATTATGGCTGCGTCTGGAAGGAGCAGCATTAGCCGCAACTTCCAGTTCCGCCAGAGAACAATTCTCCAGGTTGGGCGCAAGTCGTCTGGGCACGAATCCAGGAAAACATATTTTTCACAAAAAGTCGCGTAAATTTTCTTAATGCTTTATCGGAAAAAACTTTTGGCAATCGCTATAATTACCCCAAATAACCCAAAAATGGGGGAGAACCTTATGTTCGCCTGTCAATTAAAGGCGAACACAAGGTTCGCCCCTGCGTCTTAATGCCTTTTTAACTGCTACTCCGTTTAAGTTCCCGGGCTGGTGGAGGTTGAGCAAGGAGGGAGGGCGGGGCCCCTGCGTCTTAATGCCTTTTTAACTGCTACTCCGTTTAAGTTCCCGGGCTGGTGGAGGTTGAGCAAGGAGGGAGGGCGGGGGTGTGGACCTTATTTTACCAGGCATGCAAACACGAGCCTGCGGTTTACCCGTAAACCATGAAAATTGTTCTAATACCAAGTCGCAAACAAAAGACAATTTTCTTGTAGGGGCGGACCCATGTGTCCGCCCTGGCTCTGGGCGCACACACGGGTGCGCCCCTACGATGCTGCGTCTTTTGTTTGCGACTTGGTATAAGCCTTCATTCGCGGCGGGCAGAGACCGGCCTACAGTTTTTTGAACTTTGAACTTTGAACTTTGAACTTCTTAGCGGGAGGCCAAAAAGACAGAAGGTGTGGCGAGCTGATACTCGAACCACACCCTCTCTTAAAACCGGGGCGAAAACCCCAATAACTTCAGGATGAATTACATTGCCTTTTTGGCTTTTGGGGCCTTTTTGGCCTTTTTGGCCTTTTTGCCCTTTTTCACCTTCTTGTATTTAACCTTGGCACACACTTTCTCTGCCGCGTCTTCCGCCCGAGCGGCAGCCGCTTCAGCCTTGTTGGCCGCAGCGGAGGCACGCGGTACGGGGACTTTGGCATCCTGTGCGGCCGCTTCCGCTTTTACTACCGACGCGGCAGCCCGATCTGCAGAAGCCTTGGCTTGCTCCATGTACATTTTGCACTGATCATAGTACTTTTGGCAGCAGCCAGCACCTCCCAGCACCAGGGCAAAGACCGCGAGGAGCGCCAAGGCATAGCCTTTGCTCATCAACGCCTTCCTCATCGATTACCCCCTTTCGGAGAGAATTTCCTTCCCTCCAGAATTTTGCTGAGTCTACCCCAGGTGCTACTTCCGCATCTTCTTCATCAGGCAGGCCTCGGCCTTAGCCGCAGCAGCCTCTGCCCGATCCGCCGCGGCCTCAGCTTTGTCAGCTGAAGCTTTAGCGTCCGCAGCCGCCATTTCGGCATTCCGAGCCGCGCTGTCTGCTTTAGACGCGGAGGCCGCCGCCTGATCGGCGTACATCTTGGCCTCATCGACGTTCTTTTTGCAGACGTCGCAGCAGCCTGCTCCCATGGCGAGGACAAAAGCCATGAGAATCGCGAAAGCAAAACCCTTCCTTACCAAAGCTTTCCTCATCATCTATCCCCCCTTTTCAAAGAGATGGTTAAAGGTTAGTAAGATGCCCACATTTAATAATAGTGACCGTAAAATATCAAGAAAAATTATAGCCTCCCGAAATTTTTTTTTTGCCTCCCGGCCAAGTATTTTTCTCGACTACTTTAATCATCAATAATTAAAGATAGTTACCCAACAACATCCTTTTGGCCGTAGCGGGACATCTCCCCCCAATTCGGACCGCTCCGCAGCTCCACCACTAATGGGGCTTTAAGCTGAACCACTTCTTCCATGACCCGGCGCACCACCCGGGCGGTGGCCGCCAGTTCCCCGGCCGGCGCCTCAAACAGCAGTTCATCGTGGAGCTGCAGCAGCATCCTACCGGACAACCCGGCTTTTTGCAAGGCCGGTTCCATCTCCAGCATGGCTTTTTTGATGATGTCCGCGGCGGAACCCTGGAGGGGCGTGTTGATGGCCGCGCGCTCCGCCTCCTGGCGCAGGATGCGGTTGCTGCTGTTGATCTGGGGGATCTGCCGCCGCCGGCCCAGCAGGGTGGTCACCCAGCCCTGCCGCCGGGCCTGCTCCAGGGTCTCCTCCAGGTAGGCCTTGACCCGGGAGTGGCGGCTGAAATAGCGGTGAATAAAGTCCTGGGCCACCCGGTTGCCCACTCCCAGTTGCTTGGCCAACCCGAACGCGCTCATGCCGTAGATGATGCCGAAATTGATGACCTTGGCCTGGCGCCGCATCTCCCCCGTCACCAGCTCCGGGTGAATGCCGAAGACCACGGCCGCGGTCTGCCGGTGGATGTCCACTCCTTCCTGAAAGGCCTTGAGTAACGCGGGGTCCCCGGAGAAGTGGGCCAACAGCCTGAGTTCCATCTGGGAATAATCCCCGCTCAGAAAGGCCTGGCCCCGCGGGGCCACAAAGGCCTGGCGGATCTGACCCCCCATTTCGCCCCGCACCGGGATGTTTTGCAAATTTGGGTCCCGGCTGGAGAGCCGGCCGGTAGCGGCCACGGACTGCAGGAAAGTGGTATGCACCCTTCCTGAGTCCGGACTGACCAGCCGCAGGAGCGCGTCCACGTAAGTGGCCTTGAGTTTCCCCAGGCTGCGGTATTCCAGGACTTTGGCGGCGATGGGGTTTTCCGGAGCGAGGTTTTGGAGCACCTCGCTGTCCGTGGAATACGCGGTTTTGCCCTTGGTCTTTTTCTGGGGGGCAATCTGCAATTTTTCAAAGAGGATGCGGCTCAATTGCTGGGGGGATTGAATAAGAAAGGTCTCCCCCGCGGCTGCGTAAATCTCCTTTTCCAGCCGTTGCATTTCTCTTTCCAGGTCCTGGCCGAAGCGTTGGAGAAATTCCTGGTCCAAGAGCACGCCCCGGGCCTCCATGTGGGCCAGCACGGCCAGCAGGGGCAATTCCAGGCCGGAATAGAGCTTCCAGAGACCTTCTTTTTTCAAATCCGCCTGGAGCAGCGGCCAGAGGCGCAGAGCCGTCTCCGCCCGCTCCCCCCCATAGCGGCAGGCCAGTTCCGGGGCCAGATCCGCCGCGGCCACCGGCCGCCCCGCCAATTCCCGGGGCCCCGGCAGATTGACCCCCAGATAATGCAGGGCCACGTTCTCCAGGTTCTGCTCGTAGCGCACCGGGTTGAGTAAATACGAGGCCAGGAGGACGTCGCCGCTGATTCCGGCCGGCTCCGGCGCATACCGCCCGGACGCCAGCATACACCCCTTCAAATCCGCCCCTACCTTGGCGATGCGGCCATCGGTCCACAGCGGTCCTAATTTTTCCCAAACCGTCTGGGGCGGCAGCTGTGGAGTAAAAGGTATATAAGCCCCTTCCCCCTCCCGCCAGGCCAACCCCAGACCGGCCACCCGGGCCAGGACCGGGTGCTGCTCCCCCAAGACAAAGAAGAGGGCCATGGTCCCGCTCTCCCGGATGCCCGCGGCCACCCGGTCCAGGTCTTCCAAATGTTGGGCCAAGAGGAACGTCCCTGCCTGGGGGGCCTCGAAACCCAGTTCTTTGTTAAACTTGCTGAACTCCAGTTCCACAAAGAGCCGCCGCAGCGCTTCCCGGTCCCAGGGGCCGGGTTGCAGGGAAGCAGGGTCCGCGTCCAGGGGCACCCCGCATTCCAGGAGGGTCAATTTTTTACTCAAGCGGGCCTGGTCCGCGAATTCCCGGAGACGGCTTTTCAAGGCCTTTTCCTTAATTTCCTCCACGTGGGCCAGCAGATTTTCCAGGCTGTGATATTTGGCAATCAGCTTGAGGGCCGTCTTTTCCCCGATCCCGGGCACCCCGGGAATATTGTCGCTGGGGTCCCCGGCCAGGGCCCGCACGTCCACCAACTCCTCCGGGGTGAGGCCGTATTTCTCCTTAATGGCCTCCGGGTCGTAGCGCACGTCCTTCATGGGATCCCACATGGTCACCCCTTCCTGCACCAGGGGCAACAGGTCCTTATCCCCGGAAATGATCTCCACCTGGAACCCCTGCTCTTTGGCCCGGTGGACCAGGGTGCAGATGAGGTCGTCCGCTTCGTAGCCCTCTTGGATCAGGGCCGGGAGGTTTAAGCCTTTGATAATTTGGTGGATGTAAGGGAGCTGCATGGCCAGTTCTTCGGGCATGGGGGGCCGGTGGGCCTTGTATTCCGCATATTCCCGATGCCGGAAGGTGGGCCCCTTGGCGTCGAAGGCCAGGGCTAAATATTGGGGCTGCCGCTCCCGGAGGACCTTGAGGAGCATGTTGGTGACCCCGAACGCGGCGTTGGTGGGAAAACCCTTGGAATTGGTGAGGCCCCGGATGGCATGATAGGCCCGGTAGATGTAAGAACTGATGTCGATGAGGTCCAGGAGCGGCTTTTCTTTGGCCATTTTTAGCTTATACCGCTACCGAACCTCCCTGTCAATTGGCAGGGGGATTGAAGGGAGTAAGCAGTGAGCAGTAAGCAGTTCCTCATGGGCCTTCGGCCCACCCGTAAACAATGAAAAGTATTGGTAGCACAGGCTTTCCAGCCTGTGCGGGGTTAAACTTTTCAGACCAGTCTTAGTGAATTTCGATCTTACTGCTCACTGCTCACAGCTCACTGCTCGCTGTTAACCTATCCCCTCGGTTTGGCCCAAATTTCCAGGACGGAGAGTTTCAGGAAGCGTTTGGACGCGGCGGCGCGGATGACGGCCACGGTGTCCCAGCCCCGGGCGGTGCCGCCCACGGCCATCACTTCTTCCTCTTCCGGGATGAGGCCCGCGTCCACCGCCTCCATGACGATTTCACAGCAGACCTTCAGCCCCTGGCCCAGGCGGCGCAGGGTGTTGGCGATGAGCAAGGTGGAGGCGCTGCCTTTGAACAGATCAGCGATGGCGGTATCCAGGGAATGGGTGAGGATGGTGGCTTTGAGCACCTTACCGCCACAGCGTAAGATTTCTTTATAATGTTCCTCCTGGAACTCATCGATATTGGGTCCTTTGAAGCCCACGGAGTGGCCTACGACCACCAGATTGACATCGGGAGCCATCTCCAGCCGGCTAGCGGCCTGGGCGCCGCTGGCGCCGGTGGTGGAGGCCGCCACCAGGTGGCAATAACCCATACCCACCGCCTTTTCCAGAAGGTCCAGGCAAAACTCGGTGTTTTCCGGACCGGCCTTGGGAAAGTAATAGGTTTCCCGGGTGATCATGGTTTTTCTCCTTTCCTGGTATGATACCTGCAAATCTTTGCTTTTGAATTTTTCCAAATATTCCGATAGCATTACCACGGGAAATTAATTCAGCGAAGGCCGGACATGGATTGCTCGAACCAGAATCTTTCTTCCCAGAAACTGAACCGGGTGCGCATCGCCGCGATCTTTCTGTTCGGCCCGCACCGGGCCCTTGCACCTGACTTTATCAACAAACGATATTAAAAGAGTTCGTCACCTGTCAAACTTTTGAGCCCGAACCGGCAATAATCCGGCAAAAGAAGATCATTGCCATAGGCGGGGCCAAGGGGGGCATCGGCAAAAGCACCTTCACCGCCAACCTGGGGGTTTTCCTGGCCGCCCAGGGCCACCGCACGGTGATGGTGGACCTGGATTTGGGCGGGGCCAACCTCCATCTCTACCTGGGCAAGACCTTCGTCAAAAAATGCATCAATGATTATTTCAACCGCACGGTCCCCAGCCTGGGGGATCTGATCATGCCCACCAAATTCGGCCCCCTGCTGATCGGCGGCGACAGTTCCCAATTAGGCTCCGCCAACATCAGTTTCTCGTCCAAAATGAAATTGATTAAATCCTTGCGGGACATGGATGTGGACTATGTGATCATTGATCTGGGCAGCAATACTTCTTTTAATATGCTGGACTTTTTCCTGGCCGCGGACTCCCACCTGGTGGTGACTACCTGCGAACCCGCATCCTATCTCGAGGCCTATAATTTTATTAAAGTGGGACTGCTGCGCCGCCTCAACCGCTTATTCGGGGAAGAGTCAGCCGACGCGGGGAAAAAGAACCACGCCTTGCAGGCGTTGATCCATGAGGCCACCATGTCCACCAACGGCGCCAAGGCCAAAAATATCCCGGCCCTGCTGGAGAGAGTGAAGGCCCGGCATCCTGATTACCTGCCTCTGCTGCAAAAGGCGCTGGAGGCTTACCAACCCTTCCTGGTGGTCAATCAAGTCATCGACGTGCAGGATGTGGCCCCGATAGTCAAACGGATCCAAGATGTCTCTAAAAAGATGCTGGCCATCAGGGTCAGATACCTGGGCGCCCTCCCTTACCTGGAAGGAGTAAAGAGAAGCACCCTGGAACTGGTGCCGGAAGTGGCCAGGAACTCCCGGGGAACCATGGCCCAGAGAATGGCGGTTATGAGTAAGGAGCTTTAAAAGCTGTCAGCTTTACACTAAATCATCCGGCAGAAAGACCACTTCCCGTTCTAAAGCCACTCCCCTGGTCCGCCAGACAGTTTCCTGGATATCGGCGATCAAGCCCTTCACCTGCCCGGCGGTGGCGCGTCCCTGGTTGAGGATGAAGTTGGCGTGTTTCCGGGAGACCAGGGCATCGCCTAAGCGGCGGCCTTTAAACCCGGTCTGGTCGATGAGCGCGCCAGCGGCCGGGCTATCGGCGGGATTTTTGAAGACGCTGCCACAACTCCGGGGGTTGGCGGGGAAGCGGGCTTTCCGGGCCGCCAGGAGCTGCCGCATCTTTTCCTCTATCGCCTGCGGCGGGGCGGGGGTTTCCAAAGCGAACTCGGCTTCCACCACCAACCAGTGGGGGAAGCTAAGGAGGAGGGAGGAGCGGTAGCCCAGGCCCAACTCCCCGGCCTGGAACTCCAGAAGCTGCAATTGCGGGGTGGCCACCCAGACCCGGCGGAGCACCCCTGCCAAGTTTTTCCCTTCTGCCCCGGCATTGAGGCGCACCGCGCCCCCCACCGTGCCGGGGATGCCCGCCAGGAACTCAAACCCGGAAAAACCCAAGCCTGCGGCCTGGCGGGCCAGGCGGGGCAGAGCCACTCCTGCGCCCGCACGCAGGGTCTCCCCCTGATGCTCCAGTTTTTGCAGAGATTTGGCCAGGTGCAGGGTCAAGCCCGGCAGGCCGTCATCGGCAATGAGCACGTTGGAGCCCCGGCCCAGGAAAAAGAGAGGCCAGCCCCGGTCGTAGGCCAGGCCCATCAGGGCATAGACGTCCTCCAGGTCCCGGGGCGCGGCCAGAAACTGCGCGGGCCCGCCGATCTTCCAGGTGGTGAGGGGTGCCAGGGGCTGGTTTTCGAAGATGGGCACTTTTTGCATAAAATCAAAATAAATGAAAAATGGCCGCCTTGATAATGCGGCCATTATACCAAACTTATCAGGGGCAAAAAAGACTCAAGCGCTGAGCTTCTTACGCCGCGTGGGCCCCCTTCCGGCGGGCTGACGTGCCGCTGCCTTCATTCCGTTCAATTTTATAGGCTGTGAGGGAAACTTTGTACCCTAAGACATGCAGAATATCAGCAACAGTGCGCAGGGTAAGATTCCGGCCGCCATTCAGCAATTGGGAGACGAACCCCTTGGTTTTCCCCAACCGCTCGGCCAGTTCCTTCCGGGAAACCTTCTCCTTCTCAAGAAGTTTACAAAGAGTTTCAGTGACTTCCATGATCAATTCGCCTTGGACCACCAACCTGGCAACTTCGGGGTCCTCCATATATTTTTCCAGAAGACTCATTTTACCTTCTCCTTTCATACATATTCATCCCGTATAGCTTTCATTCGATCTAATTGAGGCTTACGAATTCGATCTTCTTTCTTGGAAAATCCGTGGGTTATGACCACTCTACTTCCAGGCAAGAAAAAACATGGCATTCTAATCTAGAATGATTTAAATTCACAAAAATCTGTTCCCTCAATTTTCTTAAAATGCTCAGGATTGCTGACTTCTCCAAAATCGGCAAGCCGCTTTATGGGACGGATTATCTTTTCCCAATCGATTTTTGAACGCCTAAAAAGCTTGTCAAGATATTCTTTTGCCGGGCAACTGCCGTCCGATCTGATAGCCAGCTCCACCGTATAAACTTTACCTTCGTAATATATCTCCCTTTTCGCATGAGATGATGTTTATATAAACATAAACTCGTGTCAAGTCAAAATCAAGGTCCTCAAGGAAAATTGTCTGTATTCTTCCTCCGATGAAATGCCCGGCCCGCCTTGACAAACCTGGGTAAACAGGGTAGCTTGAGAGCCAGCAAAGGGGGGGAAATGCTGCAACCACGTCTTTGGGGAATAATGATTTATGCCTTTTTGAGCCTACTTTCGCTCTGCCCTTCGGTCCTTGCCG
>JACQYN010000007.1:0-3890 GCA_016208235.1 Deltaproteobacteria bacterium
CCCGCCCTCCCTCCTTGCTCAACCTCCACCAGCCCGGGAACTTAAACGGAGTAGCAGTTAAAAAGGCATTAAGACGCAGGGGCGAACCTTGTGTTCGCCTTTAATTGACAGGCGAACATAAGGTTCTCCCCCATTTTTGGGGTATTTGGGGTAATTAGTATAGATCGTTTGAAGGCCCCCTGGATTAGCCATTTTCCAGGGCCACCACAGGCGAAAAGAAAAGGCGGGCCTGCGGCCCGCCTTGGGTATATGGGTCTGCCAGGAGGAAGGGTTAAATGGGGGGACGCCGGTAATCCGGGGGAGCCCCGCCGCCGGAGGCGCTGATATCCACGGGCATGCCGGTTTGCTCCTCCACCGTTTGCAGGACCTTGACCATGTTCACCTGGTCCGTAAGGCCCCGCTGCTCCAACATATTCAAGACATGGAGCAGCATGGAGCGAATCTTGAAATAGACGTCCTCATGCACGGAAAGAAAGACGCGGCCGTTGCGGAAGCCGATCTTGGCCGGCTCGTAGATATACTCCACCGTGGCGCCCTTGGGCACTGTGGGAAATAATTTCTTGATATGCTCGGGGTACATGCGGGTGCAGCCGTGGCTCACCAGCCGCCCCACCCCGAGGGGCATATGGGTGCCGTGGATGCCGTAATCCCCCCAGGACAGCGTGAGTTTATATTCCCCCAGGGGATTGTCCTCCCCTGGCGGCATCACCGCCATGCCGTATTTCCTCTGCAAAGATTTGGGGATATGCCAGGCGGGATTGACCTTCTTCTCTATTACCCGGAACGTCCCGGAAGGGGTTTTGAAGTCCAGGACCCCCATGCCGATGGGAAAGGTATAGACCTGGGTGGGGGTCTTGAAGTAGTAGAGGCGCATTTCCCCGGTATTGACGATGATCTGGCGGCCCCGGCTGTCGGGCACGATCCACATGGTGGGAATCACCATCTCCGCGCCCGGGGGAGGCAGAAAGGGGTCCCAATGGCGGTAGAGCACCCCGATCTCCGTGTAGCCCAGGCCGTATTGGCGGGCAATCTCCAACAGATCGTCCCCTTTCTTCACCAGGTGGCGCTGGGGCGAGCCCACCACCGTGACCGCCTGGGGGTCGATGCCGCTTCTCGAGGCCGGGGGGTGAATGGTAAAGGGGCCCGCCGCGTCCGCGGGAAAAGTCGGGAAAAGGATTATCCAACCTGCGAGAATCAGAACAAATTTCATCATTTTTATACCGGTTTTCCTTTTAAAGGCTAAAACTCCATTAACCCTTTTTCTTTTTCCAGAAAACAACAAACAGAAAACAGAAAACCTGTATTAACTCTTGACCCGCCTTAAGGCTTTCAAACTGCTGGCATAAGGTGGCTGGGCCACCCCCCCTTCGGTGATAATCCCGGAGATCAGGTCGTGGGGAGTGACGTCAAAGGCCAGATTCAGGGCAGAGGCGTCCGCGGGCGCCACAGCTTGACCCCAGAAGTGGGTCACCTCTTCACCGGCCCGCTCTTCCACCGGAATATGGCCGCCGTCGGGGATGGAAAAATCAAAAGTGGACAGGGGCGCGGCCACATAGAAGGGAATCCCGTGAAAATGGGCCAGGACCGCCACCCCGTAGGTGCCGATCTTGTTGGCGGTATCGCCGTTGGCGGCGATGCGGTCCGCGCCGACGATGGCCAGGTCCACCAGGCCTTTTTGCATCAGGGCCGCGGCCGCGCCGTCCGGGATCAGGGTGTAGGGAATGCCGATCTTTCCCAATTCCCAGGTGGTGAGACGGGCTCCCTGGAGCAAGGGCCGGGTTTCGTCCACCCACACGGAAAAGCGTTTCCCCGCCTCCCACGCGGCCCGCAGCACCCCCAGGGCGGTGCCGTAAGCCCCGGTGGCCAGGGCGCCGGTGTTGCAATGGGTCAGCACCCGGTGGCCGTCGTGGATCAGCCCTTGCCCGGCCTGGGCCAGACGGCGGTTGATGGCCTCGTCTTCCTTCAGCAGGACCTGGGCCTCGGCCACCAGCCGCTCCTTCAGCTTGGCCACCGGCTCGCTCGCGTGGGCCTGGGCCAGGGCCTGCATCCGGTCCAGGGCCCAGAAGAGGTTGACCGCGGTGGGGCGGGCCGCGGCGATCTCCCGGCAGAGATTGGTGAACTGGCTGGCGAATTCCTTGGGGTCCTCGGTCTTCAAGGCCAGGGCCCCCAGGGCTGCGCCCATGGCCGCGGCCACGCCGATGGCCGGCGCGCCCCGGATGGCGAGCGTGCGGATGGCCTCAATGACATCGTGATAATCGGTGATCTCCAGGTAGATCTCTTCCCGGGGCAGCTTGCGCTGATCCAGGAGCTTGACCTTGTCGATATCCCAGCAAATGCTGCAGTAAGGAATCATTTATACTCCAGTTTTCAGTTTTTGGATTCCCTTAACTCCGAAATCATAGCAATTCCCCAAAGGCGACGGTGTCGCCTTAAGTTCCCTCCCCCTTGAGGGGGGAGGGCTAGGGAGGGGGTGGCGTCTTTGAACTTTCGTGACCATAGTTGCCACCCTCCCCCTAACCCCCTCCCCTCAAGGGAGGGGGGACTTTAGCGGTCGTTTTCTCAAGGATTCATTAGTTTCTTGGATTTCCAGAGGTCTCTCGGTTCTCCACCAACTCTGAGAAAAGTTCCTCCAGCTTGTCCTTAAATTTCTGAAGCTGTTCAGGTCCAGTGCCAAACTTAAACTTGTGGTCAGGATCGGAACACGAGATCGTCAGATTGTGTTTGCCAGCTCTGTAAACGCTCAAGGGGATGTACATCGTTTTTCCGTGGCCACTTTTCGAAACTTCGATTTTGCTAGTCTGCATGGTCGCTCTCCGCTTCGGCTTTTGCCGGATCGATCACACTTTCCCCAGCAACCTCTGAAAAATCTCATTAGCCAGCTGCGGGTTGGCCTGGCCTTTGGTTTGGCGCATCAGTTGGCCCACGAAGAAGCCCATCACCTTGGTCTTGCCGGCCTGGTAGTCGGCCACTTCCTTGGGGTGGGCGGCGATGATCTCTTGGGCTACGGATTCTAATGCTCCCGCATCACTGATTTGTTCCAGCCCCTTTTCCTTGACGATGGCCTCAGGTTCCTTGCCGCTGGCCCACATTTCTTCAAAGACTTTTTTAGCCAGGGAGGCGCTGATGGTCCCTTTCTCCACCAGGGCCAACAACCGGGCCAGGGCTTCCGGGGTGATGCGGCAGGCGGCCAGCCCTGTGTCCTCTTTCTTCAATTCCCGGAGCAATTCCACCATGATCCAGTTGCTCACCTGCTTGGGCTGGGGGAATGCTTGGACGCAGGCCTCGAAGTAGTCGGCCAGGGCCTTGTCCCCGGTGAGCACCTCCGCATCATATTCCGGCAGGTCGTATTGGCTCTGGAAGCGCCGGCTCCGGGCCGCGGGCAACTCCGGCAGTCCGGCCCGGATGCTCTCCAGCCACTGGTTGTCTATTTTTATCGGCACCAGGTCCGGGTCGGGGAAATAGCGGTAATCGTGGGCCTCTTCCTTGCCCCGCATGGAGATGGTCTGGCCCTGGGCCGCGTCCCAGAGGCGGGTCTCCTGAACGATTTCCTTGCCCGCGTCCAGAAGAGCCCGTTGCCTTTTGATTTCGTATTCCAGGGCCTGTTTGACGAAGCGGAAGGAGTTCATGTTCTTGAGCTCGGCCTTGGTGCCGAACCCGGGTTGGCCCACGGGGCGGAGCGAAATATTGGCGTCGCAGCGCAGCGACCCCTCTTCCATGTTGCCATCGCAAATCTCCAGGTAAAGCAAAATATTGCGCAGGCCCTTAAAATACTCCACCGCCTCTTCCGGGGTGCGCAGGTCCGGCTCGCTGACGATCTCAATCAGGGGCACGCCGGTGCGGTTGAAGTCCACAAAACTCACCGGCCGGTGCTCGCTGTGGATGAGCTTGCC
>JACQYN010000007.1:3924-25664 GCA_016208235.1 Deltaproteobacteria bacterium
GTCCAGGTGGCCGTGCTCCGCCAGGGGCAGTTCGTATTGGGAAATCTGGTAACCCTTGGGGAGATCGGGATAGAAGTAATTTTTCCGGGCGAAGACCGATTCGGGATTGATCCGGCAGTTGGTGGCCAGGGCCATTTTCAGGGCGAACTCCACGGCCTTCCGGTTCAGGACCGGGAGAGACCCGGGCATCCCCAGGCAGACCTCGCAGACCTGGGTGTTGGGCGGGGCCCCGAAAGTGGTGGCGCAGCCGCAAAAGATCTTGCTGGAGGTCAAGAGTTCGGCGTGGATTTCCAGCCCGATAACCGCTTCATAATCCATAATATCAACCTAATTCAGGGTAAGGCTGGGGGAGGGGGCTAAAGGCTAGTGGTCTGTCTCACAAAAATGGGACACGGCAGGAAATTTTTCAACCCCCCTTTTCTAAAGGGGGGTAGGAGGGATTAAAAATAGCCTCTCAATAATCCCCCTAAATCCCCCTTTAAAAAAGGGGGACTTAATTCTCCCAAGCCATGCCCTCGAGGCTTGATTTTATGTCACCCTAATTATGAAAACCCTCCACTAGTGAGCCCTTATCTCAATAGCGTTTAAAATATCCAACCCCCAGGGGGATGTCAAGTCAGGGGGGCAAAGGGCAGGCGGTAGGCAGGGGCTAAAGAGCGGGCACGGAGGCCCGCCCCACCAGGATGCCGCCCCTCCGAAATAGCCCTTGGCAACTTGGATATTGATAGAGGTTCACAATCCCCTTGGCCCCAAGAGATAGATGCGTTAAATTAATCTGGCTTGGTTTCCTTTTTTAACCGAAAACCAAAAATCGAAAACCGAAAACGAGGTGAATTATGGCCCGTCTGGCATTTCTCTTTCCCGGGCAGGGGTCCCAATACGTGGGCATGGGGAAGGACCTGTTTGACTCCGACCCCCAGGCCCGGGAGCTTTTTCAGATCGCGGAGGAGACCACCGGCCTCCCCTTGCAGCGCCTCTGTTTTGAGGGCCCCATGGAGGAACTTACGGAAACGGTGAACCTCCAGCCCGCCGTAACCCTGGTGAATCTCTGTCTTTATCAGGCCTTGCGGGCGGCCGGGGTTACGCCCCAGACAGTCTGCGGCCACAGCCTGGGGGAGTACAGCGCCCTGTTCGCCGCGGGAGCGCTGAGCGCCGCAGACACCCTATCCGCGGTTAAGGAAAGGGGCCGACTCATGCAGCGGGAGGCGCAAAAGCATCCTGGCGCGATGACGGCCATCATCGGCCTGGCCCCGGAGAAACTGGCGGCGCTGCTCGAACCTCTCGTCAGCCAGGGCCCTTTGGCTCTGGCCAATTTCAACACCCCGGAGCAGACCGTGGTTTCCGGGACCCCGGAGATGGTGGCCAAAGCCGGGGAAGTGTGCAAAGCCGCGGGAGCCCGGGCCGTGCCTTTAAAGGTCTCCGGGGCCTGGCACTCCCCCCTGATGGCGGAGGCCTCCCCGGATTTTGCCAGGTTTATGGAGTCCTTGCAGTTCCAAGCCCCCGCCATCCCCCTTTATCTCAACGCCACCGCCCTCCCGGAGACCGATCCGGCGCAATTGCGCCGGGCCATGGGGGGCCAGCTCACTTCCCCGGTGCGCTGGGCCGAACTCATTTTGAATCTGAAAAAGGCAGGCATCGACACCTGGGTGGAGGTGGGTCCCAAAAACGTGCTCAAGGGCCTGGTGCACAAAATTCTCCCCCAGGAGCCGGGGGAGAATTTCTTTAACGTTGAAAACCGGGAGACCATGGCCCGGTTTCTTGACTGGCAGGCCAGGGTGAAATAGCGGTCAGCCTAATAGATAAATGCCGGAGAGACCGATACTGAGCTGCAGACAGAGAGGGAGTGATCTGTAGGGGCGAACCTTGTGTTCGCCCCCGATGCTGCTGGGCGAACACAAGGTTCGCCCCTACGAAAAATTTACCTTGATAACGAAAAGGTATGAGTCGAGTTCGGCAAAGTTTTCCAGTGCTTGCCTTATTATTTGTAAAAGCTGAAAGCTGACAGCTCCTCAATCAAGGAGAACAAACTCCACCCCCATGAGGTAGCGCCCCGGCTTGTCGGGCGCGGGGATCACCCAGATCACCTGCCCCCAGCGGCAGGTCTCCTGCGCCTCTCCCGGCCGCAGGTAGCTGAACTCCACACCGTCTCCCGGCGCGAAGGATAGGGAACTTTCCAGCTTGGCGCCCAGGGGACTGTGATCCAATAAATAGCTGCCATTCACGGGTTGGCGGTTGATCTCTCTGATTTCCAGCAATTCCACCGTTCGCGCTTCTCGCCGCCGCTCTTCCATATGCCTCACCACGTCGTAATGGTTGCTCTCCCAGATATTGTCAACTTGCCGTCGAATCCGTGTTTCCCCGCCGGCTGGTCGCCAGCCGTCATTCCCCAGGCGGGAATACCGCGCCTCTTCATTTTTTATCGGCAGATTAGTAAAAGGCTGAAATTTCTGGGCATTATTTTTCGGACATGACCGTTACCGGAGTCCAATCAGGCCCTGGTGGGGTTGTTTGGCATTTTTTAGATAGGAGTAGATAGCGCCGGGTCAGGACATCGTGAGGACGCAGGGTTAAAGCCGCGTCCAGGGCGGCGGCGCTCTCGGACCAGTTTCCGGCGCGATAATGAGTCAAGCCCTGGTAATAAGCCTCCAGGAATCGGGCCAGGTCCGGGGCCGGCTCGCCTTCGCCCATCAACTCAAAAACCTCCAGGGGCTTGGCTTTGCCCTTGACCTGCACCAGGTCCGCCGACCGCAGGAGGAAATCTCCATTCAGGCTCTGAACCGTGGCCTGGCTGAGGAGGATGTTGGTCCCGTAATATTTGTTCAGGCCCTCCAGGCGGGAGGCCAGATTGACGTTGTCGCCGACGGCTGTGTAATCGAAGAGGCGATCGGAGCCCATGTTGCCCACCGCGACCACCCCGGTGTTAATCCCCACCCCGATGCGGAATTGGGGCCGTCCCTGGGCCGCCCACTGGCTCCCCAACTCCTTTAAAGTGGCCACCATGTCCAAGGCGGTGCGGCAGGCCAGGCGCGCATGGTCCGGAAGGACCAGGGGCGCGCCGAACAGCGCCATAATGGCATCGCCCATATACTTGTCTATGGTCCCGCTGTGCTGAATGATAATGTTGCTCATGGGATTGAAAAAATCGTGGAGCACCTTGACCAGTTCTTCGGGGGCCAGATTTTCCGAAAGGGTGGTGAAACCCCGGATGTCCGTGAAGAGAATGGTGAGTTCCCGGCGTTCGCCCCCCAACCGCAAGTTGTCGGGGTGTTTCATAATCTCCTGCACCACGGTGGGGGCGACGTAAGCCTCGAAGGTCCGGCGAAGGCGGACCCGCTCCTGCTCTTCCAGCATGAAGCGGTGGACTGTAAAACCCAAATTGACCGCGCCGATCTCCAGGAGGGGGTAAAAGAGATCGAATTGCCGGCCCAGGGTGAACAGGAGATAATTCCCGGCAGTAAAGCCTACGGCGATGGCCAGGGTGAAGGCGAAGGACCAAAATGCGGATAGACGGGGCAGGGTCAGGCCCAGGATGAGCCCCAGGGCCACAATGATCAGCACGGATAAGCCCTGGGCATAGGGGGGAGTCTGCATAAATCTGCCGGTCACCAGGTTGTCCATTACCGTGGCCTGAATCTCCACCCCCGGATGGTTCCCGTGAAAGGGACTGACCCGGAGATCATAGATAGCCACCGCGGTGGCGCCGATCATAACGATTTTATCTTTCAAGGCCTCCGGGGGCAGACGTTCCTCCAGGACGTCCGCGGCGGAATAGGTGGGAAAGATTCCCGGGCCTCCCAGGTAATTGATGAGGAGGCGGCCTTTCCAGTCCACCGGCACCTGGCGCGTACCCATGCGCACCTCTTGCACCCCCAACCGGGACAGGGTGATGCTCAGAGGAGGTTTTCCCAGAAAGTGGTCCGGCGCGACCAGGGTCATGGGCGCAAAAAAATCGGGGCCATAGCGAATGGACAGGGGAGTCCAACGCACCACGCCGTCATCATCCGGGATCATGTTGAAATAACCGCTCCCGGCCGCGGCCGCGGTGATTTCCGGGAGGTTAAGCTGCACCCCCCCTTTGGCAGTCAGCAAGGGGGAGCTGTCAGGTTTGATTTCCTCCAACTGGCGCACCACGTTATAAGTGGAGGCCCGGATGAAGGACTCGCCCAAAAGTTGGTCCGCCTGCAAGCCTCCAGCCTTCCCCCCTACCTCCCGGAAAAAGAACCCCAAAATGGTGGGAGGCCCCTGGCCGATGACCTGGGCGAGGCGGCGGTCCACGTCGGCCCGGCGTTCTTCCTGGTCCAGCAGGGCCAGTAGTTCCGGGGTGGCCCTGCCCCGCCGGGAGATCTCCCGGCGCAAGTTGGCCAGAGTGCGGACCGCCCCACTCTCCTCCCGCTCGGCAAAGATAACATCCAAGGCCAGGACCCGAGGGCCCGCTTCCTTCACCTTGGACAACAGCCGGGCCATATCCTCCCGGGACCAGGGCCAGCGTCCCACCTTCTGGAGGCTAACGTCGTCAATGCCCACGATGGCGATTTCCGGACCAGGGGCCAGCGAGCCCCGGTAGCGGAACTTGAGATCGTAAAATTTTAGTTCCAGGAATTCCGTATACGCAGGGCGCCAGAGCACCAAGACAGCCACCACCAGGGTCACGGCGGCCACCCAGCGGCCCGCGAAAGTCTGGAACAGGGATGCCAACCGGCGGATCATGATGAGCCCATCATAACAAAGAAGGCGCTCCAAGGGTCAAAGAAATTTTCCTGGCCCCGGGGGAAGTATGTTAATAAGTTCTGGGAGCAAACTTTTTGAGGGGAAGACAGGAGCCGCACCTTGTACTCCCCCCCACAAACCCCCTTCCCAAGAGAAATTTTGCCGGGGCAATTGCCGGAAGGGGTTGAAAAGGTTACTATAAGCGCAAGCCAACCTTGAGGTGTGAGATGGGCAACGAGGAAGCGCGCAAAGACAGATTCCACCAGGAGTTGGAGGCCTTGAAAGACAGGCTGCTGGAGTTGGCGGAGCTGGCGAAAACCGCCCTGGATAAGAGCATCGCCGCTTTTTGGGACCGGAATCCGGATCTGGCCCGCCAGGTGATTGCGGGCGATGGGGCCATCAATGACCTGGAAGTGGACATCGACGGGGAATGCATCCGGTTGGTGGCTCTGTACCAACCGGTGGCTGTTGACTTGCGCACCATCATGGCGGTGGACCATATTATCGCCGAAGTGGAGCGCATCGGCGACCAGGCGGTGAACATGGCGGAAGAGGCATTGACTTTGACCAGGTTTCCCTCCCCGCCGCTCCACTCCGAGATTCTCCACATGGCCCGCAAGGTCCAGGAGATGCTGGTCCAGAGCCTGGAGGCCTTCATTAACCGGGACGTTCTCCTGGCCCGGCAAGTGTGCCGGGCGGACGACGAAGTGGACGGCCTGGACCGGAGCATTACCCAGGCATTGCTGGAAAACATGGCGGCTCACCAGGAGATAGTGCCCGCGGACCAGAGCCAGATCATCATCGTTCGCAATCTGGAACGGGTGGGGGACCATGCCACCAATATCGCCGAGCAGGTGGTCTATATGGTGGAAGGGGAAAACGTCCGCCACCGCTGCCAGGGGTAAAGGAAGGGCTTGGGTCTGGATCCCAATCCCCTCCCACCTTCCGGTTCATGGCAAAAGGTCCCTATATCTCTTGACAAATTCCAGAGGCATTATTAATTTATAAAATTGCCGTATTTATAAAATCGCCATCATGAGCAACATTATGGAACTCTTGGGAGAACGGGACACCCGGGTCTTGAAGACCGTGGTGATCCAATATATAGCCACGGGAGAACCTGTGGGCTCCCGTACGGTGGCCAAAGTTTCCGGCCTTAATCTCAGCCCGGCCAGCATCCGCAACCTGATGATGGATCTGGAGGATCGCGGTTATCTCCGCCAGCCCCATACTTCCGCGGGGCGTCTGCCTACGGCCCTGGGGTTCCGGTACTACGTGGACCACGTTCTGCCGGTGGTGGAGCTGGGGCAGAGGATGCAGACGCAGATAAAAAATGCCCTGGCCTTGCCGGCCGCCGAGCCCCAGGAACTCTTCCGCCAGGCCTCCCGGGTGCTCTCCGCGTTGAGCGGCCACCCGGGCCTGGTGCTGGCCCCCCGGCCCCAGGGGATGCGACTCAAGCACGTCCAGTTCATCAGTCTGGGGGGTGACGGCGTCCTCACCGTGCTGGTGGCCCAGGACCACCAGGTGCAGACCCGGTTCGTGCGCGCGGCGGCCAGGTACACCCAGGCGCAGTTGGACCGATTCAGCCAATTCTTGAACGAACTCTGCCAGAACCTGACTCTGGGGGAGACCCGCCGCCAGATTCTATCCCGGATGGAAGAAGACAAAAATCTGTTCGACAAAATAGTAGCCCAAGCCCTGAGTCTGAGCCGCCAGGCCCTCCAGAATGAGGAGGAAGAGGAGTTATACATCGAGGGGACCAGCCAAATCCTGGATTATCCCGAGTTTGCCGCGGACGTGGAAAAGATTCGCACCCTGTTCAAGGCCTTTGAAGAAAAACACCACCTGATCACCTTGCTGGATCAAACCCTGGCTTCCCAGGGGGTGCAAATCATCATCAGCCCGGATGAGCACTTCCCGGAGATGCAACTCAGCGTGGTGGCCTCCTCCTACTCCGGCGACCGCACCCCGGTGGGCAGCCTGGGAGTCATCGGCCCCATGCGCATGGACTATGGCCGGGTGATTCCCATTGTGCGCTATACCGCCTCCATGGTCACGGATTTGCTCAAGAAGTGGCATAGTTGAGGCCACCCTTCGGTTTCGCCCCCAACGGGACGGCTTGCAGCCGGTAGCAGGTGGGTTAAGGGTTTAAAGGAGAAAGAGACGCATGTCCTTATCAACCAAGGATAAGGGACAGAAAAGTAAAGTAACCGGCGCCGCCGAAGAGACTCCAAAACCGGAAGCGGCCCCGGCTCCGGAGCCCGTGGAGGCCCCGGAGCAGCAGGCGGAAAAGCCCACCGAGGCCCAGGAATATTACGAACGGTTCCTGCGGTGCGCCGCGGAGATGGATAACCTGAAGAAGCGCCTGGAGAAAGAGAAGGCGGACCTGCTGCAGTTTGCCAATGAGAACCTGATCAAAGAACTCCTGCCCGTGGTTGATAACCTGGAGAGGGCCCTGGAGCACGGCCGCCAGTTGGAGGCCCCTCCCCCTCTGATGGAAGGGTTGGAACTGGTGTACCAAGGTTTTCTCAAAGCCCTGACCCGCTTCGGAGTCACCCCCATTGACTGCGTAGGGCAGCCCTTCGACCCGGCCTTCCACAACGCGGTGATGCAGGAAGAGACTGCGGCAGTTCCGGACTGCACCATCCTGAAAGAATTACAGAAAGGCTACCTCCTCCAGAGCCGGCTGCTGCGGCCGGCGATGGTGGCGGTGGCCAAGAATACTCAAAAAACTTCATGTCCCATTGATGTAAAAGTCTAGGAGGAAAGATAAAAATGTCCAAACCCATAGGCATTGATTTAGGCACCACCAACTCTTGCGTCGCCATCATGGAGGCGGGGGAGCCCAAGGTCATCCCCAATGTGGAAGGCAGCCGCACCACGCCTTCGGTGGTGGCCTTCACTGACAGCGGAGAGCGCCTGGTGGGCCAGATCGCCAAACGCCAAGCCATTACCAACCCTCTGAATACCATTTTCTCCGTCAAGCGCCTCATTGGCAGGAAATTCGACGACCCGGAAGTGCAGCGGGATCTCAAGATTCTGCCCTATAAGATCGTGCGCGCGGAAAACGGGGATGCCCATATCGATATCCGGGGGCGCACATACAGCCCCGCGGAGATCTCCGCCATGATCCTCACCAAGATGAAGCAGACCGCGGAGGAGTATCTGGGAGAGAAAGTCACCGAGGCGGTGGTCACCGTGCCCGCTTACTTCAACGACGCCCAGCGCCAGGCTACCAAGGACGCGGGACGGATCGCCGGCCTCAATGTGCTGCGCATCATCAATGAACCCACCGCCGCGTCCATGGCCTACGGCCTGGAGAAAAAGAAGGACGAGCGCATCGCCGTATTCGACCTGGGGGGCGGGACCTTCGACATCTCCGTTCTGGAGCTGGGCGAAGGCGTCTTTGAAGTGAAATCCACCAACGGCGACACCCATCTGGGGGGCGACGACTTCGACCAACGGGTCATCGACTTTCTGGCGGATGAATTTCTAAGAGAGCAAGGGATCGATCTGCGCCACGATAAAATGGCCCTGCAGCGCCTCAAGGAGGGTGCGGAAAAGGCCAAGATGGAACTCTCCACCTCCATGGAGACGGAGGTCAACCTGCCCTTCATCACCGCGGACGCCAGCGGCCCCAAACATCTGCTCATCAAGCTCACCCGGGCCAAACTGGAGGGCCTGGTGGAAGACCTCATCAACAAAGTGGAAGGCCCCTGCCGCCAGGCCTTGAAGGACGCCAACGTCACCGCCGGGGAGATCGACGAAGTCATCCTGGTGGGGGGTATGACCCGGATGCCCAAGGTCCAGGAGAAGGTCAAGGGGATCTTCGGCAAAGAGCCCCATAAAGGGGTCAACCCGGATGAAGTGGTGGCCGTGGGCGCGGGTATCCAGGCCGGGGTGCTCAAAGGGGAAGTGAAAGACGTCCTGTTGCTGGACGTCACCCCTCTCTCCCTGGGGATCGAGACCCTGGGCGGGGTGTTCACCAAGATCATCGACCGCAACACCACCATTCCCACCCGGAAGAGCCAGGTCTTCTCCACCGCCGCGGACAACCAGACCGCGGTGACCATCCATGTGCTCCAGGGGGAGCGGGACATGGCCGGGGACAACAAAACCCTAGGCCGTTTCGAGCTCTTCGGGATCCCTCCGGCGCCTCGGGGCCTGCCCCAGGTCGAGGTAACCTTTGACATCGACGCCAACGGCATCGTCCACGTCTCCGCCAAGGACCTGGGCACCGGCCGGGAGCAGTCCATCCGCATCACCGCGCCCAGCGGCCTATCCGAAGCGGAGATTAAAAACCTCATCAAGGAAGCCGAACTGCACGCAGAAGAGGACCATCGCAAGAAGGAGTTGGTGGAAGCCCGCAACCAGGCGGACACTTTGATCTACACCACCGAAAAGACCCTGGCCGACCTGGGGGACAAGGCGGATCCGGCCGTCAAAGCGGATATTGAGAGCCACATCTCCCAATTGAAGCAGACCATGGAGGGCACCGATACCCAGGCCATCAAGACCAGCAGCGAGGCGTTGATGAAGGCCTCCCATAAGCTGGCCGAGGCCATGTATTCCAAGGCCGGGGCCGCCGGCGCGGCCGGCGCCGGGGCCGCGGGCGCCGAAGAAAAGGCCAAAAAGCCCGAAGAAGAGGTGGTGGAGGCCGAGTTCGAAGAAGTGAAGTAGAGGTTTGGGTCGATATCCGGTTCGAATGGGACGGAAAGACTTCCCAAATTCTTTGCTCGTCGTATTTAAAGGGGAAAGGGATTCTGTCCTTTCCCCTTTTTTTTTCTCTTAACCGCTTTGTCCCTCCTTGCCTCTAATCTCTCAGATAATTATTGTCTTAACTAGAATAAATTGTTAATAAATAGCCCTATGAGAAGAAGTCAAAGAGAATTGATCTGCGGAATATTTCTGCTTTTTCTGGCTTTCTGGCTGCCCGGGTGCGGGCCCGCGTCCTACCTCTTTCCTCCCACCACCCCCGCGGTCAGCCCCCGGGAGGCGGAAGAAAATCTCTTCCAGCAGGCGGAGGAGAGCTACCGCCGCCAGGTTTACCGCCAGGCCCGGGCCCAATACGGGTCCTATCTGGAGCGCTACCCCCAGGGCCAACACGCCCTCCTGGCCCGGCTGCGCCTGGCCGAATTGGTGGGTCTCCTGGGGGATTGGCATGATTCCTTGCGGCGCTACCAGGCCCTCCTGGCCCGGGAACCCCAACCGGACATCGCGCTCAAGGCCCGCTACGGGGTGGGCCGGGCTTACTTCAAGCTGGGGCAGTATCAGCAGGCCCTCCAGGTATTGGAAAACCTCACCGCCGGGGAACTCCCCCCGGACCTGCGTTTCTCCACGCAAGCGCTGCTGACGGAGATTTCCCTGAAGCAGGGACGGGTGCCCCAGGCCTTCGCCCGGCTGCGCCTGGCGGCCCAGGACCTCTCCTCCGGGGATAAAGAGTGGTTCGACGACCTGAAGACCCGTCTGGTGGAGCAAGCCACCCCCCAAGAACTGGAGAACCTGGCCACCCTCTACCGGGATTCCCCGCTGACCGCGGTTTTACTTCTGCGCCTGGCCAACCTGGCCCAAAAGGCCGGAAACGCGGAAGAAGTCCAGAAGTGGGCCTCCACCTTAAAAGAACGCTTCCCGGAGAGCCCGGAGGCGGCCGGCATGGAGCGGCTCCTCAGTGGCCAGAAGGTATTGGCGGGCTGCCTGCTGCCCCTTACCGGGGATTTCAGCAATTTCGGCCGCCACGTGAAGCAAGGGATGGAGTTGGCGGCCCGGGGGACACCCTTGGAGTTGAGTTTTCGGGATACCCCCAATAACCAGGAGGCCGCGGCTCAACAGGTGCGGGAGCTGGCCCGGGACCCCCGGGTCCTGGCCATCCTGGGCCCCTTGGGCTCCGCAGCGGCCCAGGGCGCGGCCCAGGCCGCCCAGGACGCGCAGACGCCCCTCATTGCCCTGTCCCAGAAGGAAGGCATAACCCGGGCCGGGGATTTTGTGTTCCAGGCTTTCCTCACCGCCCGCCAGCAAGTGCGGGCCCTGCTCCATCGCACCTCGGGGATGGGTCTGAAACGCCATGCCGTGCTCTACCCTGATTCGGCGTATGGACAGGCCTTTATGCGGCAGTTCCTGGAGGAGGCCTCGGTCCAGGGCGTGGAAGTGGTGGAGCAGACGCCCTATTCCCCCTCCACCCGGGACTTCGCCCCGGCCCTGGCCGCGCTCAAGGCCGCGTACCGTCCGGAACAGGGCTCCCCAAGCTTTGAGGCCTTGTTCATTCCGGACGATGCCGCAGCAGTCGCGGCCGTGGCCGGACAACTGGAGGAATACGGCCTCAAGAACCTGCAACTCCTGGGCACCAATCTGCTCCAGGCCCCGGACCTCCCGGACGCGGAGGCCCGGGCCCTGGAGGGGGTCTTGTTCACCGACGCCTTTTTTGCCCAGGCCCCTTCCCCCGGGGTCCAGGATTTTATAGCCGCCTACCGCCAGCAATACGGCGAAACCCCTGATTATCTGGCGGCCCAGGGTTATGCGGTGGTGAAACTGCTCCTAAAGGCCCTGGAAGGGGAGCAAACCCGGCAACGGGCCGATCTCTCCCGGCGCCTGCTGGCTCTCAGAGAATTTCCCGACCTTCCCTGGTTCAAAGGCTTCAACGCTGACCGGGAAGCGGAACTCTCCCTTTATGTCCTCACCATCAAAAACGGAACCATGCAGTTGGCTCAGTAGGGGCGCACCCGTGTGTGCGCCCTGGAAGGGCGGACACATGGGTCCGCCCCTACAACCCCTTATGCAGGTTGGGGAGGGGGTCAGGGTCCTCAGGACCCTGGCCCCTACCCCCAAACAATATCTCCAGAAAAGCCTGCTTGTGGGGGGCCAGGACTTTATCTTTGCGCAGGACCACGGCGATATAATCCGGCGGGAAGTAGTGGTCCAGGGGGATGAAGGCCAGTTTTCTTTTCTCCGGCAGGGGCAGATGGCTGGCCACGGTGGCGAAGGAAATCCCCAGGCCCATTTCCACGTAAAGGGAACTCAACTCCACGTTGGAAGACTCCATGATGATGTGGTAGTCCAGGCCCAGCTTGCGGAAGTGGTCCTCCAAGGTTCTCCGCCCGGTATATTTCAGGCTTTGGGGAGGCAGGATCAAGGGACACCTGGCAATCTCCTCCAGAGTCACCCTCTTTGAGCTAACCAGAGGATGGCCTAAGGGAGTCATCAACGCCTTCTCCACCCGATGCCAGCGCCGGGTTACAAGATCCTTGGGAGCCGCGGATTCCAGGGCCAGGCCGAAATCAATGTCACCGGCCCTCACCAGCTCCATCACGCTTTCCTGGGAGCGGTCCAGGATGCTCAACTGCACGTGGGGAAATTGGTGAATGTAAGCCGGCAATAAATCCCGGAAGAGGTGGTAGAGGGTGGTGAAGGGCGCGGCCAGCCGCAAATGCCCTTTTTGCAGCCCCTTCATTTCATTTAGATCCTCTTGCAGTTCTGCGTATTTTGCCAAAATGGCTTCGGAGAATCTCAAAAATCTTTCCCCGGCCGGGGTGAGCCGCAATTTCTTCTTGCCGATCCTTTCCAGCAGAGGGCAGGCCAATTCCTCTTCCAGGGCCTTGATCTGCTGGCTCAACGCGGATTGGGTGCGGAAGGTGGCTTCCGCGGCCTTGGTAAAGCTGCCGAGACGAGCCACTTGGTGAAACCCCACTATCTGCTGCCACTCCATATATAATCTCGCTTAATAATATTTAGTAGAATAATTAATTTTTCTTATATTATGACCGGCCTTAAAATCAAGGTAAAAATATCTCGCCGAAGGAGGGAGCCATGAAAGATTCCTTAATTCCCGGCCTCAGTTTTGAATTCCAATTCCAAGTCCCGGAAAACAAGACGGTGCCTCATCTCTACCCGGAATCCCCGGAGTTTCAGCTCATGCCCGGAGTGCTGGCCACGGGCTTCATGGTGGGCCTCTTTGAATGGGCCTGCATTCAGGCGGTCAACCCCTACTTGGATTGGCCCCGGGAGCAGACGGTAGGCATCGACATCAACGTCAATCACGTGGCCGCCACTCCCCCGTGTCTGACGGTGACGGTCAAAGGGAAGCTGGAAAAAGTGGAAGGCCGCAAGCTGAGTTTCTCCCTGGTGGCCCACGACGGAGTTGACAAAATCTCCGAGGGAACCCATGATAGATTCGTGATAGATGCGGCCAAGTTTAACGCCAAGGTCGCGGCCAAACTGGAGCAATACCGGGCATTGAATCCTGATGACTGCCGCTAGGGTTTCGTCCCGAAATCAATAGGATTTTAAATTCAAAGGATAACTTTTTGAATAAGCGACATTTCCCCCCCTTTTTTAAAGGGGGGTCAGGGGGGGATTTTTATAACCACTTGAAAATCCTCCTATATCCTCCTTTAAAAAAGAGGGACTTAAAGGAACTTCAGTACGCGCCATGATTACCCGCGTCCCCGGATTCTGGGTGGGCCATGCCAGTGACTTCAAGAACGTGACGGGCTGCACCGTGGTCCTCTGCCCGCCGGGGACCGTGGGCAGCGTGGACATCCGCGGCTCCGCGGCCGGCACCCGCCAACTGGACGCGCTGCTGGGTTTTCATATAGTCAACGAAGTCCACGGGGTGTGTATCTCCGGCGGCAGCGCCTTCGGCCTGGACGCGGCCGGGGGGGTCATGGAATTCCTGGAGGAGCAGGGCCGGGGTTTCGACGTCACCATCACCCGGGTGCCCATTGTGCCTTCCGCGGTGATTTATGATCTGTCCGTGGGCAATTGCCGGGGCCGGCCGGATAAGGCCATGGGTTATGCCGCGTGCCGGGCCGCCCGGCCCGAGCCCCAGGGTGACGGCAGCCTCGGCGCGGGCACCGGCGCCACCATCGGCAAGCTCCTGGGCGTCCCCCAGGCCACCAAAGGCGGCCTGGGCACCAGCTTCCTGGAAGGGCCCGGCGGCCTGCGGGTGGGGGCCTTGGCCGTGGTCAACGCCTTCGGCGACGTGGTAGACCCTCAAACCAACGAGATCCTGGCCGGGGCCCGGACCGCCCCGGATAGCCTGGAGTTTGCGGATTCCGTCAAGTTGCTGCGCCAGGGGGTGGTGCGCCGCCGTTTCGGAGAACCCTCCAACACCACCATCGGCGTGGTGGCCACCAACGCCCGTCTCACCCGGGAAGAGGCCCAGAAGATCGCGCAGATGAGCCACAATGGCCTGGCCCGTTGCATCCGCCCGGTGCACACTTTGTTCGATGGCGATACCATCTTTGTCCTGTCCCATCCCGAGATTGATGCGGATCTGCATATCATTGGCCTGCTGGCGGAGATGGCTATTACCCAGGCCATCATCCAGGCCGTGAAATCCGCCCACGGCTTGGGGGTGCTGCCTAGTTATGATGATTTGAGGGGAGGGGCGGGGAAAGATAGTGGCCAGTAGCCAGTGATCAGTAGCCAGTGAAAACAACTGATTACTGATTACTGATCACTGATCACTGCTACTGAAATTCCCCGCTAACGAAAAAACAAACCATGATCCAACAAATAGACCTCATCGTTTTCGATCTAGACGGCACCCTGGCCGATTCCTTGCCGGACATAGCCAGTGCCGCCAATTATGCCTGCCGCCGTTTGGGGTTGCCGGAGCACCCGGCGGAAGCGATTAAGCAGATGATCGGCGGTGGGGAGCGGCAGTTGGTGGAGCGATTCCTGGGGCAGGGCCGGGAAGGATTGCTGGAGGAGGCCCTAAGGCTTTATCTGGATTATTACGGCCGCCACTTAGGGGATCTTACCCGCCTTTATCCGGGGGTGAAAGAGACCCTGCCCCGTCTTGGGGGCAAAAAGTTGGCGGTGCTCTCCAACAAGCGCCAGAGCTTCAGCGAACAGGTGCTCCGGGTCACGGGCATCTTCCCCTTTTTCGCCGCTATCCGGGGCGGGGTCGATGAGCTGCCCCTGAAACCCTCCCCGGAGCCGCTGCTCGCCTTGATTAGAGAAGTTCAGGGGAACTCTGCCCGCACCCTGATGGTGGGGGACAAACCCGGAGATGTCCTGGCGGGCAAAGGCGCGGGGACCCTGACCCTGGGAGTCACCTATGGTTACGGGGAACCGTCTGCTGTAGCGGCTGCGGGGCCGGATTTCCTGGTGGATCATTTTGCCGCCATCGCAGGCATCATCCTGCCATAAAAGTTCCAGGTTCCGGGTTCCAAGTTCAAAGCAAAAGTTTAGAGTTCGAAGTTAGCCCCTTATACCAAGTTGCGGTCAAAGAAGTAATATTGAGCTGTCATTCTGAACGGAGCGAAGCTTCGTTTCGAATCTCGTATTTTGAGATTCTTCGCTGCGCTCAGAATGACATGCTAATCCTTTGACCGCAAGGTATTAGGAATTTTAGGGAGGGAAACCGGCGGGGCGAAAAGGTGAGAAGGGAAAAAGGCGAAAGGAGTTACGGGAGTTAATTTCCCCCTTCGCCTTTCGCCCTTTCCCCATCCTTGCTGTCTGAGAATTTCGGCGTTACTTCACTTCCAAAACCAGCTTCACCGTCACCGCGGCCGTCTTTTTTCCCGGATCGGGGAAAGTAATGTTTTGCACCGCCTGGCTCAGGCATTTGGTCAGGGCTTCATAACCCAGGGGCAGCTTGGGCAGTACCGGGCCGCTCACCTTGCCGCCGGTCCCGACGTTAAAGGCCAGGGTGACCGCGGCCGGCAGCTTGATCCCGGTTTTCAGGGTCGCCTGGCAGCAGGCAGTCAACCGAGAGAGGTGGGCCTCCAAGGCCTCTTTAATCGCTTTTTGGTCCAGAGGGCCCTTCACCTGGGTCACCTGGATGGTGATTTTCGGCCCCTGCACAGCAGCAGTGCTTGGCCGGGTGGGGTACACACCTTCGGGCAGCCTGCTCACATACCTTTCCCGGCTGGAGGCCATGGGGTCAGCCATCATGTACTTGGCTATCTTCGCGTGGCCACCTCCGCTTCCGCCCACGGCCAGGTCGCTGACCCCTTCGGGAAGGGGCAGGGGCTGCTTGACGGTGACCACCTTACCGTCGGCCCGTTTGACCTGGTCCACGGCCACAAAGGAGGTGAAGGGGGACATCAGGCTGTACTTCAGGCCCAGGGCGGTGATCTCCTTAATGCGGGCCTCGTCTCTCTGCCTTTCCAGGCGGTTCAGGTCCGCCAGGCGCATAAGACGGTGCCGGGCCCAGAGGAGCCGTAGCGCGGCATTATCGGGGCTGGCCTGGTCCGGAGCCACTTTGATTTTCTGTTCAAAATTACCTTGCGCGGTCTTCCCGGTAACTACGATGGCCCCCGTGGGGGTGCCCCGGTATTTGCCCAAAAGGGTGAGGGGGCGCTGCGCGAAGAGGTCCGGCAGGGCCGGAGGTTCCAAATCCACGGCGTCGAAGCCTTCAAAGGAGACCTTGATATTGTTTAACACGGGGCTCTCGATGTAGCGCCGGAACCTGGCCGCCTGTTTGGGAGCCTCGCCTGGATTCAGGACCACGAAGGGCTCTCCCTGGCCGGACCGGGCCATGCCTTCGATGATGTGGCGGTTAACACCCGTGCCGATGCCGAAGGCAAAGAGATTGGCCTTCCCCAGATTTTCGCGGATCAGTTCGAAAGTTTGGGGTTCCACGTGGACGTAACCATCCGTGGCCACCACCACGATGCGGGAAGTATCCGGAGTCCGGGGCAGGTTCAGGGCTTGTTTCAAGGCCGTCAAAATTTCCGTGCCGCCCCCACCCACCTGTCCTTTTACAAAATCCACGGCCTCCTTTTTATTCTCCGGAGTGGCCGGTAAGGACCCGGAGGCAGACAGGACCGCGGGAGCGCTCTCAAACAGCAGCACATTGAAAAAGTCATGGGGCTTGAGGCCGTTGAAAATGTCTGCCATCAAAGCCTTGGTGGTATCCAGGGGAAAGCCGTGCATGGAGCCGGAAATATCCACGATAAAGATATATTCCCGCTTGACCACCGCTTCCGGCTTGACCCGGGCCGGCGGCTCCATCATCAGCAGGAAAAAGTTCTCGTCTTTTCCGGGATACAGTAGCAGACCGCTGTGAATGCGGTCGCCGCTCAAGGCATAACGCAGGACAAAATCCTTCGTGCCCCCGGTGGCCGGGTCCTTAAGGCTGATGCGGGCGGAGTTGGGGGTGGGATATTTCACCTCTACTTCGTGACTGGGGCTGGACAGCTTGCTGATGGGCAGACCGCTGTTGATCTCCACGTTCAAGCCATAGCTGAAGGGAGGGGCCTCACCCTGGTGGAGGTAAGGGTTTTTCACCCAGCGTTCCGTGTCCGGCGCGCCGTCGGCTTTCATGCTGGAATAGCGGGGCCCCACCACGGTGGGGAAAACGAACTCATAGATCTGGTCTTCCGGCTCCAGCAACTCCAGGTAATTCAGTTCCACCTTCACTTCATCGCCGGGGAGGATATTGGCCAGGTTCATCTGAAAGACGTTGGGCCGCTGCTGCTCCAGCAAGGAGGTGGTCTTGCCTTCCTTCTTGGCCTGCTCATAGGTCTCCCGGGCCTTTTGCCTTTCCATGATTCGGGCTTCCACCACCCTTTGACCTACGGTCATGCGCATGGCGTGGACCGCGGCCCGGGTGGAGGCCGGAAAGACGTAAATGGCTTCCAGGGCCTTTTTCCCCTGGTTCTTATAGACCTGGGTGATTTTCACCTCCGCCACCACCCCGGCGATCTTGACGTCGGGCCGGGTGGCTTTCAGGGGCAGCAGGTCCTTTTCCGGATCATCGGTCTTGACCAGAAAGTAAGGGGACAGGGTCTTATCCGGGCCGGGAGTGCGCTCCGGGCCGGAGTCCAGGGACCGGGCCGCGGTGGTGAAGAAGAGGGCCAGCAATAATAAGGACATGAGAGCGGAAACAGGCAATGGCTTTTTCATTTTTCTCCCCAATAAGGTGGTGAAAGGTTTAAGGAGTTAAGATTGATTCTCTTAAGCTTTCTCAAACCTTTTTCAAAAAACAGGTTTGATGCATATATATTACTAACATTAGATGCTGAGTGGAATCTTAAGTTAAAAGGAAAAAACCGCTCCGGAAATTTGCCGAAGCCGGCCGAGAATTACCGGCGATGACTTCCGGATTCGCGTATGCCCGGCTTTCCCGTTGATCCGAGAATCGACGCCGGAGCAATTTTATTGACAGACAGGATGAGGCTTAATATATTTCAAGACTAAAGGCGGTGTAGCTCAGTTGGTTAGAGCATGCGGCTCATATCCGCAGTGTCCGGGGTTCAAATCCCTGCACCGCCACCAATTTTTTTTAAAGTCTTTATCAACTTTTTAAAGGGGTGAAGAACATGAAGAAAATCGTCACCATCGCCACTGCCGGAGTCTTCCTTTTGAGCCTCCAGGGCGCTTCCCTGGCTCAGAAAGAAGAGAAGGCTCCGGCCCCTCCCCCGATGATGGAGAAGCAGACGCCCGCCGCGCCTAAGGTGGAAGCCCCTTCGGCTCCCAAAGAGCCGGAGATGAAGCCGGCTGAGACCAAGTCTAAGGCCAAAGCGCAGAAGAAGACCAAGAAAAAGAAGCCCAAGACCAAGAAAACCAAGAAAGAAAAGGCTCCGGCAGAGTAACCGGTCCAGGGCTGATGCTCCAATCCCAGGCTCCGGGAAAGGACCATTGCCTCAGGGGCTTCCCGGAGCCGCAACCGTGAAGGATCATGATGAATAAATTGCTCACCTTAGCCGTGACGGGGGTATTTGCCCTGAGCCTCCAGGGCCCCGTCCGGGCCCAGAAGGAGGTGGCACCGCCGCCGATCCCGCCGCTCCTGGAGGATCATCAGCCCCTGGAGCACGTGGAGACCAAGGAGCCGACTCCTCCCAAGAAGACCCAGGAGAAGAAGGCCAAAATCAAGTCCGGCAAAAATCAAAAAAAGGCGAAGGTAAAAAAGCTGGCTGGAAAGAAACGTCAGGCGGTGGCCAAGAAGAAAAACCAAAAGACCGGCACAAAAAAGCGCCCTGCCGAAACTCCGAAGCAGGCGGGCCCTGACGAAGGATAACTGGAGGAAAATCCAGGTATTCGCCTAGATCATGGGAGGACCACCGATGAACTTTAAGGGGAAAGCTGCGATTCTGGGATTGGTCGTGCTCCTGGCCCTGGCTACCGGAGCCCTGGCTCAATCGCAACCACTGGCGTGGGACGGGACCCAATGGAAGGAGTTTAACCAGGCAATTAAGGTGGCCTACGTCAAAGGGGTGTTGAATATGGCTTCCTTTGAAACCGCCATGGGTGGAGCCGGCAGGGCCGCCTGCGTTTCCCGGGCCTTCACGGAGGAGCTGAAGACCAAGACCCTGGGGCAGGTCATCGCCGAGGTGGACAAGTTCTATAAAGAAAACCCCGGCAAGATGAAGACTCCGGTGATCGAGGTGCTTATGCAACGCTGCACCAAGCTCTGTCCGCCGGAGCCCCCGGCAAAGGAGAAGAAGTAATGAAAAAGCTTGCCGTATTGGTGATGGTAGCGGCCTTGCTGGTGGGAGGCTGTTCCGGGATGTCCTACACGGAGCAGCGGGTATTGTCCGGCGGTGCGATTGGCGCCAGCAGCGGCGCCCTCATCGGCTGGGCCGCAGGTTCGCCCGCAGCCGGGGCGGCCATTGGCGGGGGCGCGGGTGTCCTGGGCGGATTTCTCTATGACCGTTATGAGAAATCCCAGGGGCGGCCATAAGGGATTAGATCTGCCCAAAAATTCGGTCCTGACCGTTCCCAGAACTTGAGATTTGCTTTTTCTTAACTAAGGGGAGAAAATCGATGCGTTTATGGGGAAAAGTTTGGATTGTGGGACTGTTCTTGCTCCTGGGTTTGACCCCCGCCGTCCTGGCCGCTCAAAAGGCCTTTCTCTGGGATGGCTCCCATTGGTCTCAGGTCTCCTTTGACGGCAAAGCCGGTTATGTCTTCGGTATGGGCAATATGGCCGACTTCGAAGCGGCTGCCGGTGGCGGCAAGTCCCCTTGCGTTTCCCGGGCCTTTGCCGATGAGTTGAAGACCAAGACCGTGGACCAGATCATCGCCGCGGTGGACCAGTTTTACAAGGAAAACCCGGACAAAATGCAAACCACGGTGATCGAGGTGATCCTCCGGCGGTGCACCACGGTCTGTCCGCCGGAGACAAAAAGCGGGGGGAAGAAGTAATGAAAAAAACGGTGGTTCTGGTAGTGGTGGCAGTGATGGTGCTGGGGGGATGCTCCGGAATGTCCAATACTCAGCAGAGAATGCTTAGCGGCGGCGCCATCGGCGCCGGCGGCGGCACTCTCGTCGGGTGGGCGGCCGGTTGCCCGGCCTGCGGCGCGGCCATTGGCGGCGGCGCCGGCGTGGTGGGGGGCTATCTCTATGACCGCTACGAGAAATCTCAGGGTCGGCCCTGAAGCCGGCTGAAACCGCATTTTTCTTAGGGGAGGTGGAAATATCCACCTCCCTTTTTTTATGCCGTCTTCGGTTTTCATACCAAGTTGCCGTCAAAGAGATTTTTTGTAGGGGCGGACCCGCGTGTCCGCCCTTGGGGTGGGCGCACACATGGGTGCGCCCCTACAACAAACATTTATAGTCCTTTGACGGCAACTTGGTATAAAACGTAAGGGCGAACCTTGTGTTCGCCCTTGAATGGCTCTTTACTTCAGACTGGTCAAATAATCAACCAAAGCCTGCATCTCCCAGGGCCGGAGATGGGCGTAGCTGGGCATCTTGGCTTGGGGGTGGCGGCTGCGGGGGTGGGTGAGAACCGCGTGCAAGTCCTCCGGGGTGAGGCGGGCGCCGATCTGATCCAGAGGAGAGCCCTGCTGTCCTCCCCGGCCTTGCAAAGAGTGGCAGGCCCAGCATCCCAGGCGTTGGGCCAGTTCCGGCGCGGAGACCTGGGGGGGCGGAGCCGCAGCCAGGCTGACGAGCAGGGTCAGCCCCAACCCGGCCAGCCACCCCTTCCTCTTCAAGGTTTGGCCTCACCTGCGGCGATCATCTTCTCGAGCTGGTCCTTTTCCGGATGCTGGGGATTAAGGGCCAGGGCTTTTTTAAGCAGGGGCGCGGCCTTGGCCTTTTCCCCCTGGCCGTAATACGTAACCCCCAGGTTGATCATGGCCACCCAATATTTAGGGTCGGCCTCCAGGGCTTTTTGAAACGCGGCGATCTCCTTGGCCCGGAGCTCGGGAATCCCCAGTTGGTTGGCTTTGAAGCGATAGGCCATGCCCAGCATGTTATGGCCCGCGGCCGCCTTGGGCTCCAACTCCACGGCCTTCTGGAAATTGGCGATGGCCTGGTCGTATTCCTGCTTCTGGAAGTGGATAAACCCGGCCTGCATGTACTTTTCCGGCGATTCGCCACCCCCGCCGCAAGAACCCAAAACCACCAACACCACGATTCCCAGGATAAATTTATACATGCCGCCTCCCTGCAAAGGATTTCTAGAGGAAAATGGGGACAGACGCTATTTTTTAACAACGGAAAGGCAGGGCCAAAGCTCAGAGGTCAGAAAAAATAGCGTCTGTCCCCATTTTCCCTTCCCAAGACCTCTTGAGATTAATCGGCAAATCCGGCCAATAGTTCCAATAATTTTTCTGCCGCGTCCGGGGTTCCTGGGGGGGCGCCGGCCGCGGCCCCGGGGGAGGAGATCACTCCCTGGGCGGCCAGGACCTTTTTCCAGAGGGCCGCGGGGCTCTCTTGGGATAGATGACAGACCTGCTGCAGGCGGTTGCCCAGGTCCCAGAGGGCATAGCGCCGGGCCGGGTCATCGGCGGTGTCTTCGGGATGCAGGCAGGCCCGGGTCACCCGCTGCCAGGCCTCGGGCAGGAGTTGGGCCCCTCCGGACACCACCCCCCAGGCCCCGGGGCGGGTCAGGAAACGGACCTCATCGGTTTCATAGAAAGCAAAGCCGGGCCGGGGCCCGGCTGCATGGTGGTAGTGAAGGAAGCGGCGCATCTCCCCTTGGTAGATCAGGCCGAGGATACCCGGCAAAGCCGCCAGTTTTTTGAAAACCTGGGTGCGGATATTCAGGTGCTTGAACATCACCCCCCGGCGGCGCACCACCCGGGGCAGGTTGAGGAGGATGAGGGGCATCTCCATTTCTGCCAGCAGGGACTGACAAT
>JACQYN010000039.1 GCA_016208235.1 Deltaproteobacteria bacterium
GCAGATCTATCCTCCGTCCCGCCTTTCCGGGAAATGGCGCCGCATCGCCCAGGTGGGATTTTATGATATTTATGTCTCCCGGAAACAGGAGAAAAAGCTGCTGAAAAAGCTGACCTCGCCGGTGGTCCCGGCCCGGCTTGACGCGGGGATGAAGCATAAGTATAGTGGCTTTAATGCCCAGCCGTTTAATAATACATACTATCACTGAATTTCGCCGCCATTATCAGCAGTTTCGCTCCGGAGACGCGGTGCTCGGCCTCCTGCCCTGGAGGGAGGGGGAAGAAGTGAAGCTGCTGGACCTGGTGGACCGGGGGGTGACTTTTTTTCCCGCGGCCCTGGCCCAAATGCTCGTCCGCTCCAAGGTGGCCCAGGCCGAGGTCCTGGGGGAATTCATGGTGCCCGGCACCTTCGTGGCCTACAGCCTCCCGGACCTGGCCCGGCGCCTGGGGGAGAGCCACACCCGGGGCGACGCCCAGGTAATCACCAAGAGGGACCGGGCGCACCTGGGTTTGGGCGTGAGCCTCTGGCCCTCCCTGGAGACCCTCTACAGCCTGGGGGGCCTCCAGGGACTCCCCTATCCCCTGGTGGTGCAACCCTTTCTCACCGGGGGGCGGGACCTGCGGGTGGTGGTCCTGGGGGACTATGCCGAGGCCTATGAACGCCTCAACCCTCACAGCTTCCGCAAGAATCTCTTCCAGGGCGGTTCCTCCCGGCCGGCACCTCTCACTTCGGAAATTTTGGCGTTCTGCCGCCAAGTTATGGAGCGGGGCAAATTCCCCTATGCCATTCTGGACCTGCTGACCTCTGCCGCCGGGGAACTCTATCTCTCGGAAATCAGTATGAAAGGGGGCCTCACCGGGGCCCGTCTCAGCCAGGGGGAATTTCGGGAGAAGGTGCAAAACCTGGAGGAGGATTTTGAGCGGCAATGGGAAAGCTCCTAGAAGATCTGGCCTTACGGGACCGGGTTTACGTCTTTAAAGACCGGGCCATGGCCGGGCGTCTCCTGGCCGACCGGCTTCTGGACTACCGGGGCCGGGCGGTGCGGGTCTTTGCCATTCCCGCGGGAGGCGTGCCGGTGGCCGCGGAGATCGCCCGGGTTTTGCAAGTGCCCCTGGACCTGGTCATCGTCCGTAAAATACAATTCCCGTGGACCACGGAAGCGGGCTTCGGGGCCCTCAACCCCGCGGGCGAGGCCGTCTTCAATCAAGATTTGATCGATCGGTTTCAAATGACTCCCCAAGACATTGAAACCCAGGTGCAAAAGACCCTGGCCAACCTTAAACAGCGGGAGGAGCGGCTCAGGCAGAACCGTCCTTACCCGGACCTGGCCGGAGCCACCACCATCATCGCGGATGACGGCCTGGCTTCGGGCTATACCATGCGCACCGCGGTCAATTTTTTAAAAGGCAAGGGCGCGGGGAAGATCATCGTGGCCGTGCCCACCGGTTCGGCCCGCACGGTTCAGGACCTGCTCCCCCTGGTGGACGAACTGCTCTGCCTCAACGTCCGGGGGGGCTGGTCCTTCGCGGTGGCGGAGGCCTATGAAGATTGGTATGATTTGACTGAGGCGGAAGTGCTGGAAATATTGAAATCTTTGGCTCAGAATTCAGAATGAAACTAGCCCTCAAAGAAAAAAATAAACAGATACCATTAAACCGCCTGGCCTTCGACATCGACGGGGTGGTGGCGGACATCATGACCACCTTCCTGGACCAGGCCCGGGAGCGCTACGGCCGGGGGCATCTGCGCTACGAACACATCACCACCTTCTTCCTGGAAGACTGCCTGGACCTGGAGCCCTGGATCATCGACGCCCTGATCCGGGAACTCATCGACCGGCCCCATGAACTGCCGGTGGAGCCCTTCCCCCACGCGGTGCCGGTCCGGTCTTAACCCGCCTGGCCCAAGAGACCCCGCTCGTCTTCATCACCGCCCGGGACCGGGCCAGGCCCATCCAGACCTGGCTGCACCGCACCCTGGAGGGAGTGCCCGCGGAGGCCATCCGGGTCTTCGCCACCGGCGACCCGGATACCAAGATTCACTACCTCCAGGACCACGGCATCCATTATTTCGTGGAAGACCGCCTGGAAACCTGCCATCACCTGGCCGCAAACGGCATCACCCCCATCCTCTATGCCCAACCCTGGAACCGCCAGGAGCACCCTTTTCTGGAAGTGAGGGACTGGCCGGAATTGGCCGGGCTTTTATTTGGGGAGGAGTAGTGGGGGAGGGGCGGCAGAAGTGAGCAGTAAGCAGTAAGCAGTTGTTTATGAATCGTGACTCACCCGTAATACCAATTCCCATCCAAAAGATAATAAAGTGTAGGGGCGAACCTTGTGTTCGCCCACCAGCCTGGGGCGAATACAAGATTCGCCCCTACGACAAAATTATACGTTTGATTGCGAATCTGTATAAGTCATGAAAAGCCGTAGGGGCGGGCGTCTTCGCCTGCCACGATCCTAATTGGTGCGTAGGACGCACCCTACAGCAATTTTGAAGCATTAAGAGAAAATCGATTATTGCCTTAGCTCCCATTACAAGCACACCCAAGGGGGCAAGGGAATCCAAGAAGCCACTGTATACTTGAGATAACGACCGCTAAAGTTCCCCCTCCCTTGAGGGGAGGGGGTTAGGGGGAGGGTGGCGACTATGGGCCACGAGGGTTCAAAGACGCCACCCCCTCCCTAACCCTCCCCCCTCAAGGGGGAGGGAAAAAGTGGGGTCGCCATTGCTCTATGGGAATTCCAGCGATTTTCGGAGTTAAGGGCATAATCGAAAAGAGAAAAATGGCCAGATAGGTTTTTTTTGACCCCTAACCCCTAACCCCTAACCCCTAACCCCTAACCCCTGCTCACTGCTCACTGCTCACCGCTCACTGGTCTCTCACTCCCAAGGCCAGATCGCGGCCAGGTATTCCAGGGAAGGCGCGAGGCTGCCTTCCTGGTGGGGTTCCAGGGTGACCAGCGGTTGGCGGTCCCGGCCGGCCAGGAAGTGGAGGACGGATTCCAGGGGGACGGTGCCCCGGCCCAGGGCCAGGTGGGTATCCTGGTCGCCCCGGTTGTCATGGAGGTGGAGCTGGCCGATCAAGGGCCAGAGGGTGTTAAGCCAGCGCTCAAAGTCGCCGCCGCCGAAGGCCTGGAGGTGGCCCACGTCCAGGCAGACCTGGAGGTTGGGGGCGTTCACCAGGGTGAGGAGTTGTACAAAAAGGTCCGGGTCCGTCTCATAGACGTTTTCCACCATCACCGTGACACCGTGGGCCGTAGCCAGGGCGGAGAACTCCTTCCAGGTGGCCGCGCTCCTAGCCAGCCAATCTCGCCGTTCCCATTGATAAAACTTGGCGTCGTAGCCCAGATGGCAGACGATGGTCACCGGTTTGAAGACCGGCAGGAGGCGGAAGGCCTGGCCCAGGCGGCGGCGGCTGGAATACAAAATCATCTCATCCAGGGCCCCGGGGAGAAGGTCCTGGAAGGGGGCGTGGAGGGTGAGGCGGCGCCGGGCCTGGTGGAAGGCCCAAGCTGTTCGCGCAAAATCCCGCCGCTGAAAGTGCGACAGGCTGTAAGCATCCAGGCCGATTTCCGGGTTCAGGCCGCGGTCCAAAAAGAGGTCCAGGTATCCTTTCCCCAAAAAGGGGAAAGGAATATTGACCTGAACCCGGGGAATCAAGGCCTCAGGCGTCAAAGCCATGAGAGAGGCATCTCAGTGAGGGTATTGACAGAGTTCCAGGAGCAGGCCGTAGGTGGCCTTGGGATGGATAAAGGCCACCAAGGCGCCGTGGGCTCCTTCCCGGGGTTTTTCATCGATGAGGCGCACCCCTGCGGCCTTTAACTCCTCCAGGGCCGCGGCCAGGTCCTCCACCTCTAGGGCCAGGTGATGGAAGCCTTCACCCTTGGTCTCCAAGAACTTGGCCACCGGGCTGTCATCCGCAGTGGGGATGAGCAACTCCAGGTTGGATTCCCCCACCTGGATGAAGCTCACTTTCACTTTTTGGGCTTCCACCACTTCGTCGCCTTTGAGGGCCAGGCCGAGATTTTTCCCATAGAGTTTTTTGCCTGCGTCCAGGTCTCTTACCGCAATCCCCAGATGCGCGATCCGTTTAATCTTCATGGATTCTCCTCCTAAAGTGAATTATAGATTTTTCCCTTTTCCCGGTAAAAAAGAAAAAGGGTAAGTAAGGTATCCCTGCCCAAACTGCTTGCCCTTAACCCCCGGCATTATATATGATGGGGGCAGGCAGGAAAAGCTTGGGATGCATTTTCCTTGATTTTCCTGGGTGATAAAACCCTGGGCAAAGGTTGACGGATGACTGGAAAAGATTTATTCACCCGGGTGGCGGAGCGCCTGGGGACTTACCAGCAGCAGATGATCGACATGCAGCGGGAGTTGGTCTCCCGGGTGGCGGTGGGGCCGAATGAGGGCGGCCCCGGGGAAGGGGAGAAGGCGGCTTTTCTCTCGGATCTGCTCCGGGGGTGGGGCTTGAAAGTGGAAAATTTCCCGGCCCCGGATGACCGGGTGGCCGGGGGCGAGCGGCCCAACCTGGTGGCCTGGGTCCCCGGCAGGCGGCCGGAAAAGATCTGGGTCCTCAGCCACTTGGATGTGGTGCCTCCCGGGGAAGAGGCCTTGTGGGACTATGACCCCTTCACCTTGCGGGTGGATGGGGACCGTCTCTACGGCCGGGGCACGGAAGACAACCACCAGGGCATCGTCATATCTCTGATGGCGGTGAAAGCCCTCTTGGACCTGGATATCACCCCACCCCGCACCCTGGCCCTGGCCCTAGTTTCTGACGAAGAAACCGGCAGCCAAATGGGGGCAGCCCATTTGCTCCGGGAGCATCCCCAGCTCTTCGGTCCTGAGGATCTAATTATCGTGCCGGACGCGGGCAACCCGGACAGCACCCTCATCGAGGTGGCGGAAAAGAGCCTCCTCTGGCTGCGTCTGGAGCTGCAAGGGAAGCAGTGCCATGCGTCCCGGCCGGACCTGGGGCGCAACTCCTTGCGGGCCTGCGCCCACGTCATCGTGGCCCTGGAGGAACTGGCCCGGGAGTTTCCCTTGGAAAATCCTCTGTTCCGGCCCCCGGCCAGCACCTTCGAGCCCACCAAGAAAGAAGCCAATGTCCCCAACATCAACACCGTTCCCGGCCTGGATGTTTTGTATTTGGATTGCCGGGTGCTGCCGGAATATGATTTGGCCCAGGTGAAAGAAAGGGTTCGGGCCCTGGGGGAGGAAGCGGCCCGGCGTTTCGGAGTCAGTCTGAAGGTGGCGCCGGTGCAGGAACAGAGCGGTCCTCCCACCGCGATTGAGGCGCCGGTGGTCCAGGCCCTGACGCGGGCCATTCGGGAAGTCTATGGCCGGGAGGCCAAACCCCGGGGGATCGGCGGCGGCACGGTGGCGGCCTTTTTCCGGCAACAGGGCCTGCCGGCCGCGGTGTGGATGACAGTGACCCATACTGCGCACCAACCCAACGAGTTCTGTTTGCTAAGCAATCTCCTGGGCGATGCCCGGGTCCTGGCCCATGTTTTTTTGGAGGAGGAATAGGGGATTAAGGGGTAAAGGTCAGGTGAGCGGTGAGCAGAAAAAACCAAAATCAATCAGACCATTCTTTTCCCATTGCTTACTGCTCCCTGTTTACTTCAAGTCTGGTTCCCCAACCCATTTAATTCCGTCCCAGAAGGAGCGTTCCAGGCAGAAGTCCGGGTTTTCCTCATCGGCAATGCTATAGTTATCCAGGTCTTCCGCCAGCATGAGACACCATTCTTCCATGGCGTCCATGGGGTCCAGGGACCCCAGCCAGGGGCGGACGGAGAACTCTTCCGGGAAGCCCCAATGGCGCAATAGTTCCCGGGGATTTTCGGGGTCCAGCAGCAGATAAGACTGGAAACCGTCATGGCGGCGGATGATAATGGGACAGGCCATGAGTTCATCTCCTTATGGTGATTATCATTATTTTTATTACGGGAAGTCCCTCAGGTTGGCAACCATGAAAATTTGGGTATCGGCCTCCCGGGCTGACAACCGGGTTAAAGACATCCCCCTCTGGAGCAGAAGCAGATTAAGGGAAGGCATATGGGCGGCGCTCGCAGGCGTCGTCTTGTGGGTGGCCGCCTGCGGCCAGTTGCCGCCCTTGCCGGCCCAGGTGGATTTGGAGTCTTATGCCCCCATTACCTACCAGGAGCTGCTGGCCCCCGGGACCGCCAAGTTGCAGGCGGGTCAGAAGATCAAGGTGTCCGCTTACTTCTGGCAATATCTCACTTATGATCCGGCCATGGTCCGCAACTACCTGGACATGCTCCGACATCCCTTGAGCTGGTATCGGCTGGAATGGTTTGCCACTTACGGTACCTCGGACATGCAAGGTTACTATGACCTGGCGGCTTTGGACCCTTCATTGGTAAAAGCCAACAAGCCCCGCCGCCTAGATCACATCATGATTTACGGGGAGCTGGCCTCTCTGGGGCCAGGTCTTTATCTGCGGGTGCACCGGATCGAGAGGATCGAAGAGGACTAGGTAAACCTCATTTTCCAGAAGACAGAATGTCTGCCGGGGCTATTGGAATATCCTCATTTTTTGGGGTCCTTACTCCCTCCCCCTTGATGGGGGAGGGTTGGGGTGGGGGTGAAACCGCTGGTTATGGCCTAACGTATCCCCCTC
>JACQYN010000040.1 GCA_016208235.1 Deltaproteobacteria bacterium
CCGTGCCCGCCATCCATGGCGGCCGGGATGACCGCCTTATCCCCCTCCCCCCAACCCCCTCCCACCAGGGGAGGGGGAGTTTGAGGACTTAGATATACCCTGGGCATGATACTGATGCCTTGGTTCTGAAATAGTTATGATAACTATATGAAGAAGGCATCCCGAGTAACAGGCCTTTAAGTCCCCCTTTTTTAAAGGGGGATTTAGGGGGATTTTCAGGCGATTTTAAAATCCCCCCTGACCCCCCTTTAGAAAAGGGGGAAAAATACCTCCCATTTCCCAGGCCTTATACTACAAACGGAAAGCATTCAAATTATGAAACTTGACCCCAGCGCTAAAATCGCCCCGGACGTGGAACTGGCCCCGGACGTGGAGGTGGGCCCCGGAGTGATCATCGACGGCCCCAGCCGCATCGGCCCGGGGAGTCGCATCCAGGCCCACGCCTATATCGGCCCCCATACCACCATCGGTGAGAACAACCTCATCGGTTTCGGGGCCATCATCGGTCATGAGCCCCAGGATTACGCGTTTAAAGGCGAAGAGAGTTACACCCTCATCGGCGATCACAACCTCATCCGGGAATATGTCACCATCCACCGGGGCACCAAACCGGGGAGCGCCACCCGGGTGGGAAACCACTGTTTCCTGATGGGTCTCAGCCACATGGCCCACAACGCGGTGTTGGGGAATCACGTCATCGTGGTCAACGGCGCGCTGGTGGGCGGCTACGTGGAGGTGGCGGACCGGGCCTTCATCTCCGCCAACTGCCTGCTGCACCAGTTCATCCGGGTAGGCACCCTGGTGATGATGCGGGGTGGGGCCCGGGCCTCCCGGGACCTGCCGCCCTACGCCAACATCGACGATACCCACACCGTCAAGGGAATTAACCTGGTGGGCTTGCGCCGGGCGGGGTTCAAGGCCGACCAGATAGCCCCTCTGCGCCAGGCGTTCCGCATCCTTTTTGGGCGGCGCACCAACCTGAAGCAGGCCCTGGAGCAGGTGGAGGCCGAAGTGCCCCTGACCCCGGAGGTCACTCATCTCCTGGAATTTATCCGCGCGTCCAAACGGGGGGTGGCCATGGGCCCCAAACAGGCCCGGAAGGACGATGAGTTTTAACCGCATCCTGGTGATCAAATTGAAGCAGCCGGGAGACGTGCTGGTGAGCAGTCCGGTCCTGGCCGCGCTCAAAGAGGCCTGGCCCCAGGCCCTGGTCAGCTACCTGGTGCCCCAGGGCACAGAGGAGATGATCACCGACCACCCCCTGCTGGACAGGGTCTATGTGGCGGAGCGCCGAGGGGCCACTTGGAGCCGCACCTTTCCTTTCCTCCGGGAGCTGCGCCGGGCCCGCTTTGACCTGGTCCTGGAGCTCTCCGGGGGGGACCGGGGCGCGTTCTACGCCCGCATTACCGGGGCCAAAGAGCGCCTGGGATTCGGCTACGGCGGCCGGGCCTTCTGGCACTCTTTCTGCTTTACCCGGCTGCTGCCGCCGCCACCTTTGCGGATGCATCTGGTGGAACATAACCTGGAGATCCTGCGGGCCATGGGGATTGAGCCCCGGACTCCCCGCTTGCAATTCTTCTGGAAGCCGGAGGTGGAAACCAGGGTTCAGGAATTGCTGGCCTCCCATTCGCTCAGTCCCAAAAAATTTGTGGTCATGCACCCGGGCGCGGGCTGGCGCTTCAAGTGCTGGACACCCGAGGGTTATGCCCGGATCATCGAAGTTCTCCAGAAGACAAAAAACCTGAAAGTGGTCCTCACCGGCTCCAAAGCCCCCCATGAGCAGGAACTGGTGGCCGCGATTCTTCAAGAATCCCGTGCAACTCCCATCAACCTGGTGGGCCGGCTGACCCTCAAGGAACTGGGGGCCTTGATTGCCCAGGCCCTCTTCTTTTTCGGGGTGGACAGCGCGCCCATGCACCTGGCCGCAGCCGTGGGCACGCCCGCGGTGGCCCTCTTCGGGCCTTCCGGGGATTTCAACTGGGGTCCCTGGGGGGAAGGCCACCTGGTGATCAAGAAAGACTGGGATTGCCTCCCCTGCGGCCAAGACGGCTGCGAGGGGTCTAAAGTGAGCCGCTGCCTGGTGGAATTGAGCCCGGAAGAGGTGCTGGAGAAGATGGAGATGTGGGGCTTCGGCCATGAATAAAGATGAACCACCAAGACACAAAGGTCACCAAGAATCACAAAGAAATGATTTTTGCTTTGGCGCAAAAGCGCCAAAGCAAAATTTTCCTTGGTGCTTCTTTGTGTCCTTTGTGTCTTTGTGGTTAAATTTATGAAAATCGCCCTCCTCAGACAACGGGTAGCCGCGCCGGGCGGCGCGGAGGCCACCCTGATCAACCTGGCCCAGGGCCTGGCCGCAGCCGGCATTGAGGTGGCGGTCTATGGGACGGACCGGCGCGACGCTGTGCAAAAACTTCTGGGACCGGGAGTAAAATATGTGCCTGTCCCGGTCTGGGGGGGGAAGACCGCCCGGGTCCTCACCTATGCCCTGAATGTGCGGCGGCTTTTGCGGCAGACCCCGGGCCGGTTGGTCTTCAGCCTGGAGCGCACCCTTTCGCAGCAGGTTTACCGGGCCGGGGACGGCTGCCACCGGGAGTGGCTCCGGCGGCGGCGCCCCTATCTCTCACCCGCAGCCCGGCTGGCCCAGGAGTTCAGCCTCTTCCACCGGGTTCTGCTGGGTCTGGAGAAGGGACTGTTCACCGATCCCCGTCTGTTCCGGGTGATCGCCAATTCCCGGCAGGTGCAGCGGGAAATTGAGGAGCATTACGGCCTGGACCCGATAAAAATCCGGGTCATCTATAACGGCCTGGATCACCGGAAATTCCGTCCCCTTGAAGAACCGGAGACCGCGGCCCTGAAGATCAGACTGGGCCTGGGGGAGAACGCCCAGGTGGTCTTATTCGTGGGCTCCGGATTCGCCCGCAAAGGGCTGGCCTATCTCCTGGAGGCCTTTGCGGGTCTAAAAAATTTTGAAAGCCTCCTCTGGGTGGTGGGCAAGGGTCCCCGGAAACGCTATCAGCAAATCGCGGAGCGCCTGGGGGTGGCGGCCCGGGTCAGGTTTTGGGGCCCCCAGGCAGATACCGCCCCTTTTTACCAGGCCGCCACCG
>JACQYN010000041.1 GCA_016208235.1 Deltaproteobacteria bacterium
CCAGGGCGTGCCAGGCGGGGTCGATATAGTCCGGTCCCTTTTTAAAAGGCACCAGTCTTCGCCCCTGGTCACGCCAGGCAGCCAGGAGCCCCAGGGTCAAGGTGGTCTTGCCGGCCCCGCCCCGGAGCGCTGCCAGCAGCAGCCGGGGACAGGGTTTGGACATCAGACTTTCTTGGCCGCGCCTTCTTCGTGGGGGATCTCGACGAAGCTCCCACCGAAGTAGGTGTAAACGCAACGGCCGCTGTCGATCAGTTCCTTGATGGCGAACTTGACCATGTTCTTATCCTGGTCAGGATTCGCTTTGAGCACGGCCTTCTGGAGGTCCATGGCCTTGAGTTGCTTTTTGCCCTGGGCGTTTTTGACCAGATCGTAAATGAATTCCACCAACTCTGCTTTGGATAGTGCCATTTATCCCACCTGCTTAGAATTTAAAATGCATCGACGTCCGGTAGGTGTCATAAGCCCACCGGTAGTCGTCAATGTGCTGGAAGGTGAAGGGAATGTCGCAAACCTCAAAGAATTTTTCCCAACCGATGCGCTCGACCCACTCGCCTACGCGCTCCCACTTGTTGGCGCCTTCGGCGTACTTGATGAGGATCTTGCGGATGGCGCCCACCACTTCCGGCCACCGGGGCGGATTGTTGGGCAGATAGGGCACCGCCAGCTTGGAGAACATGGGCGGGGTCTTGGAGTTGGAGACCTTGCCGCCCACCAGCAGGGCCACGCCGCCTTTTTGAGCGTCGAACACCGGCAGGGCCGGGCACATGGTGTAGCAGTTGCCGCAGTACATGCAGCGCTCGTCGTTGATCACCACGCTCTTGATGCTCTTGTCCGGATGGGGGCGGATGGCGCCGGTGGGACAAGAAGCGATGGTAGTGGGAATTTCGCACAGGTGGCGCAGCTTTTCGTGGGCCACCTTGGGCGGGGTGCGGTGGATTCCCAGGATGGCGATGTCGGAGCAGTGCACCGCGCCGCACATGTTCAGGCAGCAGGCCAGGGCGATCCTAACCTGGGCCGGCAGCTTGTGGCTGCCGAAGTACTCGAACAGGTCGTCCATTACCGACTTGACGATGCCCGAGGCATCGATGGCCGGGGTGTGGCAGTGGACCCAGCCCTGGGTGTGGACGATGTTGCTCACCGAGTGACCGGTGGCGCCGAGGGGGATGCCCATCTTTTTGCAGGCGTCCTTCACGCCCGCGATCTTGCTCTGGTCGGTGAGCAGGAACTCGACGTTGTTACGGGAAGTGAAGCGCAGGTAGCCGTCGCAGAACTTGTCGGCGATGTCGCACACGTCCTTGATGAAATCGGTGGTCACCAAGCGGCCGGAGCCACCCCGGACAGAATAGATTTTCGCGCCGCTTTCGGCAACGTGCACCAGGACGCCGGGCTCCAGGATTTCGTGGTATTTCCACTTGCCGTAGTTGTCTTTGATGACCGGTGGCAAGAACTTGTCAAATTTCGGGGGACCGATATCGGTTATACGTTCAGCCATTTTCCTTATTCCTCCTCATGATTCGTCACTAGCACAGGCAAGTGCCTTTAGTAGGTAAGTTGCCCTTCTACTTGATGTATTTGCGACCCGCAGCCTCGGCCTCGAAGTCCTCCGCGTGCCAGAAGAAGAAGGGGTTGGCCCGGGGGGTCTTGACGCTTTGGGGCACCGGCTCCAGACCGACACCCTTGAGGAAAGCCCGCATGCCCAGGCGCAGCATCAACTCACCCACGCGCTCCCGGTTCTTGCCGTTTTCCGACCACCATTCATGGATATTGCCCACCAGTTCCATGAATTCATCATACGGGGCTTCCATTTCCATGAAAGGCACGATGACCCAGCTCATCTGGGCGCCTTCCAGGATGGGGGCATGGGAACCCAGGAGCAGCGTGGCGCCGGTCTCGGTGCCGGGGCGCAGGGCCTGGGGCATCAGGCTGATGCAGTGCATGCAGTGATTGCAGTTCTTGTTGTCGATGCTCAGCTTTTTGCCGTCAAAGCTCATGCAAGCGGTAGGGCACAGATCGGTGACATCCGCCTTGACATCCAGCTTGGCATAAGGGGAGCCGCCGCCCCGGGGCTTTATTTCGCCACCCTGATAGGCGGCCACAGCAGCCTGATCGATGCGGATGTCGTCTTTCCAGACGCCGATAACGCTCATGTCGGCCCGGGCCACCGAAGCCACGCAGTCATTGGGGCAGCCGGAGCATTTGACTTTGAACTTGTAGGGGAAAGATGGACGGTGCATATCGAACTGGAAGTGCTGGGTGGTTTGGTAGCACAGGTCCATGGTGTCGTAGCAGGACCACTCGCACCGGGCCTTGCCCACACAGCAGCTGGGGGTGCGCATGGCGGAGCCGGAACCGCCCAGGTCCCAACCTTTGGCCGTCAGCTTGGCAAAGCAGGGTTCCAGCTGATCAGTGGTGGTGCCCAGGAAGATCATGTCGCCGGTGGAACCGTGCACATTCAGTATGCTGGAGCCGTGCTCATCCCAGATCTCGCACAATTCGCGCAGCGCCTGGGTGGTGTAAAACCAACCGGCAGGCTGGTTGACGCGCACGGTATGGAAATGTTCCACGCCGGGGAATTCTTCCGGCAGGTCGATGTACCGGCCGATGATGCCGGAGCCGTACCCCAGGACGCCGACGATGCCGCCGTGCTTCCAGTGGGTGATCTTGTCTTTGTACGAACGCTCCAACACCCCTAGCAAATCTGCGGCTGATTTTTTCCGACCGGCGACCCGCTTCAAATCCTTAATGAAACTGGGCCACGGACCGGACTCCAATTGATCCAACAGTGGGGTTTTGTGCATGAAACTTTTCCTCCCTCGATTAAATGGTCCCCAAAGGGCTTATCCTTTTTTTCACAATATCCACCCTATCTCATAACATCGCAAAAGATTTGTCAACTAAAAAATATAGAACGAATTTTAGCTAACGCTCTCCAGGGGTCCCAAGGCTTCCAGGTCCCCGGCGCATTGGGCCGCGGGACCCACCACCAGCGCCACCAGGGAGTCCGGTTGCAGATGTTTCCGGGCCGCTTCTCGGGCGGAGGCTAAAGTGACTTCCTGGATGCGCTCCC
>JACQYN010000042.1 GCA_016208235.1 Deltaproteobacteria bacterium
GAGGGGCCAGGGTCCTGAGGACCCTGCCCCTCCCCCCACACCCCCCTCCCCAACCCGCATAAGTTAGCCGGGGAAGGCGGGGCCAAAGGCCCCGATTTCCCCGGCCTTGAAAAACAATAAGGGGTTGGGGGAGGGAGTTTGAGGGAGGGGCCAGGGGCCACTGGCCCCTGCCCCCTCCCTCAAAACGCCTTTTCCAGGCATTATAACTTCTTCAAACGCTGCTGCCGCTGGCGCTGGTGTTTGGGGGCCCGGCGGGAGGGGCCTTTCTTCTGGGTCCCTGGCGCCGAAGGCCTTTCTTCATCGGCATCCGGGAAGTGGGCCGCGGCTCCCCGCAGGTGGTGCATCTCAAATTCCGGGGCGCTGATCCAGGCGGCTCCCACCCTGTCGGCGTAATCCTGGAGTTCCCGGTCGGAACTCACCACCACCGCCCGGCTCCGCTCTTTTTCCAGGAGGCGCTTGATCACTTCGTCGGCCCGCTCCCCCCGCCGGGAATAGACGATGGCCATCCCGGCCCGCCGGTCCCGGGATTCTTTCACATCACCCCCTATCCAGCCGTCAAAGACCACCGTAATTTTATGTTGGGGCCGGGCCTGCCGGTAGGCAGCCAGGCTGGACAGCAGGGCCTCCCGTCCGGCTTCCAACTCCCGGGCATCGATTTCCTGGAAATAAGGGGACTGCCGAATCAGGTTATAACCGTCGATAATCAGGTGTAAGGCCATATAGTACGGTTTTCAGTTTTCAGTTTTTGGCTATCTGTTATAAAAGTATTTATTTCAAGAGGTTATAAGGTTATTTGGCAATATTTGAAAGGGGAATTAGTGTAAAGAAATATGCGGGGAAAATTAGAATTATGCAACTAAAATAATATTGCCAATAGGCTTTAATTTTGCTATAGTGGCTCACAGTTACAGTGCAGTCATCACTTGGGGGGGATGTAACTGTTATGCGTAACCTAACCTGCGCTTTGCTCTTTCTGCTCATCGTCTTGGTTTTCACCGGGTGCGGCGGCCGGGCGAGTATACCTCCGGAAGCCAATCTGGATCAGCCCCTGCCTGTATATGAGCCCAAGCAGACTAACTTAACGCCGGAACAGAAATATCTTGAGCAAGTACTTAACAAGAACGGCTTTGCCAACGGCAGCAAACCCACAGTCATCGTAGTACACAAACTGGCCCGCAAACTTACCCTGTACCGGGGCATCACTCCTCTTAAGACTTATAAAATTGTTCTGGGTAACGACCCTTACAACGATAAGTTACGCCAGGGCGATGCCTGCACTCCCGAGGGAGTCTACCGGGTGGTGTGCAAATTTCCCCACCAGAAATGGTCTTACTTTATCCTCCTGGACTATCCCAACACCCAAAACTGGCTAAAGTTCGGCCGGGCCAAGAAAGCCGGGCGCCTGCCTGAAGATGCGGACATCGGCGGCGCCATCGGCATCCACGGCACCGAAGACGCGGGCAAAAATCTGTCCGGACTGAACTGGACCAAGGGCTGCGTCTCCCTTTTTAACAATGATCTAGAAGAGATCTACCCTTTGATCACCGATAAGACCCTGGTGGTGATTCAGAAAGATTGAGTTATTGGGGAAGGGGGCGGGGTGCAGCACCCTGCTCTCTCCCCCTCACCCACACCTCTTAACAATTTCCATTCAAAAAGGTGGCACAGGCTTTCCAGCCTGTGGCGGCGCAGGCTAAAGCCTGCGGCTACCAGATATTGCCGTTCGCCGGCGAAACTGGTATCAAATCCTTTAATACCAATTCGCTATCAAAGGGATATTTTTTCGTAGGGGCGAACCTTGTGTTCGCCCCTACAATTTAATATATTTTTGATTGCAACTCAGTATCAGAAATCAAGGCCGGTGCAGACGGGGGCATCCCTGGTTCTGCACCGGCCTTTTATATCATTTTCACATTCAAATGCAACAAAAACAACAAGTAACCACCTGATATCTAATTACTTTTAAACCGAAAACCGAAAACTGAAAACCGAAAACTGTATTATGCGGGTTGGGCGGATGAGGGCCGGAGTCGGGCAGGCGTCCTCCGCCTGCCCTCCGGTCCGGTCCCTGCCTTCTCTCGGAATCCTATTTCTCTTTCACCTCACCCTGGGGGATCTCCACGGTCAGGTATTGTTTCCGGCCTGCGCGTTTGACGTAGAAACGGGCCACGGTGCCTTTTTTCAATTGACTGAGGATCTTCTGGTAATCCTTGAAGCTGCCCACGACCTGGCCGTTAATCTCTTCAATCAGGTCTCCGGAGCGGAAGCCCGCGTCCGCAGCCGGGCTGCCCGATTCCACCTGAATGACCACCACTCCCTTGGTTTCCTTGAGACGGAGGCGCTGGGCCAGGTTCTGGTCCAGTTCCTTCACCGTCAAGCCCAAGGGACTGTGATCTTCCCCTCCTTCACCGGCAGCCTTAGCCGGACGTTCGTCTTTCAGTTCGGTGATTTTCATCTGGAAGGTCTTTTCCTTGCCCTGGCGCAGGACCTTCACGGTGGCTTGGGTTCCGGGGGCGGTCTCGGCCACCAGACGGGGCAATTCGTTCATCTCGTGGATGGGGTGGCCGTTAAACTCGATGATGATATCCTCCCGATGGATGCCGGCTTTTTCCGCGGGGGTGCCGGGGTTGACCTCCGCCACCAGGGCCCCTTTGGGTTCCGCCATACCGAAGGACTTGGCCAGTTCCGGGGTGACATTTTGCACCTGGACGCCGATCATCCCCCGGGTTACCTTCCCCTTTTCCCTCAGTTGGGGGATGACGGGTTTGGCCATGTTGCTGGGGGTGGCAAAGCCGATGCCCTGGCCGGTGGCCAGAATGGCGGTATTGATGCCCACCACTTCCCCTTTAAGATTGAGAAGGGGACCGCCGCTGTTGCCGGGGTTGATGGAAGCGTCGGTCTGGAGGAAGTTATCGTAAGGACCGGCGCCGATGACCCGCCCCTTGGCGCTGATGATCCCCTGGGTGACCGTGTGACTCAGGCCGAAGGGGTTACCTACGGCCAGCACCCAGTCTCCCACGCGGATGGCTTCAGAATCTCCCAGGACCAGGAAGGGCAGGTCTTTGGGCGGGTTGGTGATCTGGATCAGGGCCAGGTCGGTTTTGGGGTCCCGGCCTTTGATGGTGGCCTCGTATTCCTTGCCTCCCACCAATTTGACCTTGATTTTGTCTGAACCTTCAACCACATGGTTGTTGGTGATGATCAGACCTGCGGCGTCGATGATAAAGCCCGACCCCAGGCTGCGGGACTTGAAGCTCTTGGGGATGTCCCCGAAGAATTTCTCAAAAAATTCCCGGAAGGGGTCATCCTGGCCGAAGGGGGACGGCCCCGGCCCTGGCCCCGGGCCGAAAAACTCCCGCATGCGGCCCGGCCCCTGACTCCTCTTGACCGTCTTTTCCGTACTGATATTAACCACCGCGGGGGAGGCTTTCTGGGCCAGATCGGCGAAGGTCTCCGGAGCCAAGGCGGCCTGGGCCGGGGAGCCGGCCAGGTGGGACGGAGTCATGGCCCCCAGAGCCAGCAGGGCGCAAGCCATTAAGCTAATTATTAGGTTTCTTTTGAACATCTTTCTTCTCCTCTTCCCCTGAAGGAGGTGCGCCCCCGAACAGGGAAGGAATTTCTGATTTTTTTCCTACCACTACCAAAAGGAATTTATCCGGGTGCAGGTATTTCCAGGCTGCTTTCTGGATATCCGTGGGGGTGAGCTTCCGGATCAGCTCGGGATAACGCCAGGGATAATCCAGTCCCAGGCCGTAGAATTCCGTGTAGCCCATGAGCCAGGCCCGCTTGGACAGGGCATCCATTTTGCGGGGAAAGCTGCCGATGAGATAGGATTTGGCGTCGTTCAGTTCCGTATCGCTAACCGGCTGCTCCCGGATGCGCTTGATCTCCACCAGCACCTGCTCCACCGCCTCCCTGGCGCTGGCGTTTTTGGTTTCCAGGGCCACGGCAAAAGGTCCGGGTTCCAATCCCGGGTTGAATTGGCTGCTCACGCTATATGCCAGACCCCGGTTCACCCGGATATTGTCCAGCAGACGGGAGGCGAAGCCCCCGCCTCCCAGGATGTAATTCATCACCTGGAGGGCGTAAAAATCCGGGTTGGATCGGGCAATGCCCAGGTTTCCCAGGATGATGTTGGCCTGGCTGATATCCTTATCGACCATCACCACCCGGCGATCGTTAAGGGGTGGGACGGGAGGAAGTTTCGGTGCGGGAATTTCCCCGGCCGGCCAGGAGCCGAAGATCTGGGTCACCCATTTCCGGGCCTCCTCCAGGGTCAGATCACCGGCCACACAAAGGATGGCGTTGTTGGGCCGCCAGTAAAGGCGGTGGAACTCCACCAGGTCCTTGGGAGTGATGGCCGCCAGCCCCTCCTGGGTGCCCCGGATGGGATAGCCATAGGGAAAGGCTCCGAACAGGTCCTTGTTGAAAGTGCGAGAGGCCACCACCCCCGGCTCATCTTCATCGCTTTTTAAGGCCGCCCGGATTTGCGCCACCTTGCGGCTTACCTCCGGGGGGGCGAAGACCGGGTGCAGCAGAACGTCCTGGAAAAGGTCTAGTCCAGCGGCCAGGTCCTTTTTGAGCACCGTGAGGCTTACCTGCGCGAAATCATCTCCACCTTCGACGCCGAGCTTGGCTCCCAAAAAATCCAATTCCTGGGCGATCTGGGCGGCGCTGCGCTTTTTCGTGCCGCTCAGAAGGAGGCTGGCGGTGAGGTTGGCCAGGCCCTCTTTCCCCTGGGGTTCTTGAAGGGTCCCGGCTTTAACCAGAAGTTTGAGGGTCACCAGGGGCAGCCCGGACTGCTCCGAAAAGATCCAGACCAGGCCGTTGGGGAGTTTTTCCCGCACCCCCAGGACCTGGGGAGAGGAGGCGCTCAAGGCCGCGCCGGTCCAGATCAAGGCGATGATAACCCAACAGGAAAGGGCTTTAATTAATCTGTCCACCAGGAGTAAATCGCTCCATTTTCGGCTTGTCGGTTTTGATGGGCGAGAGAATGCCCACGTTGCGGTTCTCCGCTACCAGGTATTTTTTGGCCACCCGCTGCACGTCCGCCGCGGTCACCTGCGAAATTTTAGGAACAAACTCCTTGACCAGAGTCCAGCGGGCCACGGTCTCCAGCCTGCCTAACAACATCCCCCGGTAAAAGAGGGAATCCAGGGACATGTAATACCCGGCCACGGTCTGGTTCTTGGCTTTCTGCAGTTCCTTTTCCTCCACCGCCTCGGTCTGCAGGCGTTTCACTTCCGCTTCCAGGGCGGCCTCCAGTTGGGCCACGGTTTTTTCCGGCAAAGGCTGGGCGTGCAGGGTAAAGAGAGTGGGGTTGGCGGTGTCGAAATTATAATCCGCGCCTGCCTGCAGGGCCAAACGCTGCTGATAGATCAGGTTATGGTAGAGCCGGGAGCTGCGTCCCTGGGAGAGGATCCGGGCCAGCAACTCCAGGGGATAGGCGTCCGGGTCGTTCCAGTTGGGGGCATGATAAGCCACGAGCAGAAAGGGTAGCTGCGCCTCCCGGTGCACCATCACCCGGCGCTCGCCGTACTGGCGGGGCTCCTTGGCGGTGACTTTCGGGGGTTCCGGCCCCGGGGCCAAGGCCCCGAAAGTGGCCTCGATCTCCTTCAGGGCCTCCTGGGGCTCGATGTCACCCACCACCACCACGGTGCAGTTGTTGGGCTGGTAATAACGCCGGTAATGTTGGAGAAAATCATCCCGGGTCAGGCTTTGGATGTCGTTGAACCAGCCGATGACCGGCCATTGATAGGGATGGGCCTTGAAGGCCGCGGCCATGACCTCTTCAAAAAGAAAGCTGACGGGGTCGTCGTCCGTGCGCATGCGCCGCTCTTCCAACACCACGTTCCTTTCGGTGTTGAAATCTTCTTCGCTCACCTTCAGGCCCCGCATGCGGTCGGCTTCCATCTCCAGCCAGCGGCGGAGTTCGGTCTTGGGGCCGTTTTCAAAGTACGCGGTATAATCCCGGCTGGTAAAGGCGTTGTCGCTGCCCCCGGGCTTTTGCACCAACCGGGTGAAGTCCTTGGGACCAATCTTCTCCGTCCCCTTGAACATCAGGTGCTCGTTTAGATGGGAGAGTCCTGTCTTCCCCAGTTCTTCATTGCGGGAGCCCACCTTGTACCATACCTGCACGCTAATGATGGGGGCCCGGGATTCCCGCAGCAGGAGCACTTTCAGCCCGTTTTTCAGGCGGTGCTCCACTACCTGGTCAAAGAGGTCCGGACCCGGGGCCGCCCCCCCGGGGGAGAAAATTCCCAGCAGCAGGAGGCAGACCAGGGCCAGCAAGGGAATTAAAGGGCGCGTCCCTCTCCGGAGCCTGGGAAAGGACCATGAAGTCTGCTTCTGTGAGGAGAATGATAAGATGTTCATTATTTTAGCAAATACGCTGGCTTAAGAAGTTTAACAAGTTTTCGGACCATATTAAAATTATATTCTCTTGAACGATAATGCAAGGGCCGCCAGGGCGGCTGCGCCGAAATCCAAGGCCACATCAAGGATACGCCCTTGACGTGACGCTTCCAAGGCCTGATGGCCTTCATCCATCATGGCCGTCAACAGGCAGAAGCCCAGAGACCAGAGGATAGCAGGCCGGAGACGCGGGGAAAAACGCCACAGAAAGGCGCGGAACCAGAGCCAATACAGGCTCCCGTAAGCCATAACATGTCCGGCTTTCCGGAGGTATCCGTGCCCTTCCTGCAGCTGCTCCAATTCCAGAAAAGGGATCCAGGAAAAAAACCACTTTATCAACTCTTGGGTGCGCGCGGAGGATCCTAAGTCCCCGGATAAGGTCAGGATACCCCCGGTGAACAGCAGGGGGGGCAGCCAGTAGAAACAGAATTGACGAACCGATGGCGCTTGCATAATCCTTTGTAGAAGTTTTGGGAAAGGGACTGGGGCCTAAAAGTGGTCAGTGATCAGTGATCAGTAACAATCCATGACTTTTCGTTCAAAACTGATAACTGACCACTGGCAACTGATCACTGCATTACCCTGGCCCTCCCCCCATATCATCTCCTCCCAAGATCGCCGCCACGAAGGCCTCGGCGTCGAAGGGGCGGAGGTCTTCCAGGCCCTCTCCCAGGCCGATATAGCGCAAGGGCAATCCGGTTTCGTGGGCCACAGCCAGGGCCACGCCGCCCTTGGCGGTGCCGTCCATTTTGGTGAGGATGATGCCGGTAATCCCCACGGCCTCGTGGAAGAGGCGGGCCTGGCTCAAGGCGTTCTGGCCGGTGGTGGCGTCCAGGACCAGGAGCACTTCGTGGGGCGAGCCGGGAAGTTTCTTGGCCGCGGTGCGGTAAATCTTTTTCAGCTCCTCCATGAGATTCACCTTGGTGTGGAGCCGCCCCGCGGTGTCGATGAACACCGTGTCCACGTCCCGGGCCAGGGCTGCGGCCAGGCCGTCAAAGACCACGGCCGCGGGATCGGCCCCAGTCTTTTGCTTGATGACGGGAGCATTCACCCGCTCTCCCCAGATCTCCAACTGCTCCGCGGCCGCGGCCCGGAAAGTGTCCCCGGCGATGAGCAGGGGAGTGCGGCCCTGGAGGCGTTCCTGATAGGCCAGTTTGGCGATGGTGGTGGTCTTGCCCACGCCGTTGACCCCCACCATGAGCACTACCCGGGGCCGGGCGGTGATCTCCGGTGCGGCCGGGCCCTTAAGGAGAGAAAGCATCTCTTCCGCCAGGGCTGCTTTCAGCCGCTCCACATCCGCCAGTTCCCGGCGCTTCAGGCGGTCTTGCAGGGCCTGAACCAAATGCAGGGTGGTCTCCACCCCCAGGTCGGCGGTGATCAGCAGCTCTTCCAGATCCTCCAGAAGAGCGGCGTCCACTTCCCGGCGGCCGGCGAAGACGCGGTCCAGACCGCCGGCAATAGCCTCCCGGCTGCGGCTCAGACGCTCCCGGAAGCGGCGGAACAAGCCTTTCCGGGGTTCAGCCTCAGCGGCAGGGGCAGCTTCCGCCGGTTCCGGGACCTGGTCCGGGGTGGAATCCCCAGGGACGGCCTCCGGCGGTTCCGGAGAAAGAATTTCCTCGGGAATTTCTTCGGGGCCGGAAAGTTGCGGCTCGCTCTCTGCGACTGCTTCCGCCTCCTCAGGGGGCGGGGATGCAGACTCGCCCTGAGGCTCTTCTTCCTTTTTGCGTCTAAACCAGCGGCGCATGTTAATCACCAAGATGGTAAATATCTAAGGGGCGGGCACCCGGGCCCGCCCCTGAATTATTTAGACGGAAACGGTTCTTACTCGTTAACCATCAAAGGGGATAAGATTTACTCCTGCCTAATATCGTTTGCGGGGAAATACTCACCAAATATTGGGCTTCATAACTCCCCCTCCCCTGGTGGGAGGGGGTTGGGGGGAGGGGGATAAGCTACCGCATTCCCGAGCAATTTCACCCCCACCCCAGCCCTCCCCCATCAAGGGGGAGGGAGAAAAGGTCTTATAATTTTGATGAGATATTCCTGGGACGGCATACCATGAGGATTGTAGTCCTAGAATACTGCATCACCCGGTGGTGATCCGGGAGAAATCCGCCATCTGCAAAAAGGTGTTGCTGATGCGCACCAGCAGGGCCAGGCGGTTGCGTTTCAGGTTTTCGTCTTCGGCCATCACCAGCACTTTGTCGAAGAAAGCGTCCACCGGACCTTTGAGTTGGGCCAGGGCCCGGCAAACCGTGGGATAATCGCGCTTTTCCAGGGCCGCGGTCACTTCCGCCTCCATCACGACGGTGGCCTCATAAAGCTGCTTCTCTTCCGGATACTCGAAGAGCAAGTCGGTCACCTCGCCGGCCTCCGCGCCCCGGGCGATGTTGATCACCCGTTTGAAGGCCACGGCCAGCGCGGGGAAGTCGGGGCTCCGGCGCACCTCATTCAGGGCCCGGGCCTTGTCCGCGGCGTCCACCACGTCTGCGGCGCCACCCGCGGCCAGGACCGCGGCCACAGTCTCGTTGTCCAGACCCTCACTCAATAGCAGATGCTGCAGCCGGGTCTGGAAGAAGTCCAGCACTTCCAGCGCGGTTTCTTCCGGGGTGCGGGAGATTTTGCCCTTGAGCAGATCCAGGGCGGCCCAGACGGCCTCCGGCAGGTTGAGGTGCAGGCCCTGGTCCCGGAGGATGTGAATGATGGCCAGGGCGTGGCGCCTCAGGCCATAGGGGTCCGCGGCCCCGGTGGGGACCAGGCCCACCCCGAAGCAGCCACAGATGGTATCCAGCCGGTCGGCCAGGCCCACCAGCGCGCCCGTCAGGTCCCCGGGCAGGATGTCCCCCGCGTGCCGGGGCAGGTAATGGGTGAAGATGGCCTCCGCCACTGCCGGGGGTTCCCCGGAGAGCCGGGCGTATTGGCGGCCCATCACCCCCTGGAGGCTGGGAAATTCCCCCACCATTTCCGTGACGATGTCGGCCTTGGACAGATACGCGGCCCGGCGCACCAGTTCCGTGAGGTCAGGGGCCAGGCGTTGGGCCAGAAACGCAGCCAACGCCTGGAAGCGCTCCATCTTTTCGAAGGAGGTGCCCAGGAGGGAATGAAACACCACTCCTTTCAGGGCATCAACCCGTTTTTCCAGGGGAGTCTTCGAATCCTCCTGGTAGAAGAACATGGCGTCGCTGAGCCGGGCCCGGAGCACCCGTTCATGTCCCTGGCGCACCAGGTCGGGGTTGCGGGCCAGGGTGTTGTTCACCGCGATGAAATGGGGGAGCAGCCGGCCGTCTTTGCCCCGCAGAGAAAAATACCGCTGGTGCTCCCGCATGGAAGTGATGAGCACTTCATCGGGCAGGGCCAGGAACTTGTCTTCGAAATTACCGCAGACCACAGAGGGGTATTCCACCAGGAAAGAGTTCTCCTCCAGGAGCCCAGGGTTGGGCACCACTTCGCCCCCCACCTTAGCCGCGGCCAGGGTCAGCTCCTCTTCCAGATGGGCCCGCCGGGCCTGGGGATCGACGATTACCTGGGCCTGTTTCAGGGCCGCGACATATGCGGCGGCATCCTTCACTTCCACGGACTGGGGGGCCAGAAACCGGTGTCCGCGCGTGAACCCGCCACTGGTTACGTCCCCCACAGTGAAAGGCAGCACTTCGCCCCCCAGCCGGGCCAGGATCCAATGGATGGGACGGGCAAAGGTGATGCTCTCGGAGCCCCAGCGCATGGATTTGGGAAAGCTCAGACCCAAAATAAAGGAGGGCAAAAGCTCCTGGAGACGCTCCCGGGTGGGCCGCCCCGCGGTGCGCTTGCTCACCGCCAGATAGATGCCCCGGGGAGTATCCACCTCGATGAGATCGCTCACCGCCACTCCCTGGTTCTTGGCAAAACCCTGGGCCGCGGGGGTGGGGTTGCCGTATGAGTCGAAGGCCACCGCCTTTGGAGGGCCGACGATTTCCGTGCTGGCCTCGGACTGGGCCTCGGCCACCTCCCGGGCCACCAGGGCCAGACGCCGGGGCGTGCCCCAGGTGACGACCTCCCCTAAGGCGATGCGCTCCTGCTCCATCAACTTCCGGAAAGAAGCGGCCATCTCCTCCAATACCGGCGGGATAAAGCGGGCCGGGATTTCCTCGGTGCCGATCTCCAATAACAATTCGCTTCCCATGGTTTCCCTCACGATAAGTCTCTTTAGGGGAGAGGGCTATCTGCTATAAAAATCACAGCACAGCCTGTTTCTTTCTTAAACTGCTCACTGCTCACCGCTTGCTGCTCACTATTTTTTCAACAACGGAAAGCCCATTTCTTCCCGCTGCTTCAGGTAGCCTTCGGCGCACAGCCTCGCCAGGTTCCGCACCCGGCCGATGAGGCTGGCCCGCTCTGCCACACTGATGGCGCCCCGGGCGTTCAAGAGATTAAAGGTATGGGAGCACTTGAGACAATAATCATAAGCAGGGAGCACCAGGCCCAGGCCGATGATGCGCCACTTGAGACAATAATCATAAGCAGGGAGCACCAGGCCCAGGCCGATGATGCGCTGAGACTCCTCTTCGTACATGTCGAAGAGCTTGAAGAGCATATCCACGTTGGCCTTCTCGAAATTGTAGGTGGAATGCTCCACTTCCCCCCGGTGGTGCACGTCGCCGTATTTGACGCCCTTGGTCCACTCCAGGTCATAGACGCTTTCCACACCTTGGAGGTACATGGCGATGCGCTCCGGGCCATAGGTCAGCTCGCCGCTCACCGGGTGAAGGTCGATGCCGCCGGCCTGCTGGAAGTAGGTGAACTGGGTGATCTCCATGCCGTCCAGCCAGACTTCCCAGCCCAGGCCCCAGGCCCCCAGGGTGGGGGACTCCCAGTCGTCTTCCACGAAGCGGATGTCGTGGTCCAGGGGATCGATCCCCAAGGCACTCATGCTGTTCAGGTACTGCTCCTGGATGTCCTTGGGAGAGGGCTTGAGGATCACTTGGTACTGGTAATAATGTTGCAGCCGGTTGGGGTTTTCCCCGTAGCGGCCGTCGGTGGGGCGGCGGCTCGGCTCCACGTAAGCGACGTTCCAGGGCTCCGGCCCGAGGCAGCGCAGCAGGGTGTGGGGGTTGAAGGTGCCGGCCCCCACCTCTATGTCATAAGGTTGGCCGATGATGCACCCGTAATCCGCCCAGAAGCGCTCCAGGGTCATCAGCAGTTCTTGGAAAGTCATCCCGCCTCTCCTTTAAAGCTAAAAAATATCTGGGTAATCTAACAGTTAACCCCCAGGTTGTCAAGTTTTCCTAGCGGTCGGCAGCGGGCAATTTTAATTGGGAAAAGGGAGGATAATTTAAGCTGGCAGGAAAGTTCAAGGTTCAAGGTTAATGGTTCAAAGTTAATGGAGGGTGCCCATTTCCCTTGATAAAAAGACCCCACCATTTTTTGACTTACCGCTGGGCTAGAGGTCATGAAGAACTGGTTTGTACTATCCCCTTTCCCTTAAAAGCTTTGACTAACTATCGGGAAGGATGTTAAATTTTGGGAAATTTTGGGCTTAAACCACTCTTGCAAAGATGACAGGCTCAATCTGGAACTTTCTGATAATTCTATTTTTTTAACTAAAAACGAAAAACCAAAAACGAAAAACGGGGACCATATGCAACCCAAGGACCGTCTGATCTTCCCTTTGGATGTGCCGAATAAGGCGGAGGCGAAAAAGTTCATTGAGCTTTTAAGGGAGGAAGTGGGGTTATTTAAGGTCGGCCTGGAACTTTTTATGGCGGAAGGCCCGGCATTTCTTAAGTACTTGGCGGATAGCCGGGTGGATTATTTCCTGGATTTGAAATTCCATGACATTCCAGCCACCATGATGGGCGCCCAGGCCCGGATCATGAAGGGGGCCAAGCTGGCCACGGTCCATATCGACCAAGGCCGGAAAATGCGGAAAACCATCGAGGCCTGCAAAAACGGGGTCAAGGTCCTGGGGGTCACCATCCTCACCCATTTAGGCCCCGACGACCTGGAGGCCATGGGCATTGCCCCGGAATACGCCCGGCATCCCACCAAATTGGTCTTATTGCGGGCCAAACTGGCCCAGGAGGCAGGGTGCGACGGGGTGGTATGCGCGGGCACGGAAGCCCGGGCCGTGAAAAATGAATTCGGCAAGGATTTCCTGGTAGTCTGCCCGGCGATCCGCCCCTTATGGGCGGCGGTGCCGGGAGACGACCAGAGGCGCATCACCACTCCGGCGGAGGCCATCAAAGCCGGGGCCGACTATATCGTGGTGGGCCGCCCCATCCGCATGGCCAATAAGCCAAAGGAAGCGGCCAGGGAGATTGTGGCGGAAATTGCGGAGGCGCTCACTTAAGAGAGATAAACTTCCAAATTATTCCTTTTTGATTAATCACTTAAAGGAAGGGTAACTGGCTAGTGCCCCAGGCTTTCCAGTTGGTGGCAGCCCTCCCCCACCCGCATCCAACTCCACCATCCACCCCATCCGGGCTGCCAGTGCGGTGAAGGGGCGATGCACTTCCGGGGCCAGAAACGCGCGCCATTCCTGGTGAGTCAATTCCAGACGAGCCCGGCCTCCGGAGATTCTGAGGCGCACGTAGGTGAACCCCCGGCGGCGTAACCAGGACTCGGCCCGGCCTACCAGGGCCAGGGTTTCCCTGGTTAACTGGGTGTCATAAGGAAAGCGGGTGGCCAGGCAGCTTTGGGGAGGCCGGTCCCAGGCAAGGCCCAACTGGCGGCTCAGGTCCCGGATAGCGGCTTTTCCCAGGCCCGCCTCCAGCAAGGGGCTTTTTACTCCCAGTTCCCGGGCGGCCTGGAGCCCGGGCCGGAAATCCGCCAGGTCGTCCAGGTTGGTGCCGTCCCAGATTTCCTCAATCCCCAAATCCGCGGCCATCTCCCGGGCCTTTTCAATGATAGCCTTTTTACAAGCATAGCACCGTTGGCGGGTATTGTGCTGAAAGTCCGGGAGAACCAGGGGGTCCGTCTCCCGGACCAGGTGCCGGACCAGGAGGCGCCGGGCCAGGGCAAAGGCCCCGGCCAGTTCCCCGGGCACGGTATGGGGGCCGGTGAAAGTGAGGGCCGTGAGACCCGGCCCCAGGACCGGGGCCGCGGCCGCCAGCAGCAGGCTGGAATCAAGCCCCCCGGAAAACAGCAACAACGCCCGGGAACGGCCCCGGAGGGAGGTTATTAAGTCAGTGATGACGTTATCTCCAGGTTTTTAAGTAGGCGGGTTAAGAGGGTGCAAATAGTGGTCAGTGATCAGTGGCCAGTGGTCAGTATTCGATCAAAGAATCTTTATTGAAAACTGAAAACTGCTGGATTTGTAAAAAGTCATTCTCACCCCTCACCCTCCCCCTCTCCCCTCAAGGGGAGAGGGGGATTAATGATTGTGATATTAACATCATAGGAACATGTAGCAGGGGGGCCATCAAAAATTAGCAAATTCTGGATTTTTTACGAAACCATCAAAACTGAAAATTAAAAACTGACCACTGGCCACTGATCACTGACCACTGCTTTACCCTGGCCCCCCCACAAACCTCTAACTATCCCTACTGGCGGTGCGGACGCAGTGTATTTCCTCACTGCCGGGCAGCATGTCCACCGGTTCTCCTAACAGGAATTGGCCTTTCTCGATCCATTCCTTGAGGAGTTGGGCCACTTCTCGGGCCCGGACCAGGCTGGAGAGGGGCACGGTGGGGATTTCCTGGCCGTCCAGGGTCATCTTGCCGCTCTTGAGTTGCGCGTAACTGACTTGGCCCAGGATGCGGCCGGTGGCCGCGGGGTAGTCGTGGCCGTAGTCAACGATGGGGGCCAGGAGCTGCTCGTCGGTCACCGCGCAGTAGTGGGCGATTTCTTCATTTAACATGGGGATGGGAATACCCATGCCCACGGTCAGGGAGCAGCCGTAGCCCAGGAGGCTGACGCCCACCAGGTGGCGGGGGCTCATCTTTTTCAGGTCCCCCAGGACCATCAGGGTGCCGGCGGGTCCCAGGGGAATGCCGTTTTCTCCCCGGGGTTTGGCAGGGTTGTGCTGGGTGCCGGGGAAACAGACATAGCCCACCGCTCCCCCCAGAAAGATGCGGGTGCCGATGCCGATGGTGCGGTAATAGGGATCGTTGAACAGGGGGCTGAGCTGACCGGCGGTGCAAAAATTGGCGTTCCCGGCCCGGGGTCGCAAGGGTCCCATGTAGGTGTAGATAGTGCGGTTGGAGAGGTTGACCGCGCAATTATAATTCTGGTAACAGTTCCGGGGGTTGAAAAGCACGGCGTTTACCAACTGTTTGAGGGTGATGTCTTTCTCCACCCGCTTGTTGGGATAGCAATCGGTGCCATAGGCTTCGGCCACCAGGTGGACCGCCTTCCCGGCCACCAGGTCCTGGATCACATGGCCGCCGCCATACTTGAATTCGCCGGGGTAAACCTTGTTCAAGGGATCGTCCGCGGTGGGCTCGGTGGCGCCGAGATAGACGTCCACCGCGGCCAGGCCGGCGTAAGCCGGGACATTGTTGAGCCATACCCGGGACGCCTTGATGGGGGGCTTGGTGTGACCGAAGTTGATGATCGCGCCTGAAGAGCACATGGGAGAAAAGGTGCCGGTGGTTACCACGTCCACAGTGCGGGCCGCGGCCGCCTCCCCTTTGCGGCGCACGAGGTCGATGATCTCCTCGGCGGTAACCACTACTGCCTGGCCTTTTTTGATCTTCTCATTAATTTCCTGGTAGGTTTTGTTTACCTGATAGTTGGCCACCATCGTCTCCTTCTGAGGTTTGGGCGCGTCACAGACCGGGTTTCCTTAGGGGGGAAATATCTTTTCCCTGCCAGTTGCCTTTGTAATTTATGCCGATTCCCCGTAAAATATTATCAACAGAAAAGCGAAAACCGAAAACAGAAAATCGTATTAAACCGCGCTGCGGTTGAGCCGGACCTCCATGGCGTGGGCCGGGCAGGTCGGGCAGCAAAGCTCGCAGGCGCTGCATCTGGTGGCTTCAAAAGCCACGGCCATGCTAGGCCGCTCGATATGCAAGGCGCCAGTGGGGCAAACCGCGGTGCAAGTGCCGCATTGATAACAGCGGTCCTCGTTGCGGCGCACCTCCCCGGCCACCTTGCGCACCTTTACCCCGGAATCCCGTAGGTACTTGAGCCCCCGGCGGAAGTCCTTAGGGTGGCCCCGGAGTTCCATGACGATCAATCCCTCTTGCCGGGGGTTGATGGCGGCCTTGAGGAGGTTAAACTCCAGGTCAAAATCTTTGACCAACCGGTAAATGATGGGCTGGTCCACCACCTCCCGGGAGAATTGCAATACCAACATTTCCGCGTGCATGGCCTGGATCCCTTGATTTTTAATGAGAGGAAGGGGCGATACACCAACTCGCCCCTGAAATTCCCCCAAAATTGCCCGAGGATTGCCACCCGGGCAGGGTGCCAACCCCGATGACCAATTATGTCAGATATATCCCGTTCATGTCAAGCTATATATGACTGGTTTTGTATATATTAATAAAATATAGTTAATTAGCAGTACTTGACCTTGTCTAATTCTATTCTTAATTTCCAGTTATGTTCCCTGAATTCTTCGGTAATGCCACCTCCTTTTTCATCACCGCCTTGATCTCCCTCTTTGTGATCATTGATCCTTCGGGCAATGTCTTTCCTTATCTGGCGTTGTCTTCGACCGCCGTGCCCTCCAGACAGGACCTGGCCCGCCGCGCCTGTCTCTATTCCTTCTTCATCCTGGCTCTGTTCATTGTGTTAGGCCGGCTGGTCCTCAGTTTTTTCGGCATCAGTCTGCCGGCTTTTCAGATCGCCGGGGGCCTTATTCTCTTCCGCATCGCCTTTGACATGCTGGAGGGCCGGGGACATTTCAACCGCCTGGACACTTCCTCCAGCCTGGTGGTCACGGATTACCGGGATACTGCCCTGGTGCCCCTGGCCATGCCCTTGCTGGCCGGACCCGGGGCCATCACCACCATCCTGGTGCTCACCAGCCGGGCCCAGAGCCGTCTGGAAGACGGACTCATCTTGGCGGCCTTAATTCTCATCATGCTCTTGACTTATCTGGTCTTTAGGTTTGCCGAACAGCTTTTAGGTTTTATGAAGGAGAGCGGGGTGCGGTTGCTGACCCGCATCATGGGCTTGATCCTGGCCGCCCTGGCGGTGGAATTCGTCATTCAGGGCCTGCGCGGGGCCTTCCCGGCCTGGCATTGAAAGCAGTAAGCAGTAAGCAGTGAGCGGTAAGCAGTGAAAAGAGCGGCCCGAGAGGACTTTTACTGCTTACTGCTCACTGCTCACTAATAAAAATCCACCGGGTCGATCTTCCGGGAAGCGGACCAGTGGAAAAAGAGATTGCTGGGCAATCCCTGGAAGATATAGCGATTGGGGGGCATAAGCAGGCGGCGGCAGATGGAGGAAAGGGAATAAAATTTTTGAAAGCAGCGCCAGACCCCGGCCTCGCACTCCTCCGGGGTCATCTGCTTGGGGATGAAATTACACACCATTCCCAGGTATTTTTCCGCATCCGGGTTGTGAACCCGGCCTTCCTGGTTAAGCTGCTCCCACATGGGGGTGCCCCGCCGGGGGGTGGCCACGTTGAAAAAGGCCATGGGCGCCTTGATGCGCTGCAGGAACTCCAGGGTTTCCTCAAAGAGCTGCTTTTTATCGCCGTCCAGTCCGAACATGAAGTTCAAGGAATAAAAGATGCCCCGGTCCCGGAGGCGGCCCAGAAGCCATTCGTATTCCTGCACCGGGTTTTGCACCTTTTCAATGGAGGCGATGCTCTCCTGGCAGACGTTTTCGATGCCGATGTTCACGTGGTGGCAGCCGGATTTCTTGGCCAGATCCAGCAGGTCCTCGTCCCTGGAGGTATTGATGGTCCACAGGCAGCTCCAGCGCAGGTTCAAGGGGATGAGGGCCTGGAACAACTCCTTGGCGTATTCCCGGTGGCCGGTTAAATTATCGTCAATGAAGTAGATATTTTTCAGGCCCGTAATCCGCACGTTGGCCTTGATTTCCTCGATCACTTCCCCCAGGGGCCGGCGCCGGTAGGTGTGGCCGTAAACGATGGGCACTTCGCAGAAGGCGCAGTGATAGGGGCAACCCCGGGTGGTCTGGGTGGGGATGATCTTCACCCGGTAACGCCGCAGATTCACCAACTCCAGGCGGGGCCGGGGCAGGCCCGCTAAATCGTGAAAGTCAGCCGCCTGGTAACGGGGTTGAAGCCGCCTGACCCGGGCATCCTCCAACACCTGGCCCCACACCGTTTCCGCTTCCCCCACCACCACCGCGTCACAGTGTTCCAGGGCCTCTTCGGGATGTAGGGTGACATGAAACCCGCCCATCACCACCGGCACGCCCCGCTGCCTAAATTCCCGGGAGATTTCAAAGGCCCGGCTGGCGGTGGCGCAGGTGGCGGTGATACCCACCAGGTCGTAGTGGCGCTGGTAAGGAATGGGGGAGAGACGGTCGTCCACCAAATCCACCTGGATGCCCTTGGGGGTGAGGCCTGCCAGGTAGGGCAGGGTGATCCCCACGAGCCAGCGGGTGCGACTGCGCAGGAGCCGCTGATTAGGATAGCGGGTGGTGGGTTGGACCAACAATATTCTCATTGAAAACCTCAGACTATCCGGATAAGCTTGGTCAGACTTTCTTAATTCTATGCAAATCACCGGCCTGATGCCAGTATAAAAGAATCCCCGGGCTCAGACCGTTCTCGGGACAACCCGGAGAGCCGCGCAAATTGCTGACCATTGCCTGCCCCATCTGTGAGAAGGACCATACCCGCCTCCTGCAGCAACGCCGAGAGCGGGGCTTGCGACTCAATACCGTGGTCTGCCTCGGCTGCGGCCTGGCTTATCACAATCCCGCGGTGGAAGACCAGGACCGGCAGAAGTTGGAAATCAGCCCCGGTCAGTGGCATACCGGCGCGGGTATCAATCCCCGGCAACGGCGCAAGCTCACCAGGCGCTGGGACGGGCAGTGGCCGTTAATCGAGCCCATATTCAGGCCGGGCCTGAAAGTGCTGGAAGTGGGGTGCAGTTGGGGCCTGGCGCTGCACCATTTGCAAGAAATGGGGGCCCAGGTGTTGGGCGTGGAGCCGGACCCGGAACAGGCCGCGCACGCCCAAAGACAGGGGGATCTGGAAATAATCCAGTCCCGCTTCGAAGACCTGGATTTACCAGGGAAAAAGTTCGACCTGATCCTGGCCTCCCACGTGATCGAACACTTTCCCCAGCCCCTGGCGTTTTTACGGGGCGCCCGGGAGCTGGCCCACCCGGGAACCCGCCTCCTTCTGGAAACCCCCAACATCCTGGCCCCCAAAGTGAGCCCCCGGCGGGTCTTTTCCCTGGCTCATAATTTCTACTTTTCCCCCCAGACCCTCAAATGGCTGCTCCTCAAGGCCGGATGGCACCTGGAAACCCTCCGGGTGTGGCGCCGGGACGCGTTCCAGATTCTGGCCCGGGCCGGCGAACCCGAAACTCCGATAATCCCTGCCGGGGCCGCGCAGGAGGTGATCAGGGCCATCGCCCGCCACCAGTACCACTACTACCTGAAAATGCTCTTCATCTGGCGCAAGATCCCCTGGTGGCAGAAATACTGGATGTATACGCTTGATCCTCGATACGGGCGTTAAGGATGTTTTGAGGCAGGGGTGCAAAGGGGGGAAAGAGGTCAGGGATCAGGGGTCAGGGGCCAGAAGCGGTGGGCAGTAAGCAGTGATATGACATCAATTTTTTAAAACTAAAAACTAAAAACTGATTACTGCTTTACCCCTGTCCTCTTTCCTCGCAAAATCGTCACTTCCGCAACAGGACCACCTTACCTTTGCCTTCCGGGCTGGGGGTTTCGGGTTGGGGGGGAGACTTGGGAGGAATGGGCGCCAGTTTCATGGGTCTTCCCCCCATGGTGAACTCTTCGCCTTGAATGTGGGCCTCTTCCAGGATCCAGACCAGGGTCTGGGGGGGCAGGGTGAGCACCAGCAACTCCACCTGGTACCAGCCCCTTTTGACATCAGGGTTGATGTCGTTGATGCGGGCGTAAAACGCGGGTTTCCGGTCCAGATGGACCAGCACCAGGTCATTGATGGTGGCCATGCTTGAAAAGTTCCAAGTTCAAGGTTCAAAGTTCCAAGTTGAGACCTCTGCGAAAGTCTTTCAAGGTGTCATTCTGAACGGAGCGAAGCGGAGTGAAGAATCTCGTATCTTTGGATTCTTCGGTCGCTTCGTTCTCTCAGAATGACAATTTATGCATTTTCGCAGAAGTCGCAAGTTAAGAGGATGCCCATCAGCCATTAAGGACTGCCCTGGAGACTTTCAGAATGAAAGACGGAACCTTGGTAGATAATAATACAAGGTTGCCGGGCAACACCATAATTTTCTGAGGCATCGCGGAGAGAGGCGCAAATGAATAGACCGGTTCCCGGGATTTTCCTGTTGTCTTTGATTTTGCTTCTGCTTTCAGCTCCCTTTGCCCTGGGCCGGAGCTCCGGGGGTGCCATCCCCATCCCCGTCCCCTACGCCTTGGCCGACGGGACCAGGCTTACGGGCTATCTGTCGCTGCCCGGGGACTATCAGGAGGGAAAAAGTATCCTTCCATCCTCTTGATCCACGGGGGGCGGAGGGACGGCAAGGGAGTCCTGGAGCGGGCGGACGGCTTTCTCAGGACCGGGCCGGTTAAAGAGCGCCTCTGCCCCCATTATGTGGTTTTTTCCGCGGCCTACCATA
>JACQYN010000043.1 GCA_016208235.1 Deltaproteobacteria bacterium
CCCTGACTTCGGACGCCCTGGCCGGGGCCCTGGCCCGGGTCACCGGCCAGGAGCACCTGCACTTTTATGACGCCATTGCTCCCATTGTCTATGCCGAGTCATTGGATATGTCCAAGGTCTTCCGGGCCTCCCGCTACGGCGCGGGGGAGGATTACCTGAATTGCCCTTTCACCGAGGAGGAGTATGCCGCGTTTTACCAGGCCTTGATGGCCGCGGAGCAGGCGCCCTTGAGGTCTTTTGAGGAGCCCCGCTACTTTGAGGGTTGCTTGCCCCTAGAGGTGATGGCCGCGCGGGGGTATCTCACCCTGGTTTACGGGCCTCTGAAGCCCGTGGGCCTGGCGGACCCGGGCACCGGACGGCAGCCCTTTGCGGTGGCGCAACTCCGCCAGGAAAACCGGGAAGGTTCTTTGTACAACCTGGTGGGTTTCCAGACCAAGCTGAAGTACGGGGAACAGGAGCGGGTCTTCCGGCTCATTCCCGGCCTGGAGAAAGCGGAATTCGCCCGCCTGGGCTCCATTCACCGCAATACCTTTATCCGCTCCCCGGGGCTGCTGAGCCCGCATCTCAATTTTCTGGCATACCCGCACCTTTTCCTGGCCGGGCAGATCTCCGGGGTGGAGGGTTACGTGGAGTCCGGGGCCATGGGCCTGCTGGCGGGGATTAACGCTGCTCGCCAGTCCCAAGCGCGACCCCTGGTGACGCCCCCCCGGGCCACGGCCCTGGGCGCGCTGGTGTATCATCTCACCAATACCACCACCCGGGACTTCCAACCCATGAACGTCAATTTCGGCCTGTTTCCGCCGCTTCCCGGGCGCACGCCCAAGAAACTCCGGGGCGCGGCCTACGCGGCCCGGGCTTTAGAGGAGTTGGAGGACTGGCAGCGGCAGATGGAGGAAGGGGGATAGGGGCTGGTCATTAATGATACGTTTACCTTCCCCATAAAATAGTGTGATGCTTCAGAATTACTGGGACATTTAAAACCAGGGTTTTTTAACCCCCTTTTTTAAAGGGGGGCAGGGGGGATTTTAGGCAACCCATTGAAAATCCCCCTAAATCCCCCTGTAAAAAAGGGGGGCTTACCCGCTATCCGGATACTTCCCCAAATATTTACCACACAATTTATGAAGCATGACACCAGGGAAAAATCTCTTGAAACCCTTCTCTTAATTCATAACCCGGAACCTTGAACCTTGAACTTTGAACTTTGAACTGAATTTGGGCGGCCATGAAGTCCCGGTTAGTTTCCCTCAGCTTAATATTTTGCGGGATTTTACTGGCCGGGGGCCCCTCCCTGGCCGGGGAATCCGTCTTTCCCAATCTGGAAAAACCGCCCCCCTCCACCATCGGCCCCCTGATTACGGACACCGCAGTGCCCATCGGCCAGGGCAATTTCTCGATCCAGCCCTTCTGCTTCCTTAATATTACCGGCGGCCGCTTTTCCCCTAACTGGCGCCGGGTGAGCAGCCAGGGGGATTTCTACTCTCTGCAGGTCCCCGTTTATTTCACCTATGGCCCTTCCCCCAACGTGGATCTGGTGTTGGTTGTCCCTTATCTTCATAACTGGGCTCGGGACGCGCGTCTGCCCTCATCCCGAGAAGCAGGCTCCGCGGATTTCGGCGGTTTGGGGGACACCACCCTCTATGTCAAATACCAGTTCCAGGAAGAGACCGCGTCCCGCCCCACCTGCACCGCACTGGCGGGATTCGGGTTCCCCACCGGCCACCACCGGAATCTCAATCCCTCCAAGTTAAGGACCGATCTGTTGGGAACCGGGGCCTACACCTTCACCGCCGGTCTTAATCTCTCCAAATGGTACAGTCCCGTTTACCTTTACGCCAACCTGTGGTACACCCTGCCCATCATCGCCACCGTGGACGGCGTCCCCATTCACGACCGGGACCTGGTAACCCTGAATTTAGCCGCCGAATGGGTGCTCACCCAACAGTGGGCGCTGCTCCTGGAGTTTTACCACAACTGGCAGGCCGGGAACCTCCTGGGCCCCAAATCCCAGCAGCCGGCCCAGGCCCTGCTAGGCCTGTCGGTGGGACTGGAATACAATATGAATAATCATTGGAGCTTCGCCGGGGGCCTGGCCGTGGACCTGGCGGGGAAAAATACGGTATATAATTATTCACCCATCCTGACCTGCAAATATAATTTTTAAATTTTGTGTATGCGGGTGGGGGAGAAGGATGTGGGAGGAAAGGCAGTTGGAATGAGCAGTGAGCTGTAAGCAGTTAGCAGTAAGAAGAAAATAGTCAATGCGTCTTGTTTTTTTACTGCTTACTGCTCACCGCTCGCCGGCACCAGTCCCCTCCCCCCATATAAAGTATCCGATAATCCCCTACTCTTACCCGGAATCTATCCCCTCCCAACTTTTTGGCCCCCGGGGGCCGGGGATTGGCCTTCAGGGCCAGTAGCCGCTTAATGACCTTTCTATGCACCTCCCGGGGCAAACCTGCCAATTCTTTCTCCGCCGACCTTTTTAAATGGATTTCGTAAGGCATTAACGGCTCTTATCTTTCCTGGTCGGCCAGATATTCCTCCAAAGGCCGGGAGGGCTCGGACCGCCTCTGTTCGATAATGGCGATGTCCAGCAGATCTTCGATAAAATCCCGGTCCTGCAGCAATTTTTGGACAACGAGTTGCTGCTCTTTCCTGGGCAGGCCTTTGAAGGCCAGCCAAAATACTTCCGCCTTCGCTTCTTCGGTAATCATCAGAAAATCCTCTTCTATCTTTGCTCGGAATAGTGATTAAGGCTCACGACCTCCGAACCACTTTGTTCCCATGTTAAATTATGGCCGGCAACCTGTCAAACTTATAGCCGATTGACACTGGCCAATGGTCCGTTGTTTTTCTCTGGCCACTGGCCACTGACCCCTAACCACCCGCTACTTAGCCAAACTGATAGTGCTTCCGCACGTCCTTGGCTATCTTCCAGGTGCAGGACAGGCCTTCCGGGAAGGTGACCAGGTCGCCTTTGCCCACGGACACGGTCTCGCCGTCGTCGCAGGTAACGGTCACTTCGCCTTCCAGGAAATAGCAGATCTCCTGTTCGTCGTAGGTCCAGGGAAATTCCGAGGCCTCCTTGGTCCAGATGGGCCACCGGGTCACCCCCAATTCCTGGAGGCGGGCGGCGCTGGGTTGGCGTTCCACCTTGATCTGGCTCATTTTTTTCTCTCCTTATCGGGAATTAGGGGGACAATAAGCAACCCCTTAATAATCATGCCAAATTCTCCCTTAAAAGGGGGGACGGAAAAATGTGTTCGACAAAATACAGTCAAAATAATGTCTATACAATTTACAAACTACAGTCATAGAATTATATTTTTGTTATGATATGATTCTTTCAACTCCAACTAAAGGCAAAGGATCATGAAAAGAATAAAGCTGGTAATGCTGCCGTTAATGCTCACCCTGTTCCTGGCTGGCCCGGTTCTGGCCGCGGCCACGCCCCAGCCCCAGACCACCTGCCCGGTGTTGGGCGGCAAGATCAACAAGGAATTTTATGCGGACTATAAAGGCCAGCGGGTCTATTTCTGTTGCTCGGGCTGTGATGTGGAATTCAAGAAAGACCCGGAAAAGTACCTGCAAAAGATGAAAGAGCAGGGGATCACGCCCGAGAAGAGCCCGGCGGCGAAATAGCCGGGGTTTTGCCTAAATAGGGGCCAGGGACAGACCTGGCCCTTTTGTCATTTTCCAACGGGAAGCGTCTCTTTTGCTGGTTCCCAAGCTGCGCTTGGGAACCCCTCGGATGCAAAGCTGAGCTTTGCATCGCCAAGCAAAACTTGGCGTCAAGTCCGTTCCCAAGCTTAGCTTGGGAACGAGAAGAGGGGCGGGGAAACCCTGCGCCTGTGCCCCTGACCCCCCTCCCCACAGTGCCAATTCAGACTCAGGCTCATTCCCCGATAATCTTCACCAGCACCCGTTTGCGCCGCCCGCCGTCGAACTCCCCGTAAAAGATCTGCTCCCAGGGGCCGAAGTCCAGTTTCCCGCCGGTGACGGCCACCACCACCTCCCGGCCCATGATTTGCCGTTTCAGATGGGCGTCGGCGTTGTCTTCCCCCACGTTATGGCGGTACTGGGAGACCGGCGCGTGGGGAGCCAGCTTCTCCAGCCAGACCTCGTAATCGTGGTGCAACCCGGATTCATCATCGTTAATAAAGACGGACGCGGTGATGTGCATGGCATTGACCAGCACCAGGCACTCGGTGACGCCGCTTTCTTTGAGGCACTGCGCCACCTGGGGGGTGATGTTGATGAAGGCCCGGCGGCCGGGGACCTGGAACCAGAGTTCCTGACGGTAGCTTTTCATGGAGGGTTTTTCTCGCAGGTTTTTACTCACCTTGCCATTTGCAGAAATGCTTTGTCAATACCGGGGGGCGGAAGTGGGGAGGCTGCTGCAAACTTAAAAAGGCGGAAGAAAGATAAGGCAGGGTCATTAAGACCCCGCCTGGCGCGGCGGGATAGGAAAGTGAAGCCTGCGGCTTTTACCCAAATATCCCCCATCCGGCAATAAGGGGATTAATAATACGGAGCCTGGGGGGCCCAGAATTACTTCTTATCCCCTTTGCCCGTTTCCTTTTCTATGAGCGGCCTCTCACACGCTGATTCCGCGCTCGAGCACCACTCCGGGAGAGGTTCGCCGGTCCCCTCCACGGGCCGCTCGTATTGCTCAACCACAGTCCAACCCTTGGCCGTCCAGGCGGACAGGGGCGGGGGTTCAATGCCGCCGAACTTGAAGTTCTTGGGCCCCCGGGTGTCCAGCATCTTCGCGTCCACTTCGTGCGTGCCTTTCTTGACCCGGTAGCCCCATTCATAGTTGTTGGTGGTGTTGGGGGTGGTGGCTTTGCCCACATACATGATCTTGTCACCCTCATGTTTGACCGTGGAAAAAGTAAAGCAACAATCGCCAGTTCCTGCGCCCCCAGGCCCCGTGAGGCCGCCGCAGCCGCAATTGGCCCGGAGCAGATCCAAACCGTCCACCCGGTAGCCGTGTTTAACTTTTTCTACGCAAGACATGTTGCCTCTCCCTGTGCTTATGATTTCAGAAATGGCTCTGGTCTTGGCTTTAAAAGTAGGCACGGGATTTGAAAAATCAATACACCCTGGTTTTTTGGGGACAGGCCGGATTATCCGGGGGAGCCTTATACCAAGTTGCAATCAAAAGGCACGGAATTGTAGGGGCGCACCCGCGTGTGCGCCCGCATTAGGGCGGACACATGGGTCCGCCCCTACAAGAAAATTGTCGTTTGATTGCGACTTGGTATTAAATATAAGCCTGCGCGGCACAGGCTGTAAAACCTGCGCTACCAGTGAAATTGAACCTGGTATCAGGAAGGGGAACCCTGGGGCAAAGAAAGGATGGACTCCTCAATATCCTTGATGATCTTGTCTCTATAATATTGGACGTCCGCGTCGTTGAGCATCACCATGTCTATCTGGCGGGTGTGAATGGTGACGTAGCCCAGGATCCGCAGGCGGGAGAGCATGTAATCCATGGGCTCCCCTTCCAGGCGGGCAAAGAGGGAGTCTTCCTGGACGTCCACCTGGAAATGGTAGCGCTCCAGGATCTCCCCCACGAACTTGGCCCGGAGCACCCGGCGGGGATAATCCGCGGCCCCGCCTTTGAAGGTGAAGCGGATGTAATTCTCAAAGGACTCCGGGCTCACCAGGGTCTCCACCGTGGAGAAATGAAAACCCAGGCGGGAGGTGAGGTTACAAAAATCCTGGGAAATCATGAAATAGTTCTGGTTGCCGTAGATAGTGCCCCCCGCGGTCTCCAGGTTGGGGTCGGTGGCCGCGCCCATGACAATGGAGAGAAAGCCCTTGGTGTCCACCGGCGGAGGCCCTTCCCAGGGCACCGCGGTGATCCCCTCCCAGAGGGCCAGCATGGGGATGGAGGCGATATTGGCGAGTTCCACTTCCTTGCCGGGGGCATCTTCTTTAAAACCGTCCTCCAGATTCAGGACCCACCATTGCAGGGCCACGTTGCTTTTCAGGCGTTTGATGAAATACTTGCTCCAGGCTTTGGCTTTATCAAAGGAGAACATCTCCTTCACCGACACTTCGTGGGCAAAGCGGGTGATATCGTGGAGGGTGCGGCAGCCCTGGGGCTTGAAATTCGGGCCCTGGGGATCGGTGAGATTCAGGGGGGTGACGTGGGCCATCACCTCTTTGAGGGTGTTGTACACCGGGGTGCCCTGCATCAGGCCTTTTTTTACCGGGGGAGCCATAAGCAGGGACTCCACCCGGCCCTGATAAACGGCGTGACCGTCCGCGTCCACAGTGATGAGTTCGTCGGGTTTAAGGCGCAGGGTGGCGTCCCCGGTGTTGAACAGCGCGGGAATGCCAAATTCCCGGGCCACGTTGGCCAAATGCCCGGTGACCCCGCCCCGGTCGGTGACCACCGCCGCGGCCCTGGGGAGAAGCGGGGCCCAGCCGGGGTGGGGGAGCGAAGTCACCAGCACCGCGCCCTCCGGGAACTGGAGCAGGTCCAGGTTGTTTTTCACCACGTAGACCGGCCCCGCGGCCACCCCGGGGCTGGCCACTTCTCCGCCCCGCAGCAGCAAAGGATGGTCAATGGAAGGGGACACGACCGGGGCCTCCCGGGCGGCGGCGGCCATCTGCTTCAAGGGGCGGCTCTGGAGGATAAAGATACGGCCTTGGTTGTCGATGCACCATTCGATATCCTGGGGCGACTGGAAATGCTCCTCCAGGAGCAGGGCTATCCGGGCCAGTTCCAGCACCTGGGCGTCGGTCAGGGCCGGGGCCTGCCCTTGGGCGTCCGGCTCTAGCAAGATGCCTTC
>JACQYN010000014.1 GCA_016208235.1 Deltaproteobacteria bacterium
GTCTCCTCCTTCGATCTGGGCGCTCCCAAAGAAGATGCCCGCTTCTGGGAGGACTTAGAAAAGCTTCTATCCTTCAACCCCCGGCAAACCCTCCTGGTGGACGATAACGCCGACGTCCTGGCCGCAGCCGGGCGCTACGGTATCAAATACCTCCTCTTCAAAGCCAAATCCAGCTCGCAACTCGCGGCTGAACCCCATCCGGACTTCCCCTCCATCGCCAGCTTCCGGGAATTGATGAATTAAGATTCACCACAAAGACACAAAGGCACAAAGGTTCACAAAGAGAATTAAATTTTGCCTTTGGCGCAAAGCGCCAAGGGCAAAATAAAATACTTTGTGTATCTTTGTGTCCTTGTGCCTTTGTGGTAAATCTTTTTCTTACGCGGGCACGCGCTCGATGCGCGCTCCCAGCGCGGAGAGTTTTTCCACCAGATGCGCGTAGCCCCGGTCCAGGTGGTAAACCCGGTGGACCTCGGTGGTGCCCTGCGCAGCCAGCCCGGCAATGATCAGGGACGCGGAGGCCCGCAAGTCCGTAGCCATCACCGGTGCGCCGGAAAGATGGCGGCGGCCTCGGACCACCGCCTGGTTGCCGGAGATGGTGATGTCCGCGCCCAGGCGTTTGAGTTCCCCCACGTGAATGAAGCGGTCTTCGAAGATGGTTTCGGTGATGACGCTGGCGCCTTTGGCCACACTCATCAGGGCCATGAACTGGGCCTGCATGTCCGTGGGGAAACCGGGGTAGGGGAGGGTCTTTACGTCCACTCCGGCTAGGCTGCCCCCGGGCTGCACCTCGATGCGGCTATCTGTTACGGTGCAACGCACCCCCGCCTCATGGAACTTCTCCAGGACCGCGGTGAGGTGGGCTACGGGCGCGTTGGCGATGGCGACCTTACCCTTGGCTCATGACGGTGTAGGTCGAAGGCGTCAGGGCCTCCACCCCATGGATGGTGAGGACGTCGGTGCCGATGCCTTCGATCTGGGCTCCAAGAGTTACCAGGAAGCGGGCCAGGTCGCCCACTTCCGGTTCCTGGGCGGCATTGACGAGTCTGGTGGTGCCTTTGGCCAGGGTGGCGGCCATCAGCAGGTTTTCGGTGCCGGTGACCGTGGGGAAATCCAGGATAATCTCCGCGCCCTTGAGTTCCTTGGCCTTGGCCTCCACGTAGCCCTGGTTCAGGGTGATTTTGACCCCCATGGCCTCCAGGCCCTTCAGGTGCAAATTTATGGGCCGGGCGCCGATGGCGCAACCCCCGGGCATGGAGACGCTGGCCTGGCGGGCCCGGGCCAAGAGCGGCCCCAGGACCAGGACCGCGGCCCGCATGGTCTTGACCACCTCGTAGGGTGCCATCCAGCCGGTGAGGTTGCTGGAGTCCACTATCAGGACACCCTTTTGGTGGGGTGGGCCTCCGTGCCCGCCAACCGCTGCCTGCTCCTCCTCTTCAAACTGCACCCCCATCAGCCCCAGGACCTTCTTCATGGTGCGGATATCCGCCAGGGCCGGGACGTTGTAAAGCCGGTGCACGCCCGGGGCCAGCAGAGTCGCGGCCATAATGGGCAGGGCCGCGTTCTTGGCCCCGCTGATGATTACTTCCCCACTAAGGGTCACGCCGCCGTCAATGACGATTTTGTCCATCTTTTTCCATCTTTATTTTCTGGTTCCCAAGCTGTGCTTGGGAACCCACTTAGGCGCAAAGCTGTGCTTTGCAAATCAACTCAAAAAGTTAACCATTATTTCGGCATGAAAAAATCTTAAATTCCCAAGCCGCTTGGGATACAGCGGTGTTCCCAAGTTCAACGTGGGAACGAGAAATAGGGGGTAATCTTTTAGCCGAAAACCGAAAACTGAAAACCGAAAACCGTATTTAAAGCTTACCAAAAAACTCCGTGATGTCGAAGAACACGTCCTTTTTGCTGCCGTCCTTCAGTTCAATCTCCATGCGGTCATAATCCTTGCCTTTTACATGGAGGACGCTCTGGCGTTTCAATTTCCAGTCCGCGTTGGGCTGGCCGAATTTTTTCATCAGGTAATAATACTCTGCGTTGATGCCGACCCGGGAGTTGGGCGCGCCGGAGATGACCACCGCGGTTTCCGGGGTATCCCCCGGCCCGCCTTTAAAAACGATCTTTGGCTTGGCGGGTTTTTCCGGGGCTGGCGCTGTCGCCTGGGCGTAAGCCAATTTGGCCCCAGATGAGGGGAGAGAGAACGGACTGGAAAAAGAAAATAGCAGGGTCGCTACCAAGAGCATACAAATGGTTCTTGCCATGGGGGCCTCCTGACGGAGCCTATCACTTTGTGTTGTCTTCAAGAATAATCTCCAAAACCTTCTGGGCCTTGAATTCCATGACAAACTGCTTGACCCTTCTCTCCGCCAACCTGGCATACCGCTGCTCAATCTCGTACCCCACATACCGCCGCTCCCCCTGGAGCGCGGCAATCGCGGCCTGGCCGGAGCCCATGAAGGGGTCCAGGACCACCTCCCCCTCATAGGTGTAAAGCTGGATGAGGCGCTGGGGTAGCTCCACCGGGAAGGGCGCGGGGTGGCCCACCTTGCGGGCGGAGACCGCGGGGAAGGTCCAGATGCTCTTGGTGTATTCCAAAAATTCTTCCCGGTTGATGGTGGCCTGGCGCTTGTGGGGATTTTTCCGCTTAAAGCCCTCTTTGGAAAAAATCAGGATGTATTCGTGAATATCCCGGAGCGTGGGGTTGGCCGGGGACTTCCAGGACCCCCAAGCCGTGGAGCCCGCGGCGGATGCCGCCTTGTTCCAGATGATTTCCCCCCGCATCAGGAAGCCGATTTCCACCATTCCCTGGATGATGAAGGAGTGAAGGGGAATATAGGGTTTGCGCCCCAGGTTGGCGATGTTGACACAGGCCCGGCCCCCGGGGACCAGCACCCGGTGCACCTCCCGCCAGACTCGCTGCAAAAAACCCAGGTATTCCTCCAGGGTGAAGTCCTCGTCGTAGTCTTTGCCCACGTTGTAAGGAGGCGAAGTGACCATCAGGTGGACGCTGTTATCGGGAAGTTCCTCCATTTCTTCCGAGGACTTGCAGAAAATCTGATTTAAATACTCCGGGGGCACCGGCTTCTCCTCATAGGCAACCTCTTGCTCCTGGGGGATCTGGGCATATAATTTACTGGCATAAAAAGCGGAAGAATCGTGGGAAATCCGGCCCGGAGTGCCGAAGGAACTGGTGCGGGTCTTTTTTCTAAGAGGCAGATTTTTCATGAAAAGACCAGTAGGGTGCGTTTCACGCACCATAACCCGGGGCCAAGGATCGAGACCGGCTATTATTTACCCGGACACAGGGGTTTTCTAAAATGGAGATCTTTTTTGGTGCGTGAAACGCACCCTACATGTCTATTCCTGCGAACCTGATGAATGGTGATGCATCCCCAGGTCTTATTCTGTACCCGCACAGGCGAGACGCCTGTGCCACCAACACCTCCTGACTTGGAGAAGTCCGGCTATTCCCCCAACCCCTGAATTTCCCTTGGTTTGTCAGCGTCCTATATGTTAGGATTATTATATTTAGGCCCAGGGGGAAAGGAAAGGAATTTATGGAATTCTGGGTGCTGGCCGGGGTGCCAGCCACCTCGTTTATTGTCGCCCTGTCCGGGGCCCTGATGCCCGGGCCGCTCCTCACGGTGACCGTGGGAGAGGCCGCGCGCCGGGGTTTCTGGGCCGGACCCCTGATTATCGTCGGCCATGCCTTGCTGGAGCTGGCCCTGGTGTTGCTGCTCCTGGCAGGCGTGGGGGCCTGGCTGCACCAGCCCGCCATCCTGGGCCTGGTGGGTGTGTTGGGCGCGGGCATGTTAGGATGGATGGGCCTGGCCCTGATGCGGGCCTCCAAGCACAGCCGCCTGGAGTTTGACCCCCAGGCCCACTCCGGGTTACACCCGGTCATGGCCGGTGTTCTATTAAGCCTGGCCAACCCCTACTGGCTTCTCTGGTGGCTGACCATCGGCCTGGGCTACGTAATGTTTGCCGGGAAATACGGCCTCCCCGGGGTGGCTCTGTTCTATGTAGGCCATATCCTGGCCGACTTCGTCTGGTACAGCCTGGTCTCCGGCGCGGTGGCCCAGGGGCGGCGTTTTCTTTCCGACCGGCTCTACCAGGGCTTCCTGGCCTGCTGCGGCTTTTTCCTGGTGGGTTTCGGCGGCTACTTCGGCTTTCAGGGAGTGAAGTTTCTCCTCGGTTAAATGTAGGGGCGCACCCATGTGTGCGTCCCCGGCAAGAGCGGACACATGGGTCCGCCCCTACATAAGACAATAATTTGAAAAGCTGATCCGGAGGCTCAATGATCCAAAAAGCCCTGATGGTGGGGTTGCTGGAAGTCAATTGTTATATCCTGGGCGACGAAGAGACCAAGGAAGCAGTGGTCATCGATCCGGGGGGGGATGAGGACGAGATCCTGGAGGCCTTGAAATACCATGGTCTGCAATTGAAAACCATCATCGACACCCACGGCCACTTCGACCACGTGGACGCCAATCAGCCCCTGAAGGACGCCACCGGCGCGGCCATCGCCATCCATGAGGCGGACGCGGCCATGCTGGCCAAACCCTCCGCGGAGGCCATGTTCTTCACCGGCAACCGCCTGCGCCTCTCCCAGGCGGATATACTTCTTAAGGAAGGCGATGTCCTCAGCTTCGGCAAATACCGCCTAAAGGTGCTTCACACCCCGGGCCATACCCCGGGCGGCATCAGCCTGGTGATGGAAGGCAGCCCCCTGGTTTACGTGGGTGATCTCCTCTTCCAGGGCTCCATCGGCCGCACTGACTTCCCCGGGGGCTCCTTCGAGGACCTGATCAACGCGGTGAAAACCAAAATTTTCCCCCTGGGGGACAACTACACCGTGTACCCGGGGCACGGCCCGGTCACCACCGTGGGCCAGGAACGGAAGTATAATCCGTTTTTTTAACAGTGAGCAGTGAGCAGTAAGCAGCTGCTCACTGTTCACTTGAAGAGATAGGTCTCACGCAAAGACGCAAAGGCGCAAAGTAAGACGCAAATATATAGAAATGGAAGGTGCTTCCTTCGCACCAAAATTGCTTTGCAGACCAACAAGTTAATGTGGGGTGGGCACTGCCCGCCAATTCCTTAGCTTAAGTTTATAAAGGACACCTTGATGGCCTTCACCGGCAAGCGCATCTTATTGGGAGTCTCCGGCGGCATCGCCGCGTACAAGGCCGCGGAGTTGGCCCGGCGGTTGGTCTCCGGGGGCGCGGCGGTCAAGGTGGTAATGACCCGGGCGGCCCAGGAGTTTGTCACGCCTTTGACTTTCCAGGCCCTGACCGGGGAGGAGGTGGCTACCACCATGTTCGGCCCCGGCAGCGAGCCCTTGGAGCACGTGGCCCTGGGACAAAAGGTGGACGCCCTGGTGCTCGCCCCGGCCACGGCCAATCTCCTGGGCAAGATGGCCGCAGGGATCGGCGATGATCTCCTCACCACTATCCTTCTGGCGGCCACCAAGCCCATCCTGGTCTGTCCGGCCATGAATTGCGAGATGTGGGCGAATCCCGCAGTGCAGGAAAACGTGGCCCGGCTCCGGGATCGAGGCCTGACGGTGTTGCAGCCGGAAGCCGGGGAGCTGGCCTGTGGCGCGGTGGGTTACGGCCGCCTGCCGGAGCCGGAGACCATCCTGGAGGCCCTGGCGAAGTTAGTGACCCCCCAGGACCTGGCAGGACGCCGTATTCTGGTGACCGCCGGGCCTACCCACGAAGATATGGACCCGGTGCGGTTTTTGACCAACCGCTCCAGCGGCAAGCAGGGCTACGCCCTGGCGAAGGTGGCTTGGCGCCGGGGTGCCGAGGTCTGCCTGATCAGCGGCCCGTCTCACCTTCCTGCGCCCCAGGGGGTGGAGCGCCTGGAGGTCAGGTCCGCCCGGGAGATGCTGGACGCGGTGCTGGCCCGCTTCCCCCAAACGGAGGCCCTGCTTATGGCCGCGGCCGTGGGGGATTATCACCCTACGAGTCGGGCCGAACACAAGATCAAGCGGGGTTCCCAGGAATTGACGGTGCACCTGACCCAGAATCCGGACATCCTCAAGGAAGTGGCCGCGCTCAAGAAAAGGCAGGTGGTGGTGGGCTTCGCGGCGGAGACCCGGGACCTGGAGGCCACGGCCCGGAGGAAGCTCGAGGACAAGGGCCTGGACCTGATTGTGGCCAACCAGGTAAACCGCCCGGACTCAGGCTTTGCGGTGGACACCAACGAAGTGGCCATCATCGGGCGTAAAAATTTGCTGGTGCGCCTGCCGCTCCTCAGCAAGGAGGAAGTGGCGGCAAAGGTTCTGGACCAGGTAGTGGCGCTGCTGCCAACCCGCCAGGGGGGCAAAAGTGCCTGAGGACCCGGCCCTGGAACTGCAGGAGTTGACCGCGGCCCTGGAGGACTGGCTGCGCTTCCAGCGCCGCCTGGGTTGGCCGGGTACTCCCGCAGAGAGCGAGACCCCGTCCCCAGAACAGGTTCAAGAGACCGACCGGGTTTTAACCCTGAAGGAGATACGCGCCGAGTTGGGGGATTGCAAGCGCTGCAAGCTCTCTCGGGGCCGCAAAACCATCGTCTTTGGGGATGGTTCGGCCCGGGCCCGTCTGATGTTCATCGGCGAAGGCCCGGGAGAGGAAGAAGACCTCCAGGGGCTTCCCTTTGTGGGCGCGGCCGGGCAGTTGTTAAACAGGCTCTTGAGCAAACTGGGCCTCAGGCGGGAGGAAGTCTATATCGCCAATGTCGTGAAATGCCGCCCCCCCGGGAACCGGGAGCCGGAGGCGGATGAGACCGGGCAATGCCTCCCTTTCCTGCGGAAGCAGATTGAAGCCATCAAGCCCCGGGTGATCGTCACCCTGGGACGGGTGGCCACCCAAGCCCTGCTGGGCACCCAGGCCCCCTTGACCCGGATGCGGGGCCAATGGCAGAAGTACCGGGAAATCAGGGTTATGCCCACCTTTCATCCTTCGTACCTGCTCCGCTTTCCCAAGGAGCGCCATAAGACCTGGGAAGACATGCAACAGGTAATGGAGTATCTGGCGGCCCATGATGAAATTTAAGTACCTTATTTATTTATCTATTTTTATTTTAGTCGGGCTTGGGCTCTGGAGCGCGGGTCTCGAGGCCGCCCCCCGCCGCGTCTTCGTCCTGCCTGCGGTTGGTTCCATCAATCCCGGACTGGCGGAGTTCATCCTGGACGGCATCCGCACTGCCGAAAAGGAGCAGGCCGAAGCCCTGGTGATTCAACTGGACACCCCCGGGGGGCTGGATTCCTCCATGCGGCAGATCGCCCAGGCCATCATCAATTCCAAGGTGCCGGTGATCGTCTATGTCTCGCCCCGGGGGGCCCGGGCCGCGTCCGCGGGGCTGCTGATCACCATGGCCGCGCCGGTGGCCGCCATGGCCCCGGGCACCAACATCGGCGCGGCCCATCCCGTATCCGTGGGGCTGGGGAAAGTGGATAAAGTCATGGGCCAGAAGATGGTGAACGACATGGTCGCCTATGGCCGGGCCCTGGCCACGGAACGGGGCCGCAACGCCGACTGGGTGGAGAAGGGCATCCGCCAGAGCGCGTCCATTCCTGCGGCCGAGGCCCTGCGCCTGAAGGTTGTGGACTTGGGGGCTGAAGACCTAGACGATTTGCTGAAGAAAGTGGACGGCCGCAAGGTGATGGTGGCAGGAAAACCACTGGTTCTGCATACCGCGGGCGCCACCGTCAGGGATATCCCCGAGGGCCTGCGCACCCGGATTCTGAAGCACATCGCCGATCCCAACATCGCCTTTATCCTGATGATGATCGGCCTGGCGGGGCTCTATTTCGAACTGGCCCATCCGGGAGTGGTCTTCCCGGGAGTGGTGGGGGCCCTGTGCCTCCTTCTGGCCTTTTTCGCGTTCCAGACCCTGCCCATCAATTTTATCGGTATCCTCCTGATCCTTTTGGCCTTTATTCTCTTTATCCTGGAATTCAAAATTACCAGCTACGGTCTCCTCTCCCTGGGAGGAGTGATTTCTTTGCTATTGGGGTCCATGATGCTTTTTCGCCAAGGGGAGATGGGTATCGGCATATCCTGGTGGGTTTTGATCCCCACGGTCCTGGTGGTCTCTGGGTTTTTCATCGCGGTGGCCGGCATCGTCTTTCGCATGCATTTCCGCCGCTCTATGACCGGTACCGCCGGGATGGTGGGGGAAAAGGGCGTGGCTCATACCGCCCTGGCCCCGGAAGGCCAGGTCTTCGTGCACGGGGAATACTGGCACGCGGTGAGTGAAGAACCGATTGCCCCGGGGGAGCCCGTGGAGGTTGTGGAAGTGGTTAATCTGAAGCTTAAGGTGCGCAAAGCAGAAAAATCTCAGTAATACTTTTTCCCCTTTCTCATGATATAAACTTGCAATTATGACAGTCTTTATTTAACCGAAAACCGGCATAAGGAGGCGGGCATGTTCCAGTTTCTCTCCAGTTCTGTGGTCCTGATCATCATCCTGGTGGTGTTCTTCCTGATGAGCGCCATCAAGATTCTCAACGAATACGAACGGGGGGTGATCTTCCGGTTGGGCCGGGCTTTGGATCACGCCAAAGGCCCGGGACTGATTATCCTCATCCCCGTAGTGGACAAGATGGTCAAGGTCAACCTGCAGTTGGTCACCTATGACGTCCCCTCCCAGGATATCATCACCCGGGACAACGTCACCGTGAAGGTGAACGCGGTGGTCTATTTCCGGGTGATGGATCCCCTGAAGGCGATCATCGAAGTCCGGGATTACTATGCCGCCACCCAGCTCCTGGCCCAAACCACCCTCCGGAGCGTCTGCGGCCAGGTGGAGCTGGACGACCTCTTGGCTGAGCGAGAGAAGGTCAATGCCCGACTGGCGGATATCCTGGACCAGCAGACCGAGCCTTGGGGAATCAAGGTGACCCTGGTGGAAGTGAGGGCCATCGACCTGCCCATCGAGATGCAGCGGGCCATGGCCAAACAGGCGGAAGCGGAGCGGGAACGGCGGGCCAAAGTGATCAACGCCGAAGGGGAATTCCAGGCTGCGGCCAAGATGGCGGACGCCGCCCGGGTGCTGGCCACGGAACCCATGTCCCTGCAACTGCGCTACCTTCAAACCTTAAGGGAAATCGCCGCGGAAAAGAACTCCACCACCCTCTTCCCCATCCCCATCGATCTGGTGAAACCCTTCATCAAGTTGGCGGAGCGGCTGGAGGTGCTGGAGGAGAAGAAGGGATAGAAAGCTATCAGCTGTCAGCTTTCAGCGATCAGCTTTTGAAGATTTATACTAAGTTACCGTCAAAGAAGTAATATTGAGCTGTCATTCTGAACGGAGCGAAGCGGAGTGAAGAATCTCGTATTTTGAGATTCTTCGCTGCGCTCAGAATGACAATTTTACTTTTTTGTCCGCAACTTGGTATTAGCAATGATATTAATAACGGGGGGCGGGCACTGTCCGCCATGAATGTAGCCGCAGGCTTCAGCCTGCGCCTTAAACCTTGGAAAAGCCGAAAGTTCATGAAGGAGAGAAATAATGGCCAAAAAGGAACGCAAAGAGAAAAAGGAAAAACCCCTGGACAAAATGACGGCCACGGAACTCCGGAAATATGCCCTGGATTTGGGAGAGATTACCGGCGTCCACGGCATGAACAAAGAGGAATTGCTGGCGGCCATCAAGAAAGTCAAAGGCATCAAGGACGAAGGCAAGTCCGGCGAGAAGGTGAGCATGCGGGACTTGAAAGAAAAGGCCCGGGAGATGCGGGCCAAGAAGCAGGAGGCGGTGGCTGGGGGAGAACCCCGGAAAAAGCTCGACATCCTGCGCAAAAAAGCCAACCGCCTGAAAAAGCGGACCAGAAGGGCGGCGTGAGGAATCGCAATGAAGTATCGCGTTGTCATCCAAAAGACCGAAGAGGGGTATAGTGTTTCTTGCCCCGGCTTGCCGGGCTGTTGGTCTCAAGGGGACACGGAAACGGAAGCCCTGGAAAATATCCAGGATGCCATCCAGGAGTATCTGGCCGCGGTGGCTGAATCGGTTCAAGGCCAGGATGTGCGAGAAATTGAAGTGGCCATTTGAGCATGCCCAAGATACCTGGGGTTAATCACCTGGAAGCTATCCGAGCCTTAGAAAAGGCCGGATTTCGTCTGGTGCGCCAGGGACGGAAGCATGTGGTCATGTCTAATGGTCCTCGTTTTTTGACAATTCCACGTCATAATCCCATAAATGCCTATACCATGGGGGGTATTGTGCGTGATGCGGGTTTGAGTGTGGAAGAATTCCTGGAACTACTCTAAAAAGCCTCAGGGGCGTAAAAGGAGGGAAAAGCTATGTGTCAGATGGGTCACGGCCACGGGCACGGACACGGCCATGGCGGCATGCATGGCCACGGCTGGGGCGGTATGCATCACGGGCACGGTTGCTGCAACGGCAGAATGATGTCCGGCTGCTGCTGCGGCATGGGCTTCCGGCGCTTCATCTCCCCCGCGGAGGAACTGGAGCGCCTCAAGGACTACCTGGATGAGCTGAAAAAAGAGATGGCCGGAGTGGAAGCCCGGATTCACGAGCTTAAGGGGAATAAATAAGGCAGGCCATCCCAGCAACTAAAACAATATGGGTTTGGGGGAGGGGGCAGGGGCCCACGCCCCTGCCTCCTCCCCCAAAACATATCTCCCAAAAGAGTAAAGCCGGGCCATGGCCCGGCTTTACTTTTATAAAAACCCGTCCGGCAGGGATGGGGGACCGGAAGTTGGTTCAGCTTATTACAACAATCCCGGAAAGACCTTCACGGAATTCATGGCCAGGTCATAGATGAACCCTGGGAAGACGCCGATGAGCAGCACGCCCAGGGCGGTGAGGGCCAACGTCGCGGTCACCGCGGGCGCGAAGCTCACGGGGCCTAAGTCCGCTTCCGCGGGTTTCATGTACATAAGCACGGTGATGCGCAGATAATAGTACACGGACACCACGGAGTTCATCACGCCGATGATGGCCAGCCAGATGTAGCCCGCCTGCACCGCCGCGGAAAAGACATAGAATTTGCCCACGAACCCCGCGGTGGGAGGAATGCCCGCCAGCGCGAACATGAACAGAGCCATGCTGGCGGCCAGGACCGGGTGCTGGAATCCCAGGCCGGAGTAGTCGTAGATGCTGAGGTAGCTGTCCTTCTTCCTTCCCACCAGGATGACCACCCCGAAGGCCCCCAGGTTCATCAGGGTATAGGCCAGGAGGTAGTACATCAGGCTCACCGCGCCCAGTTGGTTGGCGGCGATGATGGCCACCAGGAGGTAGCCCGCATGGGCAATGGAGGAGTAGGCCAGCATGCGTTTGATGTTGGTCTGGGCAATGGCCACGATATTTCCCAGGGTCATGGTGGCCACGGCCAACACCCAGAGGACCATCTGCCAGTCGGGCTGCAGGACCGGGAAGGCCAGAAAAAAGACCCGGGCGAAGGCTGCAAAGGCCGCAGCCTTCACGCCCACGGCCATGAACGCGGTCACCGAGGTGGGCGCGCCTTCATAGACGTCCGGAGTCCACATGTGGAAGGGCACGGAGGCCACCTTGAAGCCGAAGCCTACGATCAGTAAAGCAACGGCCAAAAGGGTCAGGGGCTTGAAGGTTTCGGCCCCGGCCAGACGGGCCGGCAGGTCGTTCAGAAACAGAGTGCCGCCTGAGGCCCCGTAGAGCATGGCCATGCCGAAGAGCAGGAAGGCGCTGGCGAAGGCGCCCAGCAGCAAATATTTGAGCGCGGCTTCATTGGAGCGGGCATCTTCCCGGAAGAGTCCCGCCAGTACATACACGGCGATGGACATCACTTCTATGCCCAGGAAGATCATGATCAAATGCGAGCCCGAGGCCATGAGCATCATGCCCACAGTGGCGAAGAGCAGGAGCGCGTAATATTCCGCCAGGTTCTTGCCGTAATCCTTCAGGTACTGGAGGGACAGCAGCACGGTGAGCCCGGTGCCCAGGATGAAGACGATATAGAAGAAAAAGGAGAAATTGTCCACATAGACCATGCGGGCAAAGTCCATGCCGGTCTTGCCCCAGAGGGAGACGGTTTGGAATCCGGCCACCGCCAGGCCCACCAGGGCCAGTACCGGGGCCGCGGTGCGGTTCCCCTTGGGGGAGAGGGCATCCGTCAGGAGGATGGCGATGGCGAAGACCGACAAGGTGATCCAGGGACCGATGCTCTCCAGGCTGAAGGTCGGAATGGTCAGGGTCATCGGGCTTCCCCCTTGTCCCCGTGAGATAGGCTGACTTCAGTGGTTTTGGCCTTCTCCATCAAGGCCAGGAAGTTTTCCGTGGATGCTTTGGTCTTGCTCAAGAATGTATTGGGATAGACCCCGATCCAGACGATGAACAGCAAGAGCGGCACAAAGATGGCGATCTCCCGGCAGGAGAGGTCTTTCAGTTCTTTGTTCTTCTCGTTGGTCACTTCCCCGAACATCACCCGCTGGAACATCCACAGCATGTAACAGGCCGCGAAGATGACACCCGTGGCCGCGACAATGGCATAGAGCATGTTGGTCTTAAACGCGCCCAGGAGGATGAGAAATTCCCCCACAAAGCCGTTCAAGCCGGGGAGCCCGATGGAAGATAGAGTCACGATCATGAAGATGGCGGCGTAGATGGGCATGGGGGTGGAAAGACCCCCGAAGTCGGCGATCATCCGGGTGTGCCGCCGTTCATAGATCATGCCCACGATCAAAAACAAGGCCCCGGTGGACAGCCCGTGGTTGATCATCTGGATGATGCCCCCCTGGACCCCGGGCATGGTGAAGGTGAAAAGCCCCAGCATGACAAAACCCAGATGGCTTACGGAAGAAAAAGCGACGAGGCGCTTCAGGTCCTTTTGCACCATGGAGACCAGCGCGCCGTAAACGATGCCGATCACCGCCAGGATGCTGAACAGGGGCACGAAGTAATGGGCTGCCTGGGGGAAGAGAGGCATGTTGAAGCGCAGGAAACCGTAGGTCCCCATCTTCAGGAGCACCGCGGCCAGGATGACCGAACCCACAGTGGGGGCCTCGGTGTGGGCGTCCGGCAACCAGGTATGGAAGGGGAACATGGGCACCTTGATGGCGAAGGCCAGCCCAAAGGCCAAAAACATCCAGAACTGCATGCGGAAGGGGACGTTCAGGCTGTATAGCTTAAGGAGATCAAAGGTGTAAGTCCCGGTGGCCTTGCCATAGTAGAAGTAGAGGACCAAAATGGCGACCAGCATCAGCACGCTGCCGAACATGGTGAAGAGGAAAAATTTGATGGCCGCGTAGACCCGCCGGGCCGGGTTGCCCCAGATACCGATGAGCAGGTACATGGGGATGAGCATCACTTCCCAGAACACGTAGAAGAGAAAGAGGTCCAGGGCCACGAAGACGCCCAACATGCCGGCCATCAGGGTCAGGAGGCAGATCATGAACTCCTTGACCCGGTGTTGGATGTCCGTCCAGGTGGCGAGCACGCAAAGCGGGGTCAGAAAGGTCGAGAGCATGATCAGCAGCAGGGAGAAGCCGTCGATCCCCACGTAGTAGCTGATGCCGTATTGGGGCAGCCAGTTATAGCGCTCCACGAACTGCATGGCCGCAGTCTGGCTGTCGAATTGGAACCACAGGGGCAGGGAAAACAAGAATTCCGCGAGAGACAGCCCCAGGGTGACCTGCTTCAGCAGTTTGTGGTTCTTCCGGTCCAGGAAGGCCAGGAGCACCGCGCCCAGAACGGGGAAGAAGACCAGGATGGAGAGGATGGGTAATTGCATAAGCCCCTCTAGTCGTTAACGTCCAATAAGGTAGCCGGTGATCACCACCACCCCCAGGAGGATGGCAAAGGCGTAATTCTGGACAAAGCCCGTCTCCAGCTTGCGGAGGTGGGCGCTCAAGAAGGCGATGATTCCGGCGCTGCCGTTCACCACGCCGTCCACTCCCTTTGCGTCCACCACGGTCCACAGGAAGTTGGAGCCCACCTTGATGGGTTCCACCACCGTGGTGTCATAAATCTCATCCACATAGTACTTGTGATAGATGAGGTCGTAGATGGTGTGGAACTTCTCCGAGACGATGGTGGGGAGGTCCGGCACGAGGATATAAAATTTGTAAGCGGTATAAATCCCCAGACCCGCCACCCCCATGCTGAGGAGCATCATGCCCACCTCGAAGGTGGCCGTGGGATGGGCCGCGGCATGGTGGGCCACCGGGGTGATGGAGGGGGACAGGAAATCCCGGAACACATGGGCTCCCTCGATGAGGGGAATGCCCACGAAGCCGCCCACCACCGAGAGCCCCGCCAGGATCATCAGGGGGACGGTCATCAGGGGTGGAGATTCGTGGACATGTTGGGCCACATGGGGGTCTACCCGGGATTCGCCGTGGAAAGTCATGAACACCGCCCGGAACATGTAAAACGCGGTGATAAACGCCGCGGCGGTGGCGATGCCCCAATAAATGACTTTGCCGTCCACCAGGGAGTGGAACAGGATCTCATCCTTACTGAAGAAGCCGGCGAAGGGAAAGATACCGGCAATGGCCAGGGTGGCCAGCAAGAAAGTCCAGTAAGTGATGGGCATGTGTTTTTTCAGGTTCCCCATCTTGCGCATGTCCAACTCGCCGCTCAGGCCGTGCATCACCGAGCCGGAGCCCAAAAAGAGGAGGGCCTTGAAAAAGGCGTGGGTCATGAGATGGAAGATACCGGAGACATATGCGCCCACCCCGCAGGCCAGGAACATGTACCCCAACTGGCTCACGGTGGAGTAAGCCAGGACCCGCTTGATATCGAACTGGGCCATGCCGATGGTGGCGGCAAAGATGGCGGTGAGCGCGCCGATGGTGGCCACCACCGTTAAGGAAACGGGGGCCAGGGAATAGAGGGCGCTGCACCGGGCCACCATATAGACGCCGGCGGTGACCATGGTGGCCGCGTGGATCAAGGCGGAAACCGGGGTGGGGCCTTCCATGGCGTCCGGCAGCCAGGTGTATAGGGGCAACTGCGCGGATTTGCCGGTGGCGCCGATAAACAGGAATAGGGTAATAGCGGTGATCACCCCCGCGCCCACCGGGTACTTGGCGGCCAGTGCGAAGACCTCCCGGAAATTCACGGAGCCGAAGGTCCAGAAGATGAGAAAGATGCCCAAAAGAAAACCGAAGTCGCCGATCCGGTTGACCACAAAGGCCTTTTTCCCTGCGTCGGACGCGGACTGCTTTTCATAGTAGTAGCCGATGAGCAGGTAAGAACAGAGCCCCACGCCTTCCCAGCCCACGAACATCAGCAGGAAGTTGTTGGCCCCCACCAGGATGAGCATGGCGCAGACGAAGAGGTTTAAGTAGGTGAAGAAGCGGTAAAACCCCGGGTCGTCGTGCATGTAACTGACGGAGTAGATATGGATGAGGGTGCTCACCCCGGAGACGATGAGGAGCATGATCAGGGACAGGGGGTCGATGAGAAAGGCCACCTGCGCCTGGAAAGAACCGGAAGCGATCCAGGTGTAAACCACCTTTTCCACCGGCCGGGCTTCGGGGGGCAGCTTCAAAAATTGCAGGAAGATGCACAGGGTGACCAGGAAGCTCAACCCTACGGCCACGGAGCCGATGGTTCCCACCACGTTCTTGGGCAGGTTTTTACCCACGAGGCCGTTAATCAGAAAGCCCACGAAGGGGAAAAGAGGAATCAGCCAGACATAGTCCATCATGGGGTATGCCTCACCACTTGAGGATATTGAGTTCGTCCACGTACACCGTGGCCCGGTTGCGGAAGATGGCCACGATCAGGGCCAGTCCCACCGCCACTTCGGCCGCGGCCACGGTCATCACGAAGAACACGAACATCTGGCCGTCCACCGCCTTGAAATAGTCGGCAAAACCGATGAAGGCCAAATTGACGGCGTTGAGCATCATCTCGATGCACATCATGATCACCAGGACGTTACGCCGCACCAGCACCCCGATCACTCCCAGGGCGAAGAGGGCTATGCTCAAGGCCAGGTAATAGGATACAGGCACTACCATTCGGGTTCTCCGCGTAGGGTGCGCCCTGCGCACCATTAAATGGGGTGCGTAGAACGCACCCTAAAAATTTACTTCAGCTTGGTCTTGGCCAGCACCACCGCGCCCACAATGGCCACTAACAGCAGCACCGAAGTGACCTCAAAGGGCAGCAGGTAGTCGGTGAACAACAGCTTGGCAATGGACTCCGTATTGCCCAGTCCCGGGGGAGCCTCCTTGCCCGGGGGCAGGACCACCTGGGTAATGGTGTAAACCATGAGCAATCCGGTGAAGACCGCCAGGGTGATGCCTCCCACCTTTTGCCCCAGGTGCAGGAACCGGAGCTCCTCCTCGGGCTGGCGCAGGTTGAGAAGCATGATCACGAACAGGAACAGCACCATGATGGCCCCGGCGTAAACGATCACCTGAATGGCGGCGATGAATTCCGCGTGGGCCAGGAGGTAAATACCGGCCACCGCAAAGAAATTGACGATGAGCCAGAGGGCGCTCCGCAAGGGGTGTCTCTGAAAGACCACCAACCCCCCGGAGACCAGGGCCACCCCGGCCAGGATGAAAAAGATCATCTGCATCCCTCGAGCCTCCTATATGCAACCCAGGCAAAAGGCCGCATCACAGCCAATCCGCCATCCGGAGTTCGGACTTTTTCTGCGTAGCCCGGTCGATATCGAGAATGAGCAGGCTTTTGTCATACTGAGCCAGCTCGTAGAGGTTATTCAACTTGATGGCCCCCTTGGGGCAGGCCTCCTGGCACAGGCCGCAGAAGATGCAGCGGGTCAGGTCGATGGTGAAAGCCACCGGGTATTTTTCGTGCTCCGGGCCTTCCGCAGGAACAATGCCTTTGATGGCGTTGCTGGGGCAGACCACCAGGCACAGGGTGCAGGCCACGCAGCGGCGCCGCCCGTCGTCGTTGACGATCAGCTCCGGGTGCCCCCGGAAGCGGGGCGCCACCTGCCGCTTTTCCTCCGGGTACTGGAGGGTGATGGGCTTGGTAAAAACGTGGCGCAGAGTGGTGGCCAGGCCTTTAATTAACGGGATAATCATCTACTACCTCTGCAAAAACTGAATGATAATGCCGGTGAACAATATATTCACCAGGCACAGGGGCAACATCACTTTCCACCCCAGTTTCATGAGCTGGTCGAAACGGAAGCGGGGAAAGGTCCCCCGCACCCAGATAAAGAAGAAGACCAACGCAAAGGTCTTGATTACGAACCAGGCGATGGGGGGCAGCACCGGGCCCTGCCAGCCGCCCAAAAAGAGGGTGGTGCACAGGGCGCTGGCGACGATGATGTGGCAGTATTCCCCCATCATGAACAAGCCCCACTTCATGGAGCTGTATTCCGTCTGGAAGCCGGCCACCAGCTCGTTTTCGCATTCAATCAAGTCAAAGGGGGTGCGGGCGCATTCGGCCATGGCCGCGGTCAAAAACAGCAGGAACCCTAGGGGCTGGTAGACGATGAACCACATGGATTTCTGCGCTTCCACGATCTTCACCAGGCTCAGGCTGCCCGCCAGCATGAGCACGCCGATGACGGACAGGCCCAGGGCTAGCTCATAGCTGACCATCTGCGCGGAGAGACGCAAGCCCCCCAGCAGAGAGTACTTGTTGTTGGAGGCCCAGCCGCCCAGGACCGCGCCATACACCGACAGGGAACCCATGGCAAAGATGTATAAGAGGCCCACGTTTACGTCGGCGATCACCCCCTGGTTCAGACTCGCCACCGTCAGGTCCACCGTATGGCCGTAAATGGTCAGGCTATCGGGAAGGATCTGGGCGGCAAAGGGAATGGCCGCGAAGGGTAGAAAAGCAGTCACCGCGGTGATGACCGGGGCCATGACAAAGAGGACCTTGTTCCCGCCCGGAGGGGTGAAGTCTTCTTTGAAGAGCAACTTGAGCAAGTCCGCCAAGGGCTGCAGCAAACCCCAGGGCCCTACCCGGTTGGGGCCGTAGCGCAACTGGATGAAACCCAGGACTTTGCGCTCCATGAGCACCGTGTAGGCGATGAGGGCCCTACCCGGTTGGGGCCGTAGCGCAACTGGATGAAACCCAGGACTTTGCGCTCCATGAGCACCGTGTAGGCGATGGCCGTGAGGAAGACCACCAGAATGAGGGTGATCTTCACGGCGGTCATGATTACCAAGAGGGGCAACTGATTCATCATATTAACCCTTCTGGATGGTTACCCTAACCAGGTTGGAGTTGAGAGTCAGTATATGGACCGGGGGCTGGGCAAAATGCTCCGGCAGGAAGACCACTCCCGGGGGCATCTCCGGGGCCAGGGCCACGGGCACGCTGATCTCCCCCTGGGAGGAAATGACCTTGGCCGTATCTCCAGCCGCGAGCCCTAAGCTCTGGGCGTCTTCCGGGTTCAGTTGCAGCGTAGCTTCGCTCATCAACTTCAAGGTGCCGTCGGGAGCATGGGTGGTATAAGACCCGGAATGGTTCAGGGCCTTGCCGATAATCAGGGTGTGAGGCCGGCGGCCCAGCAGGCTCAGGTCCGCCTCGAAGGGGATGAACGTGCCGGTGAGCGCGGCCTGCATCTGCGGGTAAGCGGCCTTGGGGCTTAGGCCCGCCCACAGGGGCATGGCCCGGGCCAGTTCCCGGAAGATCTGTTTGGGGTGGCTGGCGCCCAGTTTATAGCCCATCTTTGCGCCCAACTGGCCGATGATCTGCCAATCCGGGCGCACGCCGTTAGCGGGCAGGGCCTGGGCCAAAACCCCCAGGGTGCCGTCGCTGCTGATGAAGCTCCCTTCCTGCTCCGCGTGCACCGCCACCGGCAGGACCACCTGGGCCAGCTTGGCGGTGTCGGTGAGGAACGCATCCTGGACCACCAGGAAGGGCACCTTTTTCAGGAGCTTTTCCGTGCGGCTGCGGTGGGGCAGGGCCCGGAGCAGGTCACCCCCCAACATATAAATAGCCTGGGGTGCGGCCGGATCGTTGGCCTCCAGTTTATCCAGCATATCCGGCAGGGTAAGGCCCGCCGCGGTTTCGTCAATGGGCACAAAACCGGGGAGGCGATTCGGCAGGACCCCCGCTTCACAGACGCCCCGGGAGTTGTTCTTCTCTGCCACCGGGTAAACCGCGCTGCCCGGGGTTCCGGGGCGGCCGATGAGCAGGAAGAGGTCGGCCAGGGCCAGGGCGTTTTGCTCGCCCTTGTCCTGGGCCAGAAGCTCGGTGCCGCAGATGATGGCGGGAGCCTGGGCCTGGGCCAGGAGGGCCGCGGTTTCCTTGATGAGGGTTTCCTCCACTCCAGTCTTGGAAGCCACGTCCTTCAGGCTCACCTTCTTGAAGCTTTCCTTGAACTCCTCCAAGCCCGCGGCGCTCACCGCCGGGGTCCGGTCGGGGTTCGCAGCAAAGAAGGCCTTGAACAAGCCGGAAAGCAAGATGCGCTCCGTGCCGGGCTTATAGCGCAGGCTCAGGTGCGCGTAACGGTCGAACTTGGTACGCCGGGGATTGGCCAGCACCAGGCGGAAATTCTCATTATCCAACGCCCGGAGCAACTTCCAGCCCAGGGGCGGCATCTCCGGAGTGACGTCCGCGCCCAACACCAGGGCCAGGTCCGCGTTCGGAAGATCAGCAAAATGCCCCAAAACAAAGGGGAAGCCGCTGCCTTGCGCGCCTTCGCCCAGAGTCAAGGGTGATTGGTAGGGCAGGGGAGGGGCGGTGGAAGCCTCCACCCCGGAGACCTGGGGGAGGCCAAAGACCGCGGCCAGGCCCTTCAAGGCCCGAACGTAGGTGTAGCGCCCCGGGTTATCCAACTGGTTGGTGCCCAACCCCTGGCGGAAAAATTTCTGAAAGAGGTAGTTGGCCTCATTGGTAGCCCGGGCGGAGCCTACGCCGTAGATGGCGTTCGCGCCCGCGCTCTCTGCGATCTCCTTGAACTTGGCGGCCACCAGGTCCAGGGCCTCGTCCCAGGAGGCCTCCCGGAAGTTGCCGTTATCCTTGATCAACGGGGTCTTCAGGCGGTCCGGGGCCTCCACCACCGGGAAGCCGAAGCGGCCCCGGGAGCAGAGCAAAATGCTGGCCTGGTTCCGGACCCGCAGGATATGGTCGTCCTTGGTGTGCAGGTCATAGACGCAGCCGCCGCCGCAGAAGGGGCAGACGGTTTCGGTCTTGGTCACTTCCCAGGCCCGGGCCCGGTACTTCCAGAGCTTGTTGATCAGGGCCCCCACCGGGCAGATGTCGATGCAGGAGCCGCAGAATTCGCAATCCAGGGGTAACTGGCCGGAGCCCAGCTCCGTGAAGTAGCCCCGCTGCATGAAGTTGATGGCCATGGCCTCCACGTGGTCCCGGCAGATGTGGATGCAGCGGCCGCAGGTGACGCAGCGGTCCGGGTGCCGCTCCACGAAGAGGGACTCGTAGTCGTGGTTGGGGGCCAGCTTGACGGCCTCCAGGTCCACCTTCTCCACGGCCAGGGTATGGGTCAGGTCCTGGAGCTCGCACTCGCCGCCCTTGTCGCAGATGGGGCACTCCAGGGCGTGGTTGATGAGCACCAGCTTCATCAATTCACCCCGAATCTGCTGCAGGCGCTCGGAGTTGGTATTGACCTCCATGCCTTCGTTGACCACGGTGGCGCAGGCCGGCAGGGGCCGGGGGGGGCCGGGTTTGACTTCCACCACGCAGATGCGACAGGCGCCGATGGGCTTCAGGGCCGGGTGGTAACAGAGCCTGGGGATGAAGATGCCGTTAGCGTCGGCCACTTCCAGGACGGTTTTCCCCTTGGGCGCTTGAATCGCCCGGCCGTCAATGGTCAGATTAACCATAAATCGTTCCTATGTTTTCGCCATGTAGGGTGGGCACGGCCCACCATTTCTCATTTATCGGCGGACCGTGCCCGCCCTGCATTTTATTTAGCTGAAAGCTGACCGCTGAAAGCTGATAGCTTCTCCTAATCCAGCCTCTCCAGGTTGGTCACCATGTAAAAGGGTTCGCTCATGGTGGTCTTCTTGTCACAGGTCAACCTAACTTTCCACCCCAGCCCTTTGATTTTGCCGGGGGTGAGGACCGCGGAGGGCTGGTCGGTATCGATAAGTCCGAACCTGGAGGCGTCCCTAGTAGTAACGCGAATATCAAGCTTCGGTTTGCTGTCCAGCTTGATGGCCAGATTTTTCTCCATACCGCCCATGGGCCCCATGGAGGTTTTAATGGCAATCTCTTCGATCTTCCCCACAAAGGTCAGTCCAGTATCTTGGGCCGCCCCGGCCAGTGCCGTGAAAGCGAAAAGCAATAATAATACTATAGGGAAGATCTTTTTCAGCATGATCGTTTCAGATAAAAGCCTAAGGGAATCGGCGGCGGGCGGGACGCCCGCCCTACCACTACCTATCCACGTCCGCCAGGACGATGTCCATGGTGCCGATCAAGGCGATGGCGTCGGCCAGGAGCCGGCCCCGGGCCAGTTTGTCCATGGCCGAGAGGTTGATAAACGACGGCCCCCGGATCTTCAGCCGGAAAGGCTGGGGGCTGCCGTCGCTCACGATATAAAAACCCATCTCCCCTTTGGGGGCCTCGATGCACTGGTAAACCTCGCCCACGGGCGGGGTGATGCCTTCCTGGATCAACTTGAAGTGGTTGATCAACCCGGCGATGTCGTTATAGACCGCGTCCTTGGGAGGCAGGCTGACCCGGGGATCTTTGACCTTGATGTCCCCGGGGGGCAGATCCGGCAGCCGCTCCAGCACCTGGCGGACGATGCGGTTCGCCTGGAGCATCTCCTCCATGCGCACCAGGTAACGGTCGTAGGTGTCGCCGTTTCTCCCCAGGGGCACCACAAAATCGAAGTCCTCGTAACTGGAATAGGGGTTGTCCCGGCGCAGATCCCAGTTCACTCCCGAGCCCCGGGCCATGGGACCGGACCAGCCCCAGTCCAGGACCTCGTCCGGGGTCATGGCGCCCACGCCCTTGGTGCGCTCAATCCAGATTTGGTTTTTGGTCAGGAGGTTATGGTAATCCTGGTGCTTTTCCGGGAAAGTCTTGACGAATTCCCAGGCCGCGGGGATGAACCCTTCGGGGAGATCCGCGGCCAGACCGCCGATGCGGCAGTACAAGGGGAACATGCGGGCCCCGGAGACCATCTCGCAGAGGTCCATGATCTTTTCCCGTTCCCTAAAGGCGTAGAACAAAGGCGTCATGGCCCCCAGGTCGTGGCCGTGGGTGCCCAGCCAGAAGAGGTGGGAGGCGATACGGGTCAGCTCCGCGATCATTACCCGGATATACTGGGCCCGTTTGGAGACCTCCACGCCCAGCAGTTTTTCCATGGCCAGGCAGAAGCCGAAGTTGTTGACCTCTCCGGCCAGGTAGTCCAGGCGGTTCATCAGGGGCATGCACTTGTGGTAAGTGCGGTATTCGCACATCTTCTCGATGCCCCGGTGCAGGTAGCCGATATCCGGATCGGCCCGCAGGATGAGTTCGCCGTCCAGCTCCAAGAGGACCCGGAGCACCCCGTGGGTGCTGGGGTGCGACGGCCCCAGGTTGAGGAGCATGGTTTCGGTGCGTTTCATGGTCTCAGCGCCGTTCATCAGGTATTCCTACTTGCCCCGTAAGGGATAGTCTTTGCGCAGGGGATGGCCCACCCAATCATTGGGCATCAGGATGCGCCGCAGGTCGGGATGGCCCCGGAAGCGGATGCCCATCAGATCGTAAGCCTCCCGCTCGTGCCAGTTGGCCGTGGACCAAACCGGCACCACCGAATCAATCGCGGGCGCGGCGTCGTCCGGGAGCAGGGTCTTTAACGTCACCCGGTTCCGGTTCTTGTGGGAGTAAAGATTATAGACCACCCCGAACCGGGGGCTCTGGGGGAGGTAATCCATGGCCGCGATCATGGAAAGATAGCGGAAAGAGGTCTGGGGCGCGTCCCGCAGGGCCTTACAGATGTCCACGATGCGCCTGGGTTTGACGATGATGGTGGTCTCCCCCCGGAACTCCACCACTTCCACCACTTCTTCGGGAAATTTTTCCTGCAGCAGTTCCGCGGCCTTGTTCATACGGCCTCCTGGCGCAGCGCCAGCCGTTCCCGGTATTTCTTGGTCAGGAAGGGGTCTTGCAAAATCTTTTCATGAAGTTTCAAAATTCCGTAGAGCAGCCCTTCCGGCCGGGGCGGGCACCCCGGGACATAGACGTCCACCGGCAGGTAGGTGTCGATGCCCTGGACCACCGCGTAGGAGTCGAAAATGCCCCCGGAGCAGGCGCAGGCCCCCATGGCGATGACCCACTTGGGCTCCGTCATCTGCTCGTAGATGCGCTCGATCGCGGGCATCATCTTCTTGCACACCGTGCCCGCGATGATGATCACATCCGCCTGGCGGGGGGAAGCCCTAAAGGCCTCCATACCGAAGCGGGCGATGTCCCAGCGGTTGGCCGCGGTGCAGATCATCTCGATGGCGCAGCAGGCCAGACCGAAGGTGGCAGGCCAGAGACTGCTCTTGCGGCCCCAATCCACGAGCTTTTCCAGGCTGGTGGTGAGGATGTTGTATCCCAGGTGTTCTTCTATTCCCATTCCAACGCTCCCTTACCCCAGACGTAAGCCAGTCCCACCGCCAGGATGACGATGAACACGCCCATCTCCCACAGGCCGAACCAGCCCAGGGGTTTGAACACCACGGCCCAGGGGTAGAGGAAAATAGCTTCAATGTCGAAGACAATGAAGAACATGGCGATGATGTAAAACCGCACCGTGTAGCGGCTGCGGGCGTCGCCGATGGGGTCCATGCCGCATTCATAAGGGATGTCTTTCTGGGGGGTGTGGGTCTTTTTGCCCAGCAATTCGGACAGCAGCACCATCACCCCCATCAGCCCCACGGCGATGAGCATGTAAATTAGGATGGGCAAGTATTCGATGAGCATATGGCGACCTTTTTAGATTATCCAAATGAGGCCACTTAAAGTGGCGCAATCTTGGGGTACGCCGCACAGGCGGGACGCCTGTGCCACTATTTTTGGGCGGACCCATGTGTCCGCCCTTTATTCTCTAATGGCTGTGCGTTTCCGCCTTACACACCCCCAGCGGACATTCCCCCGCCAGGTGCGCGTCGTATTCGTCTTTGAACCGCTCCATGGTGGTCTTGATGAAGGAATGGGGACTCCACCCCAGCGCGCAGTTGGCGCTTTCCACCATGGCTTTGGACAGAGAGTACATGCGGTCCAGGTCCGCCTGCGCGCCTTGGCCCGCGGCCACCTTGCAGATCAACTCGTAGAGTACCCGGGTGCCCCGGCGGCAAGGGAGGCAAAAACCGCAGGATTCGTGCTGGAAGAAGTAGAGCAGGCACTTCACCACGTCGATGATGCAGGTGGTGTCGTCCATAACCATCATGGTGCCGGAGCCCAATCCCCCTTCGACCTTGGCCAGCGCCCCGTGTTCAATGGTGGTGTTCAGGTGTTCCGGGAGGAAGAAGCCCACGGACGCGCCGCCGGGCTGGACGCTCTTGATCTTCCTGCCATTCCGGACGCCGCCGCCGTAATTGTCGATGAGTTCCTGGAGCGTCATGCCCAGGTTGGCTTCCACGATCCCGGGTTTATTCACGTGGCCCACCACCTGCATGATCTTGGTGCCCGCGGTGTCCTGGGTGCCCTTGGCTTTGTACCATTCAGAGCCTTTGAGGACGATGGTGGGGACGTTCGACAGTGACTCCACGTTGTTGACGATGGTGGGCTTGTACCAGACCCCCACCTGGCCGGGGAAGGGCGGCTTCACCCGGGGATTGCCCCGCTGGCCCTGGATGGATTCGATGAGCGCGGTTTCCTCGCCGCAGACATAAGAGCCGCCGCCGGTCTGCACCTGGATGTGGAAGGAGAACCCGGAGCCCATGATGTTGTCGCCCAGCAAGCCCTTGGCCTCCGCGGCCTTAATCGCGGCATTGAGGCGGTGCATGCTCAGGTAATATTCGCCCCGGCAGTAGATGTAGCCGAAGTTGGCCCCCACCGCGTAGCCGGCGATGGCCATGCCTTCCAGCACCTTATGGGGGTCGCCCTCCATGATGTAGCGGTCCTTGATGGTGCCAGGCTCCCCTTCGTCCGCGTTACAGACGATATACTTGGGGGTGATGGGGCTGGGCCGGGTGAAGGACCATTTCAGACCGGTGGGGAACCCCGCGCCGCCCCGGCCCCTCAGACCTGAGTCCTTGACCACGTTGACCACCTCTTCGGGGGTCATCCCCAAGGCTTTTTTCAGACCCTCGTAGCCGCCCCGAGCCTGGTAGTCTTTCAGACTTAAGGGGTCGATCTGGTCCACGTTGGCCAGAAGCACCAGTTCATCCGGGCTGGGAGGATAGTCGCTCAGGGCGTTGGTGGTGCGGGCCAGCTTCCGGTAATCCGGGGCCTTACCGGCCCGGTAGTCGCCGAGGATATTCTTAATGCGCTCCTGGGTGAGGCGGCCGTGGACCACCTCGTTGATCTGCATGGCCGGGGCCACCTCGCAGACTCCCAGACAGGCGGTGTGCTCCAGGGTAAAGAGGCCGTCGGTGGTGGTTTCCCCCACGCTGATCCCCAGTTCCCCTTTGAGTACTTCCACCAGGTTATCCACCCCCAGGATGTGGCATTGGGGCGATTCGCACACCCGGATGATGTATTTGCCCCGGGGCGAAGTGGCGTACATGGTGTAAAAACTGAGGACGCCGTAGAGGTAAGGATAGGGGACATCCATGCCCTGGGACACGAGCTTCAGGGCCTCCAGGGGGAGCCAGTTGCCGCACAGGCCTTGGACGGCGTGCAACGCGGGCAGGAGTCCGCCCTTGGTGGCGCGGAAGCGGCGGCAGGTTTCCTGGATGGCGGAAACTTGCTCCGGGCTAAGAGAAGCGCTGACGGGGCGTTTGATTTCCAGCATTATCAACCCATTGTTACTATTTTCTTTGTGAAAATTTTCTTATATCTGGAAATTTTTAATCCCATTCCACCTCACTGTCAAGCACTTTTTTACTTTTTCCGGGGAATACCTGGAGTCCTCCATCTGCGCCCTTGTATGAGAATGGGGGAGGGGACAGGATGAACCAGTAGTCAGTGGCCAGTGGCCAGTGGTCAGTGGCCAGTGGTCAGTAGTCATACCGAGTTGCAGTCAAAAAGGTATTAAAACGTAGGGGCGAACCTTGTGTTCGCCCGGTCGCTCCAGGGCGAACACAAGGTTCGCCCCTACGAAAAAATATGCCTTTGATGACTAATTGGTATCAGTAGTCAGAATCGGCATCCGAGAACTTGCCTCAAAACAGAAAACAGAAAACAGAATACTGGCCACTGACCACTGACCACTGACCACTGACCACTGAACACTTCATCATCACCGGCCCGCCATCCGCTTCCCCAAGACCTTCAGCCATGCGCCGCCTTCCCGGAGCAGCATTTTCCCCAGGCGCAGGAACCTGCGGCGCTGCCAGTAATCCCGGAGCAGGCCCGGGAAGGGCAGGGGGTGTAGCAAGTGGAGGTGGGCTCCGGCCTGCCGCCGGAAGAGATAATGGGCCCGGCGCATGTGCAGGTGGTCGGTGACCAGGCCCACCCGTTTAAGCCCCAGCTTCTGCAGCAGGGCCAGGGTATTTTTGGCCGCCGCGGCGGTATTGCGGCTGGTCTCTTCCAGGACCAGCAGGGCTGCCAGGCGCTCCCGGATCTCGGCCCCCCAGTTCTCCTCCACCCACTTCAGGGACCACTTCGCCATGGCCCGGGCCTCGGAGACCGGCGCGCCCCGGTTCTGACCGCCGCTAAGGAGGAAGTAGGCCCCAGGGTAATGCTCCCGCCACAGATTCAGGGCATGGAGGAGGCGCAGCCGGGTGGGCCGACCGGGGTAGCCGTCCGCGCCCACCCGGCCCCCCAGGATAATGAGGACCTGCAAGGGAGGGGGGGTAGAAATTTCCATGATCGCCGATATACCACTAAATCCGCAGTCTCAAACTCCCCCTCCCTTGAGGGGAGGGGGTTGGGGGGAGGGTGGCGACTTGTGGCCCTGAACCTCCAAAAAGACGCCACCCCCACCCTAACCCTCCTCCCTCAAGGGGGAGGGGATTTTTCAGTCTTTTTAAGAGGATGTGGGAAATTATTAAACGCTTTGAGTTATTTAGAGATGCGCAATTATTTATGTCGTTCTGCATAGTCATGTAAGGTATTTCTAGAGCAAAACACTATCATCATTTTCCCTACTTGCCCTGCTTTTTCCGCAGGGCCCGGGTTCCGGTTTTCCAGGCCGGTTCATCCCGCTTTTGCCCCCGTTCCGGTTTCCCGGTGATCATCTGCGGCAAATCCAGCATGAACGTGCCGGGGGTGGGCGGAGCCTTGGGTTTGGGCGCGGCCTTGGGCAGGGGCACTTCTTTGGGGGGGCCGGGCATCGTCAAGAATTCCCGGGGAATTGCGGCGGCTGCCAGGTATAATTCCTCGCCGTAAGCCTGGAAGGCCGTGCCCCCCCGGGCTGCGGCCTGGGCCGCCACGGTCACCGGGACCGGATCGTTGGCCCGGCGCTTTCCCAGACGCCGGGCCATTTCCGGCCTCCGGGCCAGGACCAGCTCCCGGCCGAGTGGGGGCTTAAGGCCTTGCTCCCAGACCAGGGTGTGGACTTTGGGGAAAATAGCCAGATACAGGGAGGAGGGCAGGGGCCCGTCCGGGTCCCGGCGCAGTTCGGGGGGCGCGGGGTTCAGACTGCGGACGCTTTCTCCGGCAACTTCCAGAACGGGCGGGGAAGTCAGGGCCGCCAGGCGCTCCAGGTCTTCCCGGCGCACCCGGGTAAATCCGGGTTCTTCATGGAGGGCCTGGAGAATCTGTTTGACCGGAATCCAGCCCCCTTCTTCCAGCACCAGGCCGAACTCATCAGGGCGGCGGCCCAACATGTAGGCCAGCATCCGGGCCAGGGTCTCCAGTTCCCGGGGCAGATGGGACATAATGTTCTCCGGTGGATTGGCTTTGTGGGAGGAGGGACCAGGAGACCAGTGAGCGGTGAGCAGTTAGCAGTGAGCAGCAAAAAGAAGAACTATCGAGCCAACACTTTTTTAACTGCTTACTGCTTACAGCTCACACCGGTTGCCCTCCCGCCCACATCACCCTAGGTTTCTTTTTACCAGACGTCGATTGACAAGGCAATTAAACATGATAATATTTTAAGGTTAAAGGATTATGGGCCGCTCTCTTTTTCTCCAGCATCATAAGGAACTTCTCCGGGACGCGACGGTCATCGCCGAGGAGATGACCTCCGACTTTTTTAAGCTGACGCCCAACTGCTGGCGCCGGGCCCGTTACGACATTCTTACCCTGGAGGGCCTGGAGCAGGAGGAGATCTCCTCCCACGCCCTGGCCCTGGTGGCCAAATATCACGGCTGCCATCGGGATCGGGTCTTGAAGTCCGCGGTCTTTGATTTCTACCGCATCTGTCTTCAGGACCACAATATCCTCAAGGCCCTGGACTCGTGCCCGGACCTCAGTCTGCTCCCGTTGCTCCTTTATATTTTAACCCACGAATTGGTGCACGTGGTGCGCTTCAGCCGGTTCCAGGCTCTGTTCGAAGCCCCGGAGGAGCAGAAAAGAGAGGAAGAGAAACGGGTACACCTGTTGACCCAAAAAATCCTGACTCCCCTCAATTCCCGGGAAGTTCCCCGGGTAATTCGCTATTATGAAGACAATTGGCAAGGAGGTTGGCAGTATGCCCATCTATGAGTATCAATGCGCCGCTTGCGGGCAGGTTATGGAGAAATGGCAGAAATTCTCCGAAGCGCCCCTGACGGTTTGCCCCCAATGCGGCGGCGGTCTCGAAAAAATTATCAGCTCCTGCTCTTTCCATCTCAAGGGCGGCGGCTGGTACGTCAGTGATTACGGCGGCAAGTGCCAAAGCCCTGGCAATTCTGAAGCACCTAAGGAGACCACCGAGTCCACCGCCGCCAAGGAAAGCGAAAAGACCGAGGCCACTCCTCCCCCCAAATTCAAGTGAAAGACCTGCTGAGACTCCCCGGGTGGGAGAGAAAGGAAGCATACGTTGGCGGAAATTAAGAGCGCCCTGGAACTGGCCCTGGAAAAAGCGGAGCAGTATGGCCGGGCTACTAAAGAGGAACTGACCCGGGGCCAATTTCGGGACCAGGGCCGCCAATTGGCGGTCAATTTTCTGAAAGACGGCGGCGACCTGGAGGCCGAGATCTCGAGCCTTCCGGCCCCGGCTCAAGAGGAAGCCCGGGCGGCCATCAAGGAAGTGCTGCTCAGGAACATTACGCTGCCCCGGAACGGGGAACTGGAACCCCGCAGGGCCCAGGCGCTGGAGGGCTTGATGCTGGTGGCCCGGGATAAGAAGGCCATGGCCCGGCAGAAGGCGGAGCTGGAGCAGCTTCTCCAAAACTTCCTGCAGGTGCGAAACAACGTCCTGCAGCAGCTTAAGGCCAGGTTCGGCGCGGGCATCGACCAGATGCAGCGGGCCCTGGAAGCGCAGATGCGCCAGAGGGTGAAGGTGGAGGTGGAACACCTGCCCCAATTCCAGGAGGAATGGCGGCGGTTCCAGGGGCAGCTCTTCGATCAGTTTGAGCCCATGCTGGAGGCCTGCAAGGAAAAGATGCTGAGCCTATAAGACGGTTTTCAGTTTTAAGTTTTCAGTTTTCGGTAAATTTTAAGAATAAGAGGCGACCCCACGGGTCGCCTTTTATCATTTTAGGGTTTAGAGATTTAGTAAAGACAGAGATAGTCTGATTAACAGGCTCTTTTTTTTACGAAAAACGGAAAACAGAAAACAGAAAACTGCCTCACTCTAACCGGCACAGGCGTCTAAAATTGTCCCCCAAAATGGCCCGGACTTCGGCCTCCGGCAGGCCCAGACCCAGGATTTTCGCCAGTTCCGTATCCGGGCGGCTGAAGGGGTAATCGCTGCCGAACATGAGGCGCTCGCTGCCGTAGCGGCGCAGAAAATCCTGGATTTCCGGCAGCCCGGCCACGGCCATGTCCGCCCAGACCAGGTCCCGGCCCCAGACCCCGGCCGCGTCCAGGGCCCGGTAGCCGCCGCTCAGGGCCCCCAGGTGGGGGATGATCACCGGCAGGTCCGGAGCAAGTTTATCCAGGAAGAACAGGGTGTTTTCCAGAGATTCCTCCAGGAGAATAGGCAAGCCCCGGTCCCGCACCTTATCCAGGAACTCCCGGCACCGGGGGGAGTGATAATCATACTTAGGCTCATCGGGGTGGCGGTGCCATTTGATGGCCACGTACTCCGGTCCCAAATCCTCCCAGGCAAAGTCGTTCCACACGAAAAAATAAGGAAATATTTGGATTTCCGGGTCATTAAGGTCCAGCAGATACCGGTGGGCCCGGCGGCGGCAGTCCTGCCAGGCCGGGGTGTCGGTAAATGTCGGGTCGTAGCGGTCATAAACGTCCTCCACCGGGGGGATGGCCCCGGCCCCGGTGATGCCCGCGGCCAAAAGCAGGGGCCGGATATCCTCCCACCGCCAGGAGACTTTCTGTATTCCGCTATGGAGATGGCAATCGATGATTAGCGAAGGCATGACCCGATCAAGCTATGGCTTCATGAAACTGTTTTTCCTGCTCGACCTCTCGGGGTCTGGTGAGCATAGAGAGAAAATAAAGTCCCGCTACCATCAAGAGCAGGGCCTTGATGCCGGTCACAAAAGTAACGGACTGCAGGAGCGCGCCTACCAGGGCGCCGATAAGATTGGCTCCCAAAGCCTTGTCTTTGCCTGACACCGCGGCAAAGGAGCGGATGAAAACAATGCCGCTGAAGAGCATAGGCAAGGTGGTCAGGCCGCCGACTGCTATCACTTTGCTGGCGTAGGGCAGAAATGCGAACCGGGAGAGATCTATAAAATAGAGGAGCAGGCAGATGCCGCAAAGGACCGAATACACCATTCCGAGGGGAATCCGGGGGAATTTGTGGGCGATCAGGTTGGCCAATAAAATCATGGCCAGGACCCCGGAGACAATGACCGCGTTGACATCCCAGGTGTTGCCAAAGACCACCGCAGCCTTGCTGATATTCTGCACTTCGAGGAGCAGAAACGCCGCGCCCAAAAAGAAAAAATGCCAATCGGATTGGTTCCAGCCTTTGATCACTCCCCCTATCTTCAGCTTCCATCGGCAGTGCAGGAAGAGCAAGACCATCAATCCCGCCAGAAGATAATAGAGTATAGGAATATTAGGGGTCATCAGATAGATGTAAGGCCAGTCATCGGCGGCAACCTTGGTGGTATAGGTTAGTGGCACCGGGTAGTTTTTTTGCCATCGGCTGATTATGTCGTTTAACTTGGGGTCTTTTAAGATCTGCTTTTGGGCTGCCTCCAGATCCCCAGCCACAAACATGGTGCCTCCCCAACCGTAATTAGTGCCGGGAATACGGAAAGTTAAGGGCTTTGCCCCAAAGACCTCACGCAGAACCCGGGCCATACGGTCGGCAATAAAAGGTTTTTGGGCCTCGAAACTCAGCACCATGATACCGCCTGCCCCCAGCAGAGATTTGGCTCGAGTTATGCTTTCCCGGGTATAAACGTAATGATCCAACCTGGCGTTGGTCATGGCGGTGGTAGTGTGAGAGTCCAAAAGACCGAAGGAAATAACGTCATATTTCTCCGTGGAAGTGGCGAAAAAAGACCGGGCGTCGTCATTGATCATTTTCAGGGCGTTAGAAGAATACGGTCTTTCCGGGTGATAGCGCTGCCCCAAGCGAATAATCGCGGGGTCGATTTCCACTGCTTGGATCTCTTTGACCCCGTGGCGCAGCCCACCGGAGGCATCATTGCCGGAACCTGCCCCGACAATCAACATTTTTTGGGGATGGGGATGGAGCAGCACCGGGATGTCGTATTGACTGTAGCCGTTCATCTCCTGGGGAAAAAGTTGGGGATTCGCCCGGATATGAGCGGGGCTCAGATTGAGCATGGCTTGGTACCCGGTATTATTCACGGTCACCAAGTATTTCCCCACTGGGCCCTCTCCGGGTGCTGATTCGGTGACCACCAGCTTTTGGTAAGGTGACCAAACCACCTCCAGAGCCCCCCATTCCTGTCCGGCAAACCAGGCCAGAATAACGATCCCGACCATCATCATCAGGCTCACCAGCCGATCCCGGCCAACTTTGGGAAGAAAAAACAGGGCTAATCCGCCAAAAACCAAGAACCAACTCACCGGCGGTTGATAGCAAAAGCTAAGGAGCACAAAAATCCAGGTACCCACCAGGCTTCCGGCCACATTGACTGAGTAAGCCCAGATGGTATGAGGGTGGTCGTCCATCAAGCGGCCCAGGATGCGCCCAATGGGGATAAAAATGTCCAGGATTAAAACCATGAGGAGATAAGTAAGGCCCAGACCCAAAAATAAATCTAATATCGTCTGCCCCACACTGGTTCTGAAGGCAGAATCCCATATCACCAAATCCCCCAAGATGCTCAGCTTGGAACTGATCTGGATAAAAATCTGTTTGGTTATCGGCACGGCCAGTAGGAAAACCAGGATCAGCAAGGGCAGCAACATTTGCCGCAGTTTGATGGGCTGGCGGGAGGTAAAACAACCAAGGCCCAATCCCAAAAAACAAACGACCAGGATGGTGTTCTGCAGGTACGCGAAGATACGGACCTCGGTGCCGATCCAGCGAATCAACAGCATCTCCAAAAAAAGCCCCAAGACACTGATCAGAAAAATGGCCCAGGTTTGGTTAACAGGACCCAGATCATCGGCACGATCGACTTGTGAGCCAGGATGCTCCATTTCCCCTCCGAGAGCTGATGGCGGTAATAGCCTTCTCAACGGGGCAAGTTAAACCTATTTCTCCTAAAAGACCAGCCAATTTCCTATCATGCCAATTTCTTAATTATTTATTATGGATTAAGAATGGTCTTGGCCGTGGCCGGTCAAAGATCCGGATCTGGACCTTGACCAGGGATGGTCTCGGGAAACCTGCGGAACGCAGATAAGCTGGCCAATGCGCAGCTAACAGGGGAAAATGCCCAAAAAAGGAGATCCCGGGAGACGCCGCCCTTTAGCAGGTCAAATGCAAAGCTGCAGCCCAGCGGCGGTTTTCCGGCATCTGGTTGATGACCAGGCAGGCCTCCCGGGTGGGTTTGGCCACTAATTCGATCCCCTTATCCTGCAAGTAAACGGCCAATTCCCGGTCCACTTCCATCCGCCCGTATGCGCCCGCGCCGACCACCAGGACCTGGGGGTCCCCGGCCAAGGCTTCGAAGACATCAGGGATTTGCAACAGGTGGCCCTCTGCCCGCCACCAATCGCTTTTAATGTGCCCCGGCCAAATCAGCAGGTCCTGGCGATATGTCTTCCCGTCGATGACGATCTGCCCGAATTCATAGCTGTCGATCCGCATACTTTTTCCTAACGCCCCCTCCTTCCTCCCCCCCGATAGGGGTCAAAATAGGGCGGAGTGAACCAGTATTTCAGGTTCGGGTCGTGATCGTACCACTCCGGGGGTACGGGATAGTACCACTTTTCCCAGACTGGGGGCGCGTTAAACACCACTTCCCGGGCCTTAAGCACCAGGAAGCCGTTCCCGCGGCCCTTCATTTCTCCCGCTACTTTTACCGTGCTCTTTGGCTGATAAGTATTGGGGTTGAGCCACTGGTCGCTCTCCACCACGAAGGTGCCCCCGGATGGCGATCCTTTAGGATTTCCAAGATTCGCCAGCTCTTGCTGGTTGACGGTCATCAGGCTCCCCTGGCCCAGGGGCTGCACGCTCATCACCTCCCCCCCAGGATCACCAACCGGCCCTGGTATTGCTCGGGATGGGCGCTGAGCGCGGCGAAATCCACCGGCGGCCCGGCCTGTTGCTGGAGGCTGGGGGAAATCCCCGTCGCGCAACCGGTCAGAATAGCCAATATCAAAACCAAAAGCCATTGCGGCTTCATTTTTATTCTCCTTTGAACTTGGCCTGGCCCAGTGGCCGCTAGGCCGGGATTGACCAGGATAGGTGCTCTTTGCGCCCCTGGGACTTTGGCCTCTCTCTCCGTTACTCTGTCCAATAAGATAATAATCGCTTGATCCGTGGCAAGAGGTGCGTTGAGTTTGCCGGAGCCGCGGTTTATGCTACATTGTGACTATGGAGAAGAAAAAGCGCCGCACTGCGGCCACCCGGGTGCGCCTGGAGAAGGTGGCGGTGGTTCTTTTCCGGCCCCGGCTGCCGGAAAACATCGGCGCGGTGGCCCGGGCCGCTTGCAACATGGGGCTCAGCCGCCTGGTGGTGGTGCAGCCCCAGGACCTGGACCGCCAGCGCCTAGCCATGATGGCCACCGGCGCGGCCGGGCACCTCCTGGACCGGATGGAGGTCCATGACGACCTGGCCGCGGCCTTGGCCCCTTTCCCTTACATCGTGGGCACTACCGCCCGGGTGGGCGGGGTGCGCCTGGAATACGCCACCCCCCGGGAGATGGCGGCCCGGCTGGTGGATGTCTCCCAACACAACGAGGTGGCCCTCCTCTTCGGCCCGGAGAACTTCGGCCTCACCAACGAGGAACTCCCCTTCTGCCACGCCCTGGTCCACATCCCCACCGCCGAGTGCTCGTCTTTGAACCTGGCCCAGGCAGTGATGGTGCTGGCCTACGAGATTTTCACCGCCGCGAGTGATAAGACCCGGTTCGTGCCCCGGCTGGCCAACTCCCGGGAGCTGGAATCCATGTACGCCATGCTCCAGGAGACCCTGGTGCGGATCAACTTCATCTCCCACCAAAATCCGGAACACTGGATGTTCAACGTCCGCCGGCTCTTTGCCCACCACGGCCTCCGGGCCCGGGAGGCCCAGGTCATCAAAGGCATCTGTAGGCAGATAGATTGGTATGCGGGGAAGAGGCTGGAGGGGAAGGAAGGTAAGAAGTGATTTGGGGGAGAGGGATAAAAGAAGTGGTCAGTTGTCAGTGGCCAGTGGCCAGTATGGGCATCCAAGACTCTTGATTCAAAACTGACCACTGACCACTGGTTACTGATCACTGGCCATTGTCAACTTGCTCCCTGGCCTTCCCTCCACATACTTATGGCTTATAATACATCAACCTCTGGGCCAACGGGGCCACTGCCTCTTCGAGGGTTTTTTGTTCATCCGGGGTCATGGTTACAAAATTTTCCGCGGCATGGGCCAGGGCCTTGACGTGTCCCGGGGTGTCGCAGCCGATGACCACCAGGCTTACGGGCTGGCTCAGGGCGTAGGCCACCAGCTCGAAGGTCAATTTCCCCGGCTCTTCCGCCATCCGGGGGAGAAGCCCCCGGCAAAGCACTTTCATGCCGATGACCCCCAGGCCCCGGGCCTGGGCCTCCGCGGCTAAAGGCAGAAAAGAGCGATCGTGGGGCTCTGCGGGGTTGACCGGCAGCAATACCGTGTCGAAATTATAGAGGTCCAGGGCCCGGCGTAGCACTTCCGGGTCGTGGTGGCCGGTGACCCCAACGAAGCGGGTCCAGCCCTTTTCCTTAGCTTCCCGAAATGCCTCCAAGGCCCCGCCGGGCGCGGTGATGGCCTCCAGGTCCGCCTCGGTGCGCACGTCGTGGATCTGCCACAGGTCCAGGTGGTCGGTGTCCAGGTTTTTCAGGGTGATGGACAGATGGCTCATGGCCTCTTTATAGGTGCGGCCATGGGATTTGCTGGTCAAAAAAATTTGGTCCCGATGGCCCTTCAATCCTTTGCCTAGATAGGCCTCGCTCCCCGAATAAGCCCGGGCCGATTCGAAATACCCGATGCCCGCGGCCAGCGCCGCCTCGATGACCGCCTGGGCTCCTTTCTCCTCCCCATAAGTGCGTAGTATCCCTTCGCCGCCCAGCCCCAGGATGGTGGCCTGATGCCCGGTACGGCCCAGGGGCCGTTGGGAAATGGTCATGGATGCCTCCTGAAAAATTAACCACAGAGGCACAGAGGTCACAAAGGTTCACCAAGAAAATCAATGTATGGCGCGCTTTACGCACCATACATTCCTTTGTGCTCTTTGTGTCTTTGTGGTGAAATTTTGCCAGCCTTGACAGGCGGGAGCCGCCTGTTATTCTAATGATAAGATGCCAGAATACAAAGTAAAGCCCGATTCTCCTTATCCGGGGTTGGCCGGGGCCATGGACCAGATGCCCAAGGCGGCCTGTGGCGTCTATCTGTTCAAGGAGGCCGGGGGCCGGGTATTGTACGTGGGCAAAGCAGTGAACCTGCGGAATCGCCTCCGCTCCTATCTCCAGAACCCGGAGAGGCACGATCCCAAGACGGATATGATGTTGAAGAAGGCGGCCCGGGTGGATTTTCTGCTCACCGCCACGGAGCGGGAGGCCCTGATCCTGGAGCGCAACCTGATCAAGGAACACCGGCCCCGCTTCAACGTCATGCTCCGGGACGACAAGAATTATCTCTGTCTTCGGCTGAACCTGAAAGAGGAATACCCGACTTTGCGGTTCGTGCGGCACTTCCACGCGGACGGCGCCCTTTATTTCGGCCCTTATTCCTCTGCGTGCATGGCCCGGGAGACCCTGAAGGTCATGAAGCGGGCCTTCAAGCTGCGCACTTGCAAAGAGAGCCGCCTGGCCCCCCGCTCCCGGCCTTGTTTGGAGTACCAATTAGAACAGTGTTTAGCCCCCTGCGCCGGGATGGTGGACTGCGAGTCCTACCGCCAGGCGGCCCAGGAGGCGGCCCAGTTTCTCAAAGGCCGGGGCCGGAACCTGTTGAAACAGCTCAAGGCGCAGATGGCGGAAGCCGCGGCCAACCTGGAGTTTGAAAAGGCCGCCACCCTCAGGGACCGGATCACGGCCATCAATCAGACCCTGGAGCGCCAGGACATGGCCCGGCCCAGCTTTCGGGACCAGGACGTCCTGGGAGTGGCCCGGAAAGACGGCCGGGCCCTGGTTCTGGTGCTCATGGTGCGGGGGGGCCTGGTCACCGGCAGCAGGGAATATTATTTCCCCGACTCCCTGCCGGAGAGCGACCTGCTGGGGGGATTTCTCAAACAATACTATACCGAGGAAAGACCGCTCCCGGACGAGATTCTGCTCCCCCATGACCTCCCGGAAAGACGCCTCCTGCAAGAGGTCTTCCGTGACCAAAAAGGCGGGGCGGTGCGCCTTGTTGCTGGTAAAGCTTTTGGGGGAGGGGGCGAGGGGTCGGTAGCACAGGCGTCTCGCCTGTGGACCTTAGAACCCTCCCCACAACCCCCTCCCCCAACCCCATACAGGGGGTTGGGAGGGGAGTTTGAGGGGAGGGCGGGGGAACAAGGTTCACCCGGTCATCATCTCAAATCATCTAACCATCGCTCCCGCTTGCTGGCCCTGGCCGCGGAGAACGCCTGGGCGGCCTGGGAGCGGCGGCAGGTGAAAGTGGAGCCTATGGACGCGCTCCGGGATTTGCAGGCAAGGCTTCATCTGCCGCAAATGCCGGAGCGCCTGGAGTGTCTGGATATTTCCAACCTCCAGGGGAGCCAGGCAGTGGGCGCGCTGGTAGCCTTCACCGGGGGCGTGCCGGACAAATCCGGCTACCGGCGCTTCCGCATCCGGGAGGTGGCCGGCCAGGACGATTACGCCATGCTCCGGGAGGTGGTGCGGCGGCATTACGGCAAAGAAGGCCAGGCGCTGCCGGACTTGCTGGTGGTTGACGGCGGCCAAGGGCAGTTGAACGTGGTCCTGCAGGCCCTCAAAGAAATGGACCTGCCGTCTTTCCCTGTGGTGGGCCTGGCCAAGGCCGGAACCCAGGAGGGCCGGGAGGTGCGGGACCGGCTCTTCCTGCCGGGGCGGAAAAATCCCCGCTTTTTCCCGGCCAATGCCCCGGGTTGGCTGTTGCTGCTGCGGCTCAGAGACGAAGCCCATCGCTTTGCCATCACCTACCACCGGGGTCGGGCTCGGAAAGAGCTGCTACACTCCTTGTTGGACGAGATTCCCGGCATCGGGCCGGTGCGGCGACAGCGGCTATTTCAGCACTATCCTGACCTGGAAGCGTTGAAACAGGCGAGCGTGGAAGACCTGGCGGCCATCCCCGGCTTCACCCGCAAGGCCGCGGCAGAGTTGCAAGAATGGTTGGCGGGGGAGAGCCGAGAAAAGGATTAACCACAAAGACACCAAGACACAAAGGACCACAAAGAAAATAAAAGAAGGGTGCGCAAAAAGCGCACCCTTCTTTTACTTTTTTCTCTGTGAATCTTTGTGCCTTTGTGGCTTTGTGGTGAATCTTTATTAATGCCGCGAGTTCGACGCCTCCAGGGCCTCGATCTGCTCCTGGGTGAGGCCGAAGCGGCGGTCCCGTCGGCGGTAGGCTTCCAGGGCTTGATGAAAATCATCTTCCCGGAAGTCGGGCCACAGGGTGTCGGTGACGTAAAGCTCGGTGTACGCGGACTGCCAGAGGAGGAAGTTGCTCAGGCGGTATTCGCCGCTGGTGCGGATCATGAGGTCCGGGTCGGGCATGTCCGCGGTATAGAGGTAACGGGCGAAGAGGGCGGTGTCGATTTCTTCGGGTTTAAGACGGCCGGCCAGGATGTCTTGGGCCAGGGTCTGCACGGCCTGGACGATCTCGGAGCGGCCGCCGTAGCTCAAGGCCAGGGTCAGGACCATTTGGGTCTCCCCCCCGGCGGTGGCGGCAATGGTTCCGGCCAAATCCCGCTGCACTGCTTCCGGCAATTGTTTCAGGTTGCCGATGGCCCGAAGCGCGATTTGATTTTCCTGCATCTCCGGGAGTTCCCGGTGCAGGTAGCGGCGCAGCAGGGCCATCAAGGCCCGGATTTCCATGGAGGGGCGTTGCCAGTTTTCTTCGGAGAAGGCGAACAGGGTAAGGTAGGAGATTCCCAGTTTGCGGGCCAGGCGCACCACAGTGCGCACTGATTCCACTCCGGCTACGTGGCCCTTGATGCGGAGCAGGCCGCGCTGTTGGGCCCAGCGGCCGTTACCGTCCATGATAATGGCCACGTGGCGGGGAAGGCGGTTGTTGTTTAGGGGATGGACAGTCTCTGGCAAATCTTTCACCGGGGGTGCTAAAAAGTCATGATCTCCTTTTCTTTTTCCGCGGCCTGGGTATCAACCTTTTTAATGAAATCATCCGTGACCTTCTGGACTTCTTCTTGACCCCGGTGGGCATCATCTTCCGGCAATTGTTTTTCTTTCTTCAAATCCTTGAACTGCTCGTTTGCCTCCCGGCGGATGTTGCGCAGAGCCACCTTGGCCTCTTCCCCCATTTTCTTCACCACCTTGCCCAGTTCTTTACGCCGCTCGGTGGTCAAGGCCGGGATGGGCAGGCGGATAACCTTGCCGTCGTTTACCGGGTTGAGCCCCAGGTCGGATTTGAGGATGGCCTTTTCAATATCTCCCAATACGGTGGGGTCCCAGGGTTGCACGGTGAGCAGCCGGCTTTCGGGCGCGGCCAGGGAGGCCACCTGGCTGAGAGGCATGCTGGTGCCGTAGCAATCGACTTTAATGCCATCAAGCAGGGCAACGGAGGCGCGGCCGGTGCGCACCCGGGACAGATCCCGGGCCATGGCCTCCAGCACTTTGTCCATTTTCCGCTTCGTTTCCTCCAGAACCTTATCTTTCATGGCCTCGGCTCTCCACTATGGTGCCCACTTTCTGGCCCAGCACCACCTTTTTCATATTGCCCGGTTCCAGCAGTTTGAAGACGATAATGGGGATCTTTTGTTCCTTGGACATGGTCACTGCGGTAATGTCCATTACCCTCAGGTCCTTCTCCAGGATGTCGAAATAGGTAAGGCGGGGCAGCATCAGGGCCTCGGCGTCCTTTTCCGGGTCCCGGTCGTAGATGCCAGCCACCTTGGTGCCCTTGAGGATGGCCTGGGCTCCGATCTCCGTGGCCCTTAAAGCCGCGGCGGTATCGGTGGTGAAATAGGGGCTGCCGGTGCCCGCGGCAAAGATCAACACCCGCCCCTTTTCAAGGTGGCGCATGGCCCGGCGGCGGATGTAAGGCTCGGCCACTTCATGCATGGCGATGGCCGACAACACCCGGGTGGGCACCCCGGTCTTTTCCAGGACGTCCTGGAGGGCCAGGGCATTGATTACCGTGGCCAACATGCCCATATAGTCCCCCACCGTCCGCTCGATCCCCTGGGCGCTCACCGCCAGGCCTCGGAAGATATTGCCGCCGCCCACCACTATGCCCACTTCCACCTTCAGGTCCGTCACCTCTTTGATTTCTCGGGCAATGGCCTTCAGGGTGTCGGGGCAGAGGCCGAATTTCTTCTCTCCGGCCAGGGTTTCGCCGCTCACTTTGAGGAGGATGCGGCGGTATTTGGGGGTCTCCGGGGTCACGGTCTCCTCAGGTTCCCAATTGGTAACGGGTGAAACGGACCACCCGGAGTTCCGCGCCGCCCGCTTCCTTGAGCAGTTGGGCCACGGTGATATCCGGGTTTTTCACAAAGGGCTGCTCCACCAGGCAGAACTCTTTAAAAAACTTGTCCAGCCGCCCGGTCACCATGCGCTCAATGATCTTCTCCGGTTTGCCGCTCTCCCGGGCCTGGGCCTGGTAAATAGCGGTCTCCTGGGCGATGACCGCGGGATCCACATCCTCCCGGGTGACGGCCAGGGGGTTGGACGCGGCCACCTGCATGGCCAAATCCTTGGCCAGGGTCGTCAGTTCCGGGGTGACCTTGGCGCTGCTCAATTCCAGGAGCACGCCGATGCGGCCGCCGAAGTGGATATAAGCGCCCACCAGGCCGCGGCCGGCAAAACGGGAAAAGCGGCGCACCCGGATGTTCTCTCCGGTCTGGCCGATGATTTCATTGAGATAATCTTGTACAGTGAGGCTGGGTTGGGGCTGCCAGGGCTGGGCCAGCAGGGCGTCCACCTGCGCCGGAGCCGCGGTCGCGATCTGGGCCGCCAGGAGTTGGGCGAAATTTTGGAACGCATCGGTTTTGGCCACAAAATCCGATTCGCAGTTCACTTCCAGCAGCACGCCGCTCAGGCCGTTCCCGGCCACCTGGGCCACCACCACTCCTTCGCTGGTAGCCCGTTCGGCCCTTTTCCCGGCCACGGCGATGCCTTTCTGGCGCAGATAGGCCACGGCCTTTTCCAGATCCCCTTCGGTCTCCTTCAAGGCTTTTTTACAATCCATAAACCCGCAGTTGGTCTTGTCCCGCAGGGTTTTTACCAGTTCCGCTGAAATTTCCAAACCTGTCCTCCTTATTAGGAGCTGTCAACCGTTAGCTGTCAGCTATCAGCAAAAATCAAAACACAGGGAAGGTAGGTCCCTGATCGTTGCTTTTGTTAACCGAAGACCGAAAAAAAGAAGACCGAAAACGGTATTGCCCTTACTCTGCAGCCGGGGCTTCCGGTGCTTCCGCCTTTTCTTCCGGGGCCGGGGGTTCCGCAGCCTCCGCCGGAGCCTCCACAGGCGCGGCCGCGGCTTCTTCCGCCTGCATTTCCTTGTCCGTCATCGCCTGGAGACGCTCTTCCCGGAGTTTTTTGCCCTCTATAGACGCGTCCGCGATGCGGGAAGTGAGAAGGCGGATGGCCCGGATGGCGTCGTCATTGCCGGGAATGGGATAGTCGATTTCCGTGGGGTCGCAGTTGCTGTCCACGATGGCCAGGATGGGGACCTTGGTCTTCCGGGCCTCCTGCACGGCAATGTCTTCTTTGCGGGGGTCCACTATGTAGATGATATCCGGAAGACGCCCCATGTTCTTGATGCCCCCCAGGGACCGCTCCAGTTTGGCGGCCTTCTTCTCCATCATCAGCACTTCCTTTTTGGGGAAGCGCTTCAGGGAGCCGTCTTCCTTCATGGCCTCAAAGTCCTTGAGGCGTTGAATGGAGCGGCTGATGGTCTGGAAGTTGGTGAGCATCCCTCCCAGCCAGCGGTGGTTGACGTAGAACATGCCCGCGCGTTTGGCCTCTTCGGCAATGGCGTCCATGGCCTGCTTCTTGGTGCCCACGAACAGGACCACGCCGCCGTCGGCCACTTTTTCCACCACAAAATTGTACGCGGTTTTGAAGAACTGGACGGTCTTTTGGAGATCGATGATGTGGATGCCGTTTCTGGCCCCGAAGATGTAAGGACCCATCTTGGGGTTCCAACGGCGGGTCTGGTGGCCGAAATGCACCCCGGCCTCCAACAGCTCCTTCATGGTGACATAAGCCATACTGCTTCCTCCTGGTTGGTCCGCCGCTCCGCCGCCGGCAAGGCCACCTGGCCGGACTCAACACCGACAGGCACCAGCCCGCCCTGGCGGGGCGTGTGTACTTCCAAAAGTTCGCTAATTTCTGCAAGATGCTCCAAAAGTAGGGATAACTGCTGCTTTGGACGACGCTCCGAACCACCCCGAAAAATGATGATGGATGGCTTCTTTATTTTTCGTAATGCCAGCAAGGTACCGAAGTCTGTATCCGCTGAAACGATAACCCGATCCTCATCTCCGGCTCTGCTAAATATTTCTTCGTCAGTGGCCCGCTGCAAATTGTAATCCCGGACATGGACAGCGTCGAAGCCAGATTTACGCAATCCCTCAGCAATGATAGGCGACAGGGCGTTGTCCACCAAAACTTCAAGCAGTACTCACTAACGGGAGTTCGCGTTCCCGCACCGCTTCGGCGGCAAAGCGCAATGCCTCTTGGATATCTGCCAATTCCAGATCCGGGTATGCCTCCAAGATTTCTTTATTGGTCATGCCATCTGCAACCATACTAACTACAGTGGCTACCGGAATCCTGAACCCCCGGATGCAAGGCTGGCCTCCCATTTGGTCTGGTCTTACCGTTATTCTCTCAAATTTCATGAGGTTAATCCTTATCTGGCATAATAAGGAAATTAACAGAAAGAACGTAAACTTACAATATCTTTTGCCCGGGGATGTCAATAAAGATGTCCGGCTTTCATACCAAATGAAATGTCAGGTTGAGTTTCTGAGAAAACTGTAGCTCCAGACAGAGGGATCACGCCAGATGTTTTTGCATCCACACCACATGGACATCTTCCCCAAACTTGCGGCCCACCCGGAGGAACCTGCCGCATTCCTGGAAGCCGTTCTTAAGACGAAACCTGATGCTCTCCTGGTTTCGGGAAGAAATGTTAGCTATCAGAGAATCTATTCCCCTTTGCCCGGCCTCCCGTTTTCCGGGAGTAATGAAATAGGAGACCTCTGCGGTTCTTTTAAAAGAGTCTGCGAAGTGGTGCGGCCGCATAAATCCAAACCCCACAACCTGATGGTCGCCAGCTTTGATAACTAGCGCGGGATAACCCCGGGACATCTCCAAGAACCGGTCAAAGAAATGGTAATCTACCGATTCTTCAGGATAAGCCGCATAACTCTGTCTGATAAAGTAGTTTAAGATATCGATCACCGCCTGGCGGTGGCTGTCTGACATCTCTTCAAAGCTATAGTCCATTTTTCTACCCTCAATGCGCTTACCCTCGGAAAGGGGGAATGGTGGGAGGCAACGCGGTTTCCTCCGCCGTCTCCAACTCGGTAAAAGCCAGATGCCGCAGTTCCGGATTCCTGAAGAGAATAACCCCGGCGACGATGGCCGCCAACAGGCTGCCCCCGGCAATGGTGAGTCCCGGTCCCAGGTAATGGGCCGCGCTCCCGTAAAAGATGCTGCCCACCGGCGACAGGCCCATGACGATGAGACCGAAGAGGCTCATGATGCGGCCCCGGAGCTCATCCGGCACATTCAGTTGCAGCAGGCTGTTGCCGGTAGACAGCAAAGTCACCATGCCGAACCCGGCCAACAAGATGAAGACCAGGGCCAGGTAGTAATTGCCGCAAAGGCCCAAACCGATTAACCCCGAGAGGAACAATCCCAGACCCCCCAGAAAAGAGGGCATGGGCGGGCGCCGCTGCAGGCGCCGGGCCAGGGTGAGGCCTCCCAAAAAGGCCCCCAGGCCGCTGCCAGCGCTGAGTAGGCCGAAGCCCTTGGGCCCCGCGCCCAGCACATCCCGGGCCAGGATGGGCAGCAGCACAAAGAACGGCATGGCCAGGATGGCCACCGCACTCATAATAAGCAGTACCAGCTTGAGTCCGTTCCGTTCCCAGAGGTGATCCTTCACTTCCCTCCAGGCCCGCCGGAAAGGAGTCCAGGTGGTGGGCTGGGAGCGAGGCAGATGCATCATGAACAGGGCCAGAAGCACTGCCAGAAAGGAGACCGCGTTCAGAAAAAAGCAGTTGGCCATGCCCACCACCGCGATGAGCACCCCGGCCACCGCCGGCCCTATCACCCGGGTGGCGTTGAACAGAGTGGAGTTCAGGGCGATGGCATTGGGGAGGTCCGGTTTGCCCACCAGGTCGACGATAAAGGCCTGGCGCGCCGGGATATCGAAGGCCATCACCGTGCCGGACAGAAAGACGATGATGCACAGGTCCCAGATTTTGATGACTTCCAGTTCCACCAACACTCCCAGGGCCAGGGCCAGGATCATCAACGCGGCCTGGGTGATAAAGAGCAGACGGAGTTTGGAGGTGTGATCCGCCACCACTCCCCCCAGGAAGGAAAAAAGCAACACCGGCAGGGTCTGCAAAGCCCCCACCAGACCCAGATAAAAGGAGGAGTTGGTGAGTTCCAGGACCAACCAGCCAAAGGCCGTGGCCTGCATCCAGGAACCGGTCAGAGAGATCATCTGGCCGGTGTAGAACAGACGGAAATTGCGATGCCGCAGCGCGGCAAAGGTTTTAAGACTTACAAAATCCATATGAGGTGTTCATGGGGGGAGGTGGGGGCATTGGGTCGGCTGTTGGTGTTGTCTCCCAGCTCCGCTAAAATTTGCCAAATCAGAGTAGATACTGAATTTAAAAATTATTGTTTAATTCTACCGGAAAGCCACACGGGGCGCAAGGAAGGTCAATGGCCCCAAATTAAAGCTTCTTCAAGATTTCCGATTATTCAGTATAACTCCCGGGGTGGAACCAGGAGGTCCCAATTTTGGCACGCTGGCCGGGGTTCCCCAAATGGTAATTTAACTTTCCGGCCCCAAACGTTTGAACCGCCCACCCGGTTCCCTCTTAATCACCCCCTCCCCCAGGAGGGGTTTTTTTCTGGATGCGGGCCTGCTATGGTTAACCTGCAAAGCAAATGTGCAGACATCCTTACCAAATACTTTCTTTCCCCCCAGGTTACCCCTTGACACCTTCGCCCAACTGGTCATACTATCCAAGCATCTCTTTAGGGGTAAGGATGGGATGATAGCCTTTAGACACCTGCTGGACGCCATTGCCACCGTCTTGGACCTGGCCTTGAATATCTATATGTGGCTGGTCATTGCCCGGGCCTTGCTCTCCTGGGTCAACCCCGACCCTTATAATCCCATTGTCCGCTTTTTGTATAACGTTACCGAACCGGTAATGAGTTTCCTGCGGCGGCGGGTGCCGGTAGTCTTCGGCGGCCTGGACCTCTCCCCCCTGATCGTCATCGCGGTCATCATGTTTCTGCGTATTTTCCTGGTCCAGACCCTGCACGATTATGCCCGCATGATCGGCTAGCGGCTTTCGGAAATCCCCGGTGTCCCAGTTTTATCATCCCACCTGCCAGGGCTTTATCCTGCGTTTGACCGTGGTGCCGGGCGCTTCCCGCACGGAGGTGGTGGGACTCCATGGGGACCGCCTCAAATTGCGGGTGGCCGCGGCCCCGGAAAAAGGCGCGGCCAACCGTAAGTTACTGGAATTTCTGGCCGCGCGCCTGGGACTCCCCAAGAAAGCGGTGCGCTTGAGCGGCGGCGCCCACAGCCGGGAAAAGGTGGTGGAGTTACAAGACCTTTCCCCGGACCTGGCGGAGCGCCTGGAGCGGCTGCTCCCCGTTTAGCGCTTAAGCTTGACAAGCACTCCGCCGATGATAAGAATTAGTTACAGCAGGAGGGGAGAATATTCCGGTACGGGGATCGTTGGGGAGCCGATTTTCTAGGATGGAAGATTATTACGAAACCCTGGGCATCTCCAGGAACGCCACGCCTGAGGAGATAAAGACCGCGTACCGCCGGTTGGCCCTGAGGTACCATCCAGACAAAAATCCCGGTAACCAGGCCGCGGAAGAGAGGTTTAAACTCCTGTCCGAGGCCTATCAGGTATTGTCCGACATCGAAAAGCGGCAGCTTTACGATCTTTACGGGCACGCGGGCCTGGCGGGCATGGATGTGAGCGGCTTCGGCGGTTTTGAAGACATCTTCTCCAGTTTCGGCGAGGTTTTCGAGGATTTCTTCGGGTTCGGGCGGCGGCGGGGCCGTCCCCGGCCCCAACCCGGCGCGGATTTGCGCCACCGGGTGGTGCTGACCCTGGAGCAGGTGATGCAGGGGATAGACACCTCCCTGGAGGTGGAGCGCCACGCGCCCTGCCGCAGTTGCTTCGGCACCGGCCTGGAGCCCGGCACCCGGTCCCAGACCTGCACCCGCTGCGGCGGCCGGGGCCAGGTGGGCCAGTCCCGGGGGATGCTCAAGATTTTCACCACCTGTCCCGAATGCCGGGGCGCGGGCAGCCTCATCGCCACCCCCTGCAAAGAATGCCACGGCGCCGGCGCGGTGCGGGAAACCAAGCAGGTCCAGGTGCGTATTCCCCCCGGGGTGGATAAAGGCGTGCGTCTGCGCCTCCGGGGCGAAGGCGAGGCCGGCGCGGCCGGGGGCTCTCCGGGTGACCTGTACGTCGAAATACAGATCGCGCCCCACCCCCTCTTCACCCGGGAGGGCAAGAACCTGCAGTACCGGGCCCAACTCTCTTTCGTGGAAGCCGCTTTGGGCTCGGAAGTGGAGATTCCCACCCTCAATTCCTCCGCCCGCCTCACCGTCCCCTCCGGCACCCAGCCCGGGGCCACCTTCCGCATTCCCGGAGAAGGGCTGCCCGGCCTCCGGGGCAACTCCCGGGGCGACCTGATGGTGGAAGTGGAACTGAAAACCCCTACCAAACTCTCTTCCCGGCAAGAAGAATTGCTCAAAGAATTCCTTAAGCTCACCGAACAAGAAACCCGGAAAGCCAAGTAATACCGTTTTGGGTTTTTAGTTTTTGGTTTTTCGTGAAAATAGGGGCGGGGGTGTGTCGCAACTGTGCCGCTTGGCGCCGGGGATGGTTTGGGGATAAGGCGGTGTTTTTGCGGATTATTTCGGGTTGAGTCGGAGAAATTGCGGAACAGGGGGCGGGGGGGAGGAAAAGGGTTAGCGAGGTTAGGGAAAAGCGGGGAAGGGGGCGCAAAAGACCCACCCCCACCCCGACCCTCCCCCCTCAAGGGGGAGGGGGTTTGCACGCCGGGGACGGCAGATGATTTACGATACCCCTGACATCCAAATGGGAGGAATTTGGGGCTTGGGCAGGGGAGAGAGCGTGGTTGGTCAGGGGGAGGGGGCATGGTATTAGAGCAGATTATAGGCGGCCTGCGGCCACCGTTTTTGTGGGGGACGGCGGGCGCGGCAAACCCTCTATCCAATTCTCGTATCCGGTTCTCGGCGTACAAGGGGTCTTTTCCCCCTCCCCCTTGAGGGGGGAGGGCCGGGGTGGGGGTGAATTGGGGTGGAAAGGGCCTCAATGCCGGACATTGGCCAGGGGGCAGGATCAGGGGCCGGGGGGCGGGCTGAGGCGGAAGCGTTCGTGGAGGTTTTTTGTAAAGTGGAGGCGCAGGGACTCCCGGAGGGCGCCGAGCGCGACATATAGGGAGTGGGAGCTGGACGCGGTGTGGTAGAGGCGGTCCAGTCTGAGGGACAGGAGTTCCAGTTGCTCTAATAAGGCTTTTTGCGCCTCCCGGTGGGCATGGAGTTCGTGGAGGTCCATTTGCTGCTGGAGGTGGCGGGTGTGGCGGCAGAGGGACGAAGGGGAGAGGCCGTAGGGCGCGGCCAGGGCGCGGTAAGAGACGCCGTTTAAGAGGCCCCGGTCGATCTCGACCCGGGAGGGATGATTGCAGACACTACACCGCTTATTCATTTAAAGACCGTTTTCGGTTTTCAGTTTTCGGTTTTCGGTAAAAGAATCAGGATCAGGATAAGGTTATCAGGGGAGGGGGCAGGGGGCCAGTACGGGTTGTACAGTTGGCAGGAAAAAAGGCGAAAAGGTTCAAAAATGTAAAGTTTTTGACAAAAAGCCAAATATGAACTAACATAGGCACAAGCTGAAGGCTTAGAGGGGCGAAGAAGGCGGCGGGCAGTGGTCTTTCCACAATGACTGCTAATTATAAATATAAAACATTATATCAATAATATAAGAAGTATTGAGAATATAATGAAATATCTATACTCGCAATTAGACAAAGATAATTTCAGTTGGTTTGCTCAAGATATGAGTGTGGCCTCCTTAACGGAAATCGATCTCCGACGTGGAAGTTTGCGAGGTTTGAATGGATTTCAAATTAAGATCACCTATCCAATATCGGTGATTGCTGGCAAAAACAGGTCAGGAAAATCAACAATCCTGGCTATGGCCTGCTGTGCTTTTCATAATCGTAAAGAGGGATTTAAACTACCTGAAAGAAGATTAACCTATTATTCGTTCTCTGATTTTTTCCTGCAGACTTCAGAAGAAGTTCCATTAGAAGGCATTGCAATATTCTACCGTATAATGCATAACAATTGGAAAAAATCTAAATATGCACCTGACGGTTCCGGTAACCTATTTCAATCGCGAGTGAAAAGAAGAGGGGGAAAATGGAACAATTATGATAGGCGGGTAAAAAGAAATGTAGTGTTTCTAGGTGTACAGAGGGTGGTTCCGCATTCCGAGAAAAGCATTTCAACGAGTTATAGGACCTATTTTTCAGATCAAGCCCCTGCTGGATGGGAGACAGAGGTAAAGGAGGTGGTAGGAAGAATTCTAGGCGCATCTTACGACAGCTTCTGGATGAAAACTTATGGAAGGTATCATCTGCCCCTTGTTGCCAACCGTGGGAATATATATTCAGGATTCAATATGGGAGCAGGCGAAAATGCCTTGTTTGAAATATTCTCCATAATTCATGCTACCCCCAAAGGAACCTTACTTGTCATTGATGAAATCGAGCTTGGGCTTCATGAAGCCGCCCAAAAGAAATTAATCAAAGAACTAAAAGAAGTATGTAGGGAAAGACATATTCAAGTAATCTGTACCACCCATTCGGCAGCGATAATTGAAGCAGTTCCTCCAGAAGCTCGTTTTTATATAGAAAATTTTTCTGGAAAAACTAGTATTACCCCTGGTATCTCGTCAGCTTACGCAGCAGGGAAGCTCTCAGGGGAAAAATCAAATGAATTGGATATATACGTAGAGGATGGGAAGGCTGAAACTATTGTGGAACCATTTTTAAGTAATGATGTAAGAAAGCGTGTATCAATAATTCCGATAGGTTCTCCAATAACAATTATCCGCCATATGGCTGGACGATATAAAGAAAAAAGGAAAGCAGAATGTATATGTGTTATGGATGGTGACCAGGCAGCGAAAATCCGTCATCATATGAAAAAGTTTCTGGAGGCTTTGGAAAACAGCAAAGACACTGAAAAAGAGATAGAATGGTTTGAACAAAGATTGGTATTTTTGCCAGGAAAAACTTGGCCTGAAAAATGGTTGATTCAAACTCTTAGATCAATAGACCTAAGCGAATTAGCTGAGATTTTACGGATTTCCAAAGAAGAGCTTTCTTCTTATATTGAAGATGCGACAAGTGCAAAAAAACATGATGAAATTTACATATTAGCAAAGAGCTTATCGCTAAATCATCAACATGCATGCTCTACGATATGCCAGTGGTTATCGCGGGTAAAAAATGAGGAGTTTGCTTTAATAGATCAAAAGATAAGATAAGAAACTTCTTAAGATAACCCAGCACAGGCAAGATGCCTGTGCCACCAAAAGAAAGATTCTTCGGTCGCTTCGCTTCCTCAGAATGACAGTTTTTCTTTTACTGGCCACTGGCTACTGGCCACTGACCACTATTCCCCGATCTCCATCCCCACAAATACTCCTCTCCAATCCCACACCCCCTATGCATACTTCAATTTGGCCTCTTCCAGGGAGCGGATTTGGTCCCGGAGGTGGGCGGCGCGTTCGAAGTCGAGTTTTTTGGCCGCGGATTGCATCTCTTTTTTCAGGCGGTTGATGGGGGCGGGGGTGGTTTCCGCCAGGTAGGGGGATTGTTCTTCCGCGGCCTTGGGGATGGTGACGTAGTCCTGTTCGTAGACGGAGGACAAAATATCTTTGATTTTGCTTTGGATGGTCTCCGGGGTGATGTGGTGGCGGCGGTTGTAGACCTCCTGGACCCGGCGGCGGCGGTTGGTTTCGTCGATGGCCGCGGCCATGGAGGGGGTGACCCGGTCGGCGTAAAACAAGACCTGGCCCCGGACGTGGCGGGCGGCCCGGCCGCAGGTCTGGATGAGGGAGCGGGCGGAGCGCAGAAACCCTTCCTTGTCGGCGTCGAGGATGGCCACCAGGGAGACTTCCGGCAGGTCCAGGCCCTCCCGCAGCAGGTTGATGCCGATGAGGACCTCGAAGACGCCCAGGCGCAGGTCCCGGATGATCTCCATGCGCTCGAGGGTGGTGATGTCGGAATGGAGGTAGCGGACTTTGAGGCCCAGGTCCCGGTAGTATTCGGTGAGGTCTTCGGCCATGCGCTTGGTGAGGGTGGTGACCAGGACCCGTTCTTCCCGGTCCAGGCGGGCGCGGATTTCGGCCAAAAGGTCGTCCACCTGGTGGGTGGCGGGTTTGACCACGATCTCGGGGTCCATGAGGCCGGTGGGGCGCACCACTTGTTCTACGACCCGGCTCGCGGCCTGCTCCATTTCGTAGGGGCCGGGGGTGGCGGAGACGTAGATGAGTTGGCTGACCCGGGCCTTAAATTCCTCGAAGCTCAAGGGGCGGTTGTCCAGGGCCGAAGGCAGGCGGAAGCCGTAGTCCACCAGGGTCTGTTTCCGGGAGCGGTCGCCCCGGAACATGCCCTGGAGCTGGGGGATGGAGATGTGGGACTCGTCGATGACCATCAGGGATTCCCGGGGCAGGTAGTCCAGGAGGGTGGGGGGCGGCTCCCCCGCGGCCCGGCCGGTGAGGTGCCGGGAGTAGTTCTCGATGCCGTGGCAATAGCCCAACTCTTTAAGCATCTCCAGATCGAAGCGGGTGCGCTCCTCTATCCGCTGGGCCTCGATGAGCTTGCCCTGATTTTGGAAATAGGGGAGGCGCTCGCCCAGCTCGGCCTCGATGGCCTCCAGGGCCAGGGAGCGGCGCAAATCGGTGGTGACGTAGTGGGACGCGGGATAGACCGTGACTTTTTTGAGTTTTTGGATGGTGGTGCCCCGTAAAGGGTCGATCTCCCGGATGGACTCCACGGTGTCGCCCCAGAACTCGATGCGCAGGGCCCGGTCCTCTTCGTAGGCCGGGAAGATTTCCACCCGGTCGCCGCGAACACGAAAAGTGCCGCGGTGGAAATCGATGTCGTTTCTTTCGTAGAGAATATCCACCAGCTTGCGGAGGACCTCTTTGCGGTCCTTTTTCATGCCCTCCTCGAGGTAGAGGAGCATGCCGTGGTAGGCCTCCGGCGAGCCCAGGCCGTAGATGCAGGAGACGGACGCGACGATGATCACGTCCTGGCGCTCGAGCAGCGAGCGGGTGGCGGAGTGGCGCAGGCGGTCGATGGCTTCGTTGATGGCGGAGTCTTTTTCGATATAGAGGTCGGCCTGGGGCACGTAGGCCTCGGGCTGGTAGTAGTCGTAGTAGCTGACGAAATACTCCACCGCGTTGTCCGGGAAGAATTCCTGGAACTCGCCGTAGAGCTGGGCCGCCAGGGTCTTGTTGGGGGCCAGGACCAGGGTGGGGCGGTTGATCCGGGCGATGACGTTGGCGATGGTGAAGGTCTTGCCGGAACCGGTGACGCCTAGGAGGACCTGGTGGGGCTCGCCGGCGCGCACCCCCGCGGTGAGCTTCTTGATGGCCTCGGGCTGGTCGCCTTTGGGTTTAAAAGAAGTGACTAAGTGGAAGCGGTCGGACATGGGGATATTATATCAAAAGAAGTGGTCAGTGGTCAGTGGCCAGTGGCCAGTTAATCAGTAATCAGTGGTCAGGGGTCAGAGGGAAAAGAAGTGGTCAGTGGCCAGAGAAAAAACTGATTACTGATCACTGACCACTGGCCACTGTATCCCGGCCCTATCCCGCGGCAATGATTTTGTCGAACTCTTCCACTGCGATCGCCGGGCAGGTGGTGAAAGAGATCCCGGTCATTTTGCTCAAGGCCAGAGAAGCCTTGACCGCGGCCTCGATTCCCGGGAGGTTGACCACCAACAGAAGGTCGGTTTCTCCCAGCAAGGCATACATCGCCTTCACTTCTCCGCCCAGTTTCTTGATCAAACCCTCTGCGGCTTTGGTGCGCTCCGAGCTGGCCTCTTTAATGGCCTGGGCCGAGTACTTGCCAAACATCAGGAATGTAGCCATGTGCAACCCTCCTTAAAGACGGTTTTCAGTTTTCGGTTTTCGGTTTGGGGTTTGGGTTTTTGCGTTTAAAAAAAACGGATTACAGAGCCCCACGCAACATTACTGACCACTGACCACCGACCACTTCTTTTCCCTGACCCCTGACCCCTGACCCCTGCATCACTTCACCCGCCAGATAGTGCCCTGGGGGGTGTCCTCTAACAAAATGCCCTTCTCCAACAACTCTTTCCGGATGCTGTCCGCCCGGGCGTAGTCCTTGTCTTTCCGGGCCTGGGTGCGGGCGGCGATGAGGTGTTCGATCTCTTCCGGGCTGATTTGCAGGTCCAGGGGTTTCTGGCGCAGGGACTTGACCATGGCCGCGGGGTCGGCCTGGAGCAGGTTCAGGACCGCGCCCAGTTCCTTAATTCCCCGGTGCAGGTTGAAGAGGATGGTGAGATAACCCGGTTCGGAGCACTGTTCCTCCAGCAGGCGGTTGAGGAGGCGCACGGCTTCGAAGAGAAAACCCAGGGCCTGGGCGGTGTTCAGGTCATCGTCCAGGGCGTTGGCGAGGCGGCCCTGGAGGGACCCCAGGCGGGCGCATTCTTCAAAGGTGAGGTTGGCGGGGTAGTAATCCAGTTTCCCGGGCAGGGCAATGTGGGGATACTGGCGCAGTACGTCTTCCAGATGGGCCAGGCAGGTGTAGAGGCGCAGGAGCGCAGTCTCCGCCTCCGCCAGGGCCGCGTCCGAGAAGTCCAGGGGGCTGCGGTAATGGACGTTGATCAGGAAGAAGCGCACCACTTCCGCGGGGAATTTGGCCAGGACCTCCTTCACCGTGAAAAAGTTCCCCAGGGACTTGGACATCTTTTCCTGGTTGATGGTGAGCAGCCCGTGGTGCAGCCAGAACCGGGAAAAAGGTTTTCCTGTGGCCGCCTCGGACTGGGCCAGTTCGTTTTCGTGGTGGGGGAATACCAGATCCTGGCCGCCGCCGTGGAGGTCCAGGGTCTCCCCCAGGTAGCGCATGGACATGGCGGAGCACTCGATGTGCCAGCCCGGGCGGCCCGGGCCCCAGGGGCTGTCCCAGGCCGGCTCCCCGGGCTTGGACCCTTTCCAGAGGACGAAGTCCAGGGGGTCCTCTTTATGGGGGTCCACTTCGATACGGGCGCCCACCAGCATATCATCCAGGCTCTGTCCGGAGAGTTTGCCGTAGCCAGGAAAACGCCGCACCCGGAAATAAACGTCTTCGTTGCCCTGATAGGCAAAGCCTTTATCTTCCAGGACCCGGATGAGGTCGATGATCTCCGGGATATGCTCCGTGGCCCGAGGCTCAATCTGGGCCGGGGGGATCCCTAAGGCCGCCATGTCCTCCCGGAAGGAGGCGATGTAGCGCTCCGCCACCTCCAGCCAGGGCACCCCGGTCTCCTGGGCCCGGCGGATGATCTTATCGTCGATGTCGGTGAAGTTGCGCACCCAGGTGACCTCCAGGCCCCGGCGCCGCAGGTAGCGCACCAGGACCTCGAAGACCACGGTGGAGCGGGCGTGCCCCAGGTGGCAGTCGTCGTACACCGTCACCCCGCAGGCATAGAGACCCACTTTTCCGGGGCGCAGGGGCTGGAAAGATTCTTTGCATCGACTTAAAGTATTATAGAGCTGCATAGCAAAAAGGGGTTGACAAGTCCGGGAAGATAAGAGAAGTCATTTTTCTAGTCCCGTTCCTGAAACGGGGAGCAACCTCAGGAGGAATAATGTCCGAAGTCATCAGCCGGGTGCCGAAAAACGCCCGGGAAGTTCTATTTCTGTCTTTGTCCGAGTTCAAGGGCCACCGCCTCATCGATTTTCGGGTCCATGTCCCCGGCGATAAAGAAGAGGAATGGGTGCCCACCCGCAAGGGGGTTTCCCTGGCCGTGGGGCTCTATCCGGCTTTCAAGCAAGCCCTGGCCCAGCTGGAAGCGGCTTTGCTGGAGCAGGGTCTGCTGGATCCGGAGGACCTGGAGTCTCCGCAGTAGGAGGGTACAAGCCGTCAGCTATCAGCAGTCAGCTTATAGAAAAACCGGAGGTTTGGCACTAAATTCAGCAAACCCGGTTTTCCATTTTCTTTTGATCTGATTCTTGGTTTTAAAAAGCTAAAAGCTGAAGGCTGACTGCTAAATTGCCCCTGGCCCCTCCCGCAGAACTGCCTTGCTGGTTATTTGATATTACCCCAGGACTCACCGGATAGGCAAACGGAAAAGGGTGGGGTGCGCCAGGGGGCGGGGAGAGACAAGGAAAAAAGGCCGCAATTGCGGTGATTGTCCCAGGCGCTATCCTGGAGATGAGTTCTGCGGAATTGGCTTTAAAGGGAAGGTCGGGGAGGAGGCGAAGACGCTCAGGTCCCCGGACCTTTTCCCAAAAGCCTTTTTTCACGGGTCTTGGTCTGGGTCTTCGGCAACGCGGCCCGGTTTTGGCTCTTCTCCTCATAAAGGGCGCGGTCGGCCTGGGCCATGAGGGCCGCGGGGGTAAGACGGCGGTCCGGCTGGAACCGGGCGTAGCCCAGGCTGAGCCCCACGGGAAAGGGAAAAACCGCAGCCAGGCCCATTTCCACCCGCCGGCGCAGGGCCAGCAAGCTGCTGAGATCCCGGTAGTACAGGCAGGCGAACTCATCTCCCCCATGCCGGGCCAGCATTTCCGGTTTCTTCAACTGAGCCGACCAGGATTGGGCCAGTTCCTTCAGAAACGCGTCCCCCACCCGGTGCCCCCACTGGTCGTTGATCTCCTTGAAGCGATCCACATCCGCCATGGCCACCAAGAAAGGGCGTCCGGCCCGGCAGGCTTCCTTCAGGGTGTTGTCCCAGTGGCGCCGGTTAAAGAGGCCGGTGAGCTCATCCCGGCTGGCCAGGTCCTGGAGGGCCTTCTGGGCCTGGGTCAGGCGCAGCCCCGCTTTGACCTTGGCTCCCACCTCCACCGGATCGATGGGTTTGGTGATGAAGTCGTCCGCGCCTTTGGAGATGCCTTCACCGATGTAACTCTTTTCCAAGGCGGTGAGGAAGATGAAGAAGATCTCTTTGAGCGCGGGGTCCCCCTTGATGGCCTGGCAGACCTGGGGACCGTCCACTCCGGGCATCATCCAATCACAGATGATCAATTCCGGCTTTTCTTGCTGCGCCCGGGCCAAACCGGAGGCGCCATCGGTAGCCACCATCACCTGGTAGCCTTCCTTCTCTAAAAATTTTTGGAGGATCCGCAAACACGCGGGGTCGTCATCCACCACTAAAACCCTGGGGGTTGCAGGCATATCAAACCTCAAGGACCGTTTCCGGGTCCGTTTTTTCGTTTTGGGTTAAAAGATCTATAAATTGCGTCAAAAATAATTGGGCATCTTTGTCTCCGCGCCCTCTGGGCCTCCGCGGCGAATCTTTTTTCCCCCAGAGGCGCAGAGAACGTAGAGAAAGTTTATGTGCAATTACTTAAGGCGCTCTGCCTTGAAAAGTGCCAAGTTCCAAGTTCCAGGTTCCAAGTTAGGGGTATGCCCATCAGGAACTTTTCATAATTTACGGGTGGGCGGAAGGCCCAGGAATGACTGAATAAAAGATTCATTTTTGTTTCCAAGTTGAACTTAGGAACGCCGATTCCTCCCAAGCTTTCCCTGGGGAATTAAATTGCCAATGGGAAAAATGCTTAACCGGTTGAAATACTTTGCAAAGCAAAGCTTTGCGGTTCATCGGGGTTCTCAAACGCAGCTTGGGAACCAGAAAAATAAAGCCTGCGGCTGCCACCCTCTCGTTCCCAATCACTCGGGAACGAGGAAAATTATCCCCACCCTTCTTTAAAGAAGGGTTCCTTTTTCAGCCGTCCAGCCACCGTATCCAGAAGTTCCCGAGCCCGGAAAGGCTTGTTCAGGGTGGGGGGCAATTCTTGGAGGCCCCCCTTGCCCTGGCTCAAGGCCGCTTCGTGGCCGGTGACCAAGAGCACCGGAATCGTGTCGGTATCCGGATCTCTCCTGAGGGCCTGGCACAGATCCAAGCCGCTGTGCAACCTGGCCCGGGGCCGCACCGGCAGGCCCATGTCAATGGTGACCAGCGCCGGCTGCAAGCGCCGGGCTCCTTCCAGGCCGTCATCCGCGGTCACCGCGTACGCGGTGCGGTAACCGCCTTTGTTGAGGATGTGGGCCATCACGTCGACGATTTTCGGCTCATCCTCCACCACCAGTACCAGGGGGCCGTTGTCCGGGCCGGTAATATGGAACCCCTTTTCCCGGTCTTCGGCCCGGCGCCAATGCAAGGGCTGGCGGGACACCAGAGGAAGGGTAAAATGAACCTTGGTTCCCCGCCCCAGACCGGGGCTGGTAAGCCAGATCTGGCCCCCCATGAATTCCACCAGGTTCTTGCAGATGGCCAGTCCCAGGCCGGTGCCGCCGTATTGGCGGGTGGTGGAGCCGTCCCCCTGGACAAACTTCTTGAACAGGTCCTGCTGCGCGCCCGGAGCAATGCCGATGCCCGTGTCCTGGACTTCAAAACGCACATGGCCTTTGGCGGGGAGGGCCCGGGCTTTGACCTGCACTTCCCCTTGGGGGGTGAATTTGATGGCGTTGGCCACTAGATTGACCAGGACCTGCTGAAATTTTCCCGGGTCGCCGCGAACCGCCATATCCCCCTGGGAAGGCTTGAAGCTCAGTTTCAGGTTTTTTTGATCCGCCTGGAGTTCCGTCAGTTTTCGCACCGCCTCGAAGATCTGGGGGACGTTCACCTCCCCCAACTGCACTTCCATCTGTCCCGCTTCAATGCGGGCGCTGTCCAAAAGATCGTTGATCAGGTTCAGGAGGCTGCGGGCGCTGTCCAAGGCGTTCTGGAGGAACTCCCGCTCTTCCTCGGGAGTGTCGCAGAGGCCGTTGATGACTAGGCGCAAATAGCCCATGATGGCGTTGAGGGGGGTGCGCAGTTCATGGGAGGTATTGGCCAAAAATTCGCTCTTCAGGCGGTTGGCCCGGTCCAGTTCCAGGTTGGCCTGCTCCAGGCTGCGATTGAGGCGCATCAGCGTCAATTCCTGGCGCTGCAGCCGCCGCACCAGCTCTTCGGGCCGCCTTTTATCCTGAACTACCGCCACGCTGCCCAGGACTTTTTTCCCCGGGCTGTAAATCCGCACCAGGGTGATCTCCACCGGCACTGCTTTGCCCTGCCGGTTCCGGACCATCATGGGCCAGTTTTCCACCCGCCCTTTGGCCCGGCATTCGGCCAGCATCTTGTCCAGGGCTTTGGGGTCGGCATAGAACTCCCGAAAATGGCGGCCGATGACCTCCCGGGGCTCCATGCCGAAAATGAGGGTGCAGGCAGGATTGGTAAAGCGGATGATCCCGGTATGGTCGGTGACCCCCACGCAGTCCAAGGAGAGATTTCCCAAGGTCTCCAGAAAGGAATGGGCCACCTCCTCCGTAAAACAGAGGCATACCGGTGCCGATTCCATCTTCTGCTGTTCCGTTCTTGCTTCGCTGATATTGGTGCGCCCCATGCTTTATACCTCTTAATAACTTTCGGAACTCCTGGTCGAAACTTGAACAAAACGAACTAATTTTTCTCCCGGTCCTCCTCCTTGATTTGTCTCCATTCATTCCTATAATAAGCGAAAAATCACGGCGGCTCTGACGGCCAAAAGGAGTAATTATGAGCTATACGGCCAAAGACTATTCTTTTCTCTTGGGCATGCAGGGGTTCAGTGACACCTTGCTGAAAAACCATTTCACCCTCTATCAAGGCTACGTGACCAATACCAACAAGGTTATGGACTTGCTGGCGGCCAAGCTGCAAGCGGGCCAGGAAGGCACTCCGGAATTTGCCGAGCTCAAGCGGCGTCTGGGCTGGGAATTTAACGGCATGCGCCTCCATGAGCTCTACTTCGAGAACCTGGGGGGCGACGGGGACGCGTCCAAAGCCCCGAACCTGACCAAAAGGGTGGAGGCCCAGTTCGGCTCCGTGGAGGCCTGCGCCAAGGACTTTATGGCCACCGCGGCCATGCGGGGCATCGGCTGGGTCATCTGTTACGAAGATATCGAAAACGGCCTGCTCATCAACCAGTGGATCAATGAGCACGACGTGGGCCATCCCGCGGGCTGCAACCCCATCCTGGTCCTGGATGTCTTTGAACACGCGTTTATGATCGACTACGGCCTGAAACGCGCGGATTACATCAACAACTTCTTCAAAAATATCAAGTGGGACGTGGTGGAGCAGCGCCTGGAGACCACTTAAGCTTCCGAAGTCGGTTGGGGGAGGGGTCCAGGCAATGTGGAACAGCCACCCTCGGCTGTTTTTTAGGAGACGAGGGCGCCAACTCTCCATCCCTGTCCCCTCCCGCAAATCTCTACTCCGCTTATAATCGTGACCAGGATAATTATGGCGAACAAAGTTTGGTAAATTCTGCTTGCCAGTGTGCCTATTTTTGCTATTAATTTTTTAGATATTGTCTCGGGCGCCTTGGGAGCCGGCGCCTGAGAAAAAACCCTGCAAGGGGGTGGAATCTTGGTGAAGAAGCCGGCCTTCCGCCTGATCCTTTCCACATCACGCTGATTTTATTGCCCTTTTAAAGTCACGTCCCAGTCTCCCAATTCCGGCCCCAGCTGCACACCCTAACCAAAATTTAACCTCCGGCGGAAGACACTTTTCCCTTACCGAAATATTGGCCTCGAGCCCTGGGTCTAATCGGGAAACTTTTTTCTAAAGTATTCCCAAGGAGGTTCACTATGCCTGTTATTCTCGCAGAAGCCCCAAGAGATGTGGGCATCGGCATCAGGCCCGCCCTGGTCCGTGATCTGCCGCGGATCATGGAAATCGAGCGCCTGGCCTTCGGGGAGCAGTGGGATTACTACCAGTTCAAGGCCTCCCTGGATGACGTTTTTCTGTTGGCCGTGGATGCGGCCACCGCCGACATAGTCGGTTTCCTGGTAGCCTGCTGCTGCGAGATCACCCGACGGGGCATCATCCTGCGCGTCGCGGTCCACCCGGATTTTCAGGGCCGGGGCATCGCCACGGAACTTATCGAAAGATCGCTTGGAGAGTTGAAAAAGAAAAAACTGGACGAAGTCGAACTCGACGTGGACATCCTCAAGGGCGGGGCCATAGGCCTCTACGAAAAGGTGGGTTTCCAGGTGGTGGAGATCTTTTCGCCCAGCGAGGAAAACGACGACACCTTTTACATAATGCGGAAGAAGTTGGGCTGAGGCGTCTAGGTTAAGGGAAGGCCAGGAACCTCAGGTCCCTGGCCCTCTTGCCGCAACCTCCCACCCAAAAATGCTTTGCATCTCTTGGTTCTCCGGGTTACGCTGGTTAAGGCCTTTCCGGGCTGACTCTGTGACCAGGAGAAGCTATGCGCCGCACCGGCTATGTCTATGATGAACGTTACCTGAGGCATGACCCCGGGGCCTGGCATCCGGAACGCCCCGACCGCTTGAAGGCCATCCAGAAAAACCTCCAGGAATCGGGCCTCACCGAGTTGGTGACGCCCATCCAACCCTATGAGGCCCCCCTTAAGTGGGTGGAGCGTCTCCACGACCCCGATTATATCCGGCGTTTTCGGGAGGCTTGCGCCCAGGGCAAGAACATCTTTGAGGTGCCGGATTGCGGCATCTGTCCGGAATCTTACGACATTGCGCTATTGGCCGCAGGCGGCGTACTGGCCGCGGCGGACGCGGTCATGGAGGGGAAGGTGGACAACGCCTTCTGCGCGGTGCGGCCTCCGGGACATCATGCCGAACGTAACCGGGCGCTGGGATTCTGCTTTTTTAACAACATAGCTATAGGCGCGGTTTATCTTTTGGAAAATTACGGCCTGGAACGGGTGGCCATCGTGGATTGGGATGTGCACCACGGCAACGGCACCCAACATCTCTTCGAAGCCGACCCCCGGGTATTTTATCTGTCCCTGCACGAAGACCCCGAATATTGCTATCCCGGCACCGGTTACCGCCGGGAGACGGGTAAGGGTCCAGGCCAGGGTTTTACCCTGAACCTGCCTTTTCCCCCCCGGAGCGGGGACGAGGACTATCTGGAAGCCTTGAAAAAAGAGGGCATACCCCGCTTGATGGAATTTGCCCCCCAAGTTTTATTGATTTCCGCGGGCTTCGATGCCCACCAGAGCGACCCCCTGGCCCATATGAACCTGAGCCGGGATGCTTACCGGCAGATGGGGCGGATCCTCCTGGATTTGGCCCAGGAGACCGCTGGTGGCCGGCTCATCACGGTACTGGAAGGGGGATACAACCTGGAAGTCCTGGAAGAATGCACCGAGGACCACATCCGGTTGCTCTTGGACATACCCCTGGACCATTTTTGAGGGGCAAGGGCGGTTTTTAGTTTTTGGTTTTCAGTTTTTAGTTTTTAGTAAAAAGATGTGGGGCGGATTTGCCTGCGGGATTTGATTCCGGCCAGCCCTCCATACCTATTTTCACTTGCAAATAATACAAACCCACAATGTTCTGCTAATCTTTTAACTATTCAACTACAAACGCAAAACTAAAAACTATATTTAAATTTCTTGACAGCTCTGGGCAAAATGTGCTACAGGGCTGAATATCCTTTAGTCAGGCGCAATGCAGTGAATCGGGGCGACTTAGCAACTTAGCAAGGCAATGACGGTATGGCGGGAGCCGGCCGTTTTTTTTTGGCCTGCGCCCCCCGCGGCTGAAAGCCGACAAAGGAATCCAGGTCGAAGGAGCGGGAGGAGTTATGGAACGCTATACCGGCAGTGTCAAGTGGTTCAATGAGGCCAAGGGGTATGGCTTCATCAAGCGGGATGACGGCCCCGACCTGTTCGTGCATTACACCAATATCGTGGGCAGCGGCTTCCGCACCTTGAAGGAAGACGACAAGGTGGAATTCGAAGTAAACGAAGGCCCCAAGGGTTTGCAGGCGGTAAAGGTCAGCAAGATCTGACGCAGTAATTTAAGCATCGGCAGGCTCAGAAGGTCGCACCAGGAAATCGCTCCCGCGTCTTGGCCTTGCGGCAACGGCGTGTATGGCGGTATAAGCTGTGGTTTTTGCGGTTCGCCTTATACCGCTTTTTTCTTTTATATGCCTGGGATACCAAGTAAAGGTGGGGCGGGCCTCTGTGCCCGCCATTTTTATTTTTGTAGATTCCGTTGGGGCGAATTCCATGGCTGTCTGCTAAGGCTATAAAGGCCGTAGGAGCTGGTTTTCCACCCCCTTACGGACTCTGAACCCTTCCCTCCCTAACCCGCAAATAAGCTGGGACCGGCGAACTAGCGGGGACGGCTAACTTACCTGCTTAAGTCGGTGGTTCTTCCTGTTATGCTCAACGTTGAACAGCACATGACCTTTTTTCGAATAGCCCAAAAAATTTACTACGCAACAGGCCAGGGCAAATCCGCCGAACCCACAAATGATCCAAAACGGGGTGGCGTCCATTTTCGTTCTTCCTTAGCAAGGGTTAAAAGGGATTTTTATCAAAACTGATTAAAATATGGTTAAAAAATATAATCATATTTTGTCTTTATTCAGGGGAACAGATGTGCCCACCCCTTATAAAAAGGGTGGTTTAACGAAATTACCTGTTTTTATCCAATTTGATAAATAATTTATAAGCCCCATATATGAACGCCTCTCCCCATATTGCGTAACGAGCTCAAGTCTTTTTTGTAATGGCATAGTAAAATATAGCGGACTTTCAATAAATAGCGATACAATTTCTTTTTTTATTATAATTTTTGATATTCCATTTGAAGTCATTTTGTTGGTATCCTAAGTTATGGCTGATTATATGGCGGCTTCTTAAAAATAATCCACTCTGACCATATCGAATAATTTGTTGACACAATACTGTACATTAATCTTACCATTGTCCAGGGAAGTATTAATAACATATGATAGGCAGCCCCAATGAGCAATCCCTTAATGCTGGGTTCAGAAGTTCGATTATTATGGAATTTTAACTTCTATTATGCAATTTTAGTGCCGTAACTAATCTATTAAAATTACTAAACATGTTCAAATAAAAGGATAGGGAAATTCCAATATTTTGGAGTATTTTCTAAAATTTTTGAAAAATTAAGCGAGTGATGAATTCATTCAGGCAGGAGGATTATTTTAGGCGGAGAAATAATATCGATTCAGCCCCGCACGCCGCCGAGGTTTTTTGGCAGCAAGCCCGTTAAAGATCACTGTTATGATCCGAAACTTATCAACTTGCTGAAAATTCAACCTATCTGGATCATAGTTGCAGGGGCCTGTCCTGTCAGGCGTTTACATCATGCCACCGCCTGGCAAAGTGGATGAAGGCATACATGGCCATGGCGGCAAAAATTCCGGCAATGGCAAAAGGCGTCCAGACCCAACTGGGATCGTACTTGTCCCACAACAGTTGCGTCACCTGAGCCGGGGTCTGGCCCAGCATCTCCGTCAATCTGGCAAAGGCCTGGGAACGATCCGGAAGATCATGCACCTTAAGCACTTCGGACATGTACCGCAGGGCCAGATTCGCCTTTTCGCCGGCCTGTTCATAGAGCTTTCCTCCCAGAAAAGACCCGTAGCCCCAGCCAAAGGCATAAGGGATACTGGCGTAGCCCATGTACAGCGCCTTCTTGCCTTCAGGCGCGATCACGGCCAGATACTCTCTCATCTTGGGGGAACACATCATCTCCCCCGCAGTGAAGCAGACGATGCCGGCCAGACACATGAAAATGGACATGCTGGAACCCACCAAATAAATACCCAAGCTGACAAAGATAAAGCCGAAAAAGATGGAGGTTAGCCGGCGCATCACCCGGTTGGCATACCATGATAGCGGGGCGACCAGGAAAATAATCATAAAAGGATTGAGATTGATCACCCACTCCTGGGCGATTTGGGGACCCCGGGAGAGGTTCCGGGAGAGCATGAATTCCGGCAGGTGCCGGGCCAGGGAGGAACTGTCGGTCCAATCCACGATGAAATTGGGCAGCATGTCCCAGAGCTGCTCGAGCACTGCCCAGAACACCGAAATAATGAGAATAAAGGCGAGAAGCCGGGGGTTGAGGATTTCCCGGGCCGTGTCCACCACCACCTGCCAGACTCCGGTGGATCTATCGACCCCTGAATCCATTTCCTGGTAAGTGAAAAGCCACAACAGGTTCAGGGTGACCAGGACGGCACAGCCGTAAAAGACCATGGGCCAGGAGTACCCATAGAGAAAATGCGCCAGCGGCGGGCCCAGGAAGGCGCCGACGTTGATCACCATGTAGAAGAAACCCCAGCCCACCCCGGAGGTCTCATGGGTGAGGGTCTTGACAAAGGTTCCCTGAATGGGCGGCTTGAAGACCGCAGTACCCGCGGCCAGCAGCAGGCAGCCGGCGAAAAACGGCCAGAAGGTGCGTTGGGTGGCCATCATGAGGTAGCCCAGCACTTTTAAAATTATAGCCACCACGATCTGCCTCTTGTACCCATAGCGGTCGGCGAAGCCGCCGGTGAACACCGGCAGGGAAGACTGTACCAAGGCCCACCACAGGAAAATGAACCCCTTCTCGCTCTGGCTGAAGTGCAATCCGCCGATCTCGTCGGCCTGGGCGATATAGATGGGGATGACGACGCGCACGCCGTAATAGGCGAGGCGTTCGATCGTCTCCATGATGTTGGCAACCCAGAAAGGCCAGGTCAGGCCTCGTGTCTGCCCCCAGAATGACGGTGTATCCGGTGCACCCATGCGGGTCCTTTCGGCGACGGAAACTCTTCGGGTTTACTGGGGTGAGTATAAAGGAAAGAGAGGATGCCGGTTAAGAAAAATCTAGCCGAGAGAAATTGCGCGCGCGGGAAAAATAGGAACAGACGTTATTTTTTAAAAACTGAAAGGCAGGTGGGCAGGGGGGCTCAGAGGCCGGAAAAAATAGCGTCTGTCCCTATTCTTCCAAACTCAACTCAAACCGATTTCTTCATCGGTGAGGTAGCACGCGGGGTCCGGGGCCCAGAGGTCGCCGGTGAGGGCTTCGGCCCGGACCCGGAAGTTGCCGGCGCAGACGTCCAGCCAGCGGCAATCGGCGCAGCGCCCGGTCACGTAGCGTTTTTTGTCCTTGAGGCGGGCCATGAGTTCGTCGGTCATGTCTGTCCAGATCTCGCTGAACCGCCGGCGCCGGACGTTGCCGAAGGAGTGGTGCCGCCAGAATTGGTCGGCATAGACCTCACCGTCCCAACTGACGCAGCCGATGCCCCGGCCGGAGCTGTTGCCTTCGTTCATCTGCAAGAGCGCCAGCACCTCCGCGGCCCGCTGGGGGTCCTCCTGGAGCAGCTTCAGGTAAAGGTAGGGGCCGTCCGCGTGGTTGTCCACGGTGAGCACCTCCACCTGGCGGCCGGAGTCGAAGAGGCGCCGGGTGCGGGCGCAGATCAGGTCCACCAGAGCCCGGGTCTGGCCGTGGGTTAAGGCCTCCTCCACCAGCTTGGTGCCCCGGCCCGCATAGACCAGGTGATAGAAGCAGATGCGGGGGATATTATATTCCTCCACCAGGTCGAAGATGGCCGGGGCCTCCTGAAAGTTGAGGCGGCTGATGGTGAAGCGCAGACCTACCTTCAGGCCCACTTCCTGGCAGTTGGTCACCCCGGCCATGGCCTTGGCAAAGGACCCCGGTTCGCCCCGGAAGCGGTCATGGGTGGCCTCGGTGCCGTCCAG